>CAZMNK010000010.1:21352-66713 GCA_964567625.1 uncultured Enterobacterales bacterium | reverse complement strand
GCGTGTCCGGTCTCCTCCCACTGCCGGGTCTCGGCCCCGTGACACCCGCTGCAGGCCTGGCTTCCGACAAAGGGGCCCGGATCACTCGGCGTGGCGGATCCCAAGGACGCCAGCGCATTGACCGCTGCCTTGGTCTCGCCCATCCAGACCGCGACCCGCGGATGGTCCGAGATCGTGCTGTCGAGTTCCACCAGGTGATGCTCGTAGCGGTGGGCCTGGGTACCCTGGGCTGCCTCGACGGCCGCCGCCAGTTCCTCTTCCAGTCGCCTGACCTCCTCCTGGTAGTGGGAACGCTGCACCTGGGCCCGTCTCCGTGCATCGTCCTCCTCTGAATTGGCAGCCCGATCGGCCATCTCGTCCACGCGGGTTCGGTAGCGATCCAGTCGCCGCGCAAGCGCCTCGCTCTCGCCATCGCCCAGCCAACCACTCGCCCCCTCCTTCCAGGTGAGCGACAGCACACCGAGCTTCTTGCCCCGACTCCCGCCCGCGAGTTGCCAGGCGCCCCCGGTGAGCCGCCTGGGCTGTTGGATGGTCTGCCCGCTCCCTCCGGTCACCACGAAGTCCACCCCTGAGACCGCCTCCAGGATCTCGTTGGCCGCTCGTCGTGGGGCATTCAGCACAAGCACGGTCAGGTCCACCTCGCCCAGGGCGGCAAGTCCGGCATTCAGTGCCTGAACCGGCTCCTTGACCTCGCAATCCTGGAGCTCAGCGCCCACGAGGCCGACCAGACCCACCCGACGTCCTGCAGCCTCGACGACACGGGTGCCCGGAAAAGTCCGTCCCTCGCAGACCAGGTTGGCGGCCAGCACCGGAAGACCGTGTTCATCGATCATCCGGCCCAGGAAGTCACTCCCCAGCGCCAGGTCGCCAGCACCCGGAACAAAGGCCTGCAACCCGTCTGCGACCAGGCTTCGCACCTGTAGCTCGGCCTTGAGTTCCTGTTGACCTCGGGTGGCCTCGGCAACGGTCGGGCTCTTGGAGAAGGCATCACCCGCATCAACCATCACCAGGTCATGGGTCCCGGCCCAGGTCTCGACCACAGTGGCACGTCTGGGCAGACCGCCCAGGGGACGCTTGGGTCAGCCGCAGGGTTCGATCTCGCCGTCCAGGTCGTGGCTGTAGACCAGGGCCAATTCCCGTGCCGCGGCCGGCTCGGTCGAGGGCTCGATGGGTGTGGGTGCAGGTTCCGATACACAGGCAACCAGCCAGAGAACCCCGATCATCCTTCGCCTTCCTTGTTGCCGAGTTCGGCTTCCATCTTCTCGCGACGCTCGGCCTTGTCGTCGTCCTTGTCGCTCTTCCTGCCGTGCTCACGCACCGCGTCCTTGACCACCGACAGGACCCCCCGGTCCACCAGGTAGACGGGAGCCTCCCCCTCGACCATCGCATGGTATCGCTCGATCTCACGGTCCTCGTGGGTGAAGCGGGATTCCCCCTGACTTCCCAGGAGCAGGGTTCGTTTCGTGCCTTCCTCGGTGGTCAGCGTGACCCGGGCTCGAGGCGTGTCGAGACCATAGGGGGCCAGCGATGCTGGACTGTCGGCCAGGAAATCCTCCGCCTTGACCCCTGCAGTGCGCATGGCGACCCGCTCGGGGGTGCTTCCGGGAACCGGTCGACCGTCTTCTCCCCACTGCCAGACGTCGCCCATGTACCGGAGGCTGACCTGTCCGGAGAGGTCCTCGTCATCGGGGCCGGGCTGCAGGTCCAGGTCGACGAAGGCGACCTCGCTGTGGTCGACCCGCATGAAGCGACGCAGACGGAACTCAGAGGCGTCCTGCTGGTAGTCCTCCAACAGGCCCTGCTTCGCGGAGTAGATGGTGGGCTCTTCCCCCAACTGGAAGTAGCTGTGGGTCTCGTCCTCGGCATCGCTGACCGGGTCGCCCATCCTCAGCACCAGCGGCTCCCGAGCCCCGAATCGGACCTCGAATCGCGCCCGGGGAGGGGCCAATCCGTATTGGCCCAGGTCCCCACTGCCATCGGCCGGCATCTCGACGACGAATTCCCGGACCTTCAGGGCCGCAATCCGACCCAGCAGGGACCGCACCTCGTCTCGTGAGGCATACATCGCCACTGGCTCAAGCATCTCCCAGAGCCGCTCCCCGACCCGTTGAAACTTCAAGGACTGGCCACCGGGAAGCGACGCCACCAGGACATCGGCATCCTTGGAGTCAAAGGAGGCAAAGCGGCGCTCTCGGAACTCGTCCAGCGTCAAGGCGTAGTAGTCCATCGCGGACTTCTTGACGGTGTAGACCGTGTCGCCAGGGATTGGCCGGATGTAGTAGCTGACCGACGAAGGGTTCGGATCACCAGCCAGGAACTGGAGGGTCGAGGCATCCCGAAAGGTCAGGGTGACCCGAACGCCCTGCTGGGCCAGGCCATAGAGCGCGGCCTCATCCGGGTTCTCCACCACGGTGGCCCGGGCGGTCAGGTCGTGGAGCTGGTGCTTGACCCGGTTGACCATCGACTTGCTGGCCAGGAATCCCGTGGACTCCAGAATCCAGCCCCTGTCGGTCTCGGCCAGGACCAGGATGTCCTCGGGACGCTCGACCTGGACCCGGACCACGTCCTGCTTCTCGAAGACGAAGAGCCGAGGAGGCGTCTCATCCAGGACCTCCGGTGCCGGGTCGAAGACACGGACCAGGCCCCAGACGACGAACACCAGCACGGCGAGCAGGAAGGTGCTGCGAAAGGCCTTCATCGTGCCACTCCTCTATCGTCCACGACGGCCTGCCCAGACCGTCATGCCACAGGCCAGGATGAACAGCGGCATCAGTCCCAGGACCATCCAGCGAATGAGGGTCTGGTCCCGCTCCGTCAACGCCAGCCGTCGAACCCGAGTGGGCTGACCGACGATGGACAGGCGGGCGTCATCCCAGAGCAACCAGCGAAAGGCATTGACCGCAAAGGTGGCATTGCCCGGGCCCTCAGCCAGCAAGGCATTCGTCGCCCACTCACTGTCCCCCATCACCAGGACCCTGCTGACCCTCCGGCCCGGCTTGACCAACCCTTCTTCATCCGGCTGAATCTCGACGGCGTAGGCCATCACGGCCGGCCCTTCTCCGTCCACTTCCGGCTGAAAGAGAGGCTTGCCGCCTGCAAAGGGCCCACCCCGCTCGATCCACCCATTGCGCGAGGTCTCCAGCAAAGACCGGTAGCGTGCCCAGCGAGGCGCCGGGTCCTGGACCGCCAGCGGGGCGATGTGGGCCAGTACAGTGGCCAGGTTTCGATCCGCCAGGTCCGTGGTGATCTCGTGGCCCCGGTACCGAGGAACAGGCCGATCCGCATAGGGAAAGACCACCAGCTTGTCGGCCACCACCCCTGACCGGACCTGGACACCGATTCGCTCCAGGATGGCAGGGACCGGGCGTCCGGGATCCACCCAGATCATCAATGCCCCACCCCGAGCGACATAGGCGACCAGGGCATCCTCTTCGGGGGCCGTCATGGCGGCCATGGAACCTGCCAGGAGCACAGCGCTGGCATCGGGTGGAATGACCGGTGCTTCACCGCCCTCCCGATCCCGAAAAAGATCGAGTGGCTCCAGCTCGTAGTTCTCCTGTTCCAGCAGTCGAGCCAGCTCGGAAAGGCCGTCGGGATCCCGGTCCTCGGGGTCCAACTCGCCGTGCCCTCGGAGGGCGAGAACCCGCTTCTTGCGCTTGTCCAACAACTGGCTGGCAGCCCGCGCAAAGGCGGCTTCGCCCAGGAATTCCAGCTTGCGCTCGGCGCCCTTTCCTTTTCGACGGAACAGGTCCCGGTCCTTCATGTCGACCCGGTCCTCGCCACGTTGGATGACCAGGTGTCCGTAGTTGCTGACCCCCAGGGCCTCGGCGGTGAGGCGCTCCCGGTCGAAATTCACCAGGTCGGTCTTCACGAACGTGGAGTGGTAGTCCAACTCCTGGAGCAGGTCCTTGAGCGCCCGGTTCTTGAAGTAGCTGTCCGACTTGCCCTGTTGGGCCGTGAAGGCGGTCACCGTGACTTCAATGCCATCTGCATCGAGCAAGGACAACTTCTTGAGCGTGTCATCGAGCAGGGTGCTGGACTGGTCCGTCGACACATCGACCCGCAACCGGTGGCGGTCCGCCACCCCGTAGAGCATCACCACCAGCGCCAGGACAAGCAGCGTGACGAACGACGCATTGCCCCCATGGGACAGCCGGCGCTGCAACTGTGCCGAGAGTTTCAGCGCCACCGTCGCGACTCCAGGGTCCGGTAGGTCAGAAACAGGAAGATGAAGCAGAATCCGCCGAACCAGGCCAGATCCGCCGAATCCAGGACCCCTCGGGTAAACGAACGAAGGTGAGGCAAGAGCGCCACCAGGTCAATGACCTCCTGCCACTCCTCGCCGAGCACCGCGGTGGCGTTGCCCACCAGCCAGAAAGGCAAGAGCAGGAGGATTCCTCCCAGGCCGGCCGCAACCTGGTCGTCGGTCAGTGAGGAAGTGAACATGCCTGCAGCCGAGAAGGCCGCACAACAGCAGAACATGCCGATGTAGCTGGTGGCGACCATGCCCCAGTCCGGTTCCCCGTAGTAGGCCAGCACTATTGGAAACAGCAGCGTGCCGACGAGCATCGCTGCACACAGGGTCAGCACCGCAAACCACTTGCCCAGGATCAACGCAGGCAACTGCACCGGTGCTGTCATCAAGAGTTCAAAGGTCCCCTGCCGCTGCTCCTCGGCCAGCTGTCGCATGGTGAGCATCGGCAACACGAACAAGAGCGAGATGGCCAGGTTTCCCAGCATCACCCGGAGAGAGGCTTCTCCCGTCATGGCAATGCCCAGGTAGAAGAACAGGCCTGCCAGAAAGAGAAAGGCCCCCAGAAAGGCATAGGCCAGGGGGCTGACGAAGTAGACCCGCAGCTCCTTCCGGTAGATGGCCCAGACCGTGCGAATCACCCGTGCTCCCGGCCGACAATGTGGAGGAATGCCTCTTCCAGCCCCGGGACCTGGCGATCGAGTGCCGCGAGACTCCAACCCCGGCTGACGACCAGGCGGGCGATCTCGGCCCGAGGATCCCCTGGCGCCTGGATCTGCAGGGAACCGTCGTCCAGCGCCTGGACTTCGGTGACTCCCGCCAGCCCTCCCACCGCCGCAGCCACCACTGCGGGTGCTTCTTCTTCTTGTTCGACCCGGGCCCGGTACCAGACCCCGCCAGCCATGGCACAGACCTCTTCCAGGGAACCCCGAGCGGCGACCCGGCCCTGGTCGATGACCACCACTCTGCTGCACAGGGCCTCGACCTCTCGCAGGATGTGCGTACTCAAGATGACCGTGCGCTCTCCGGCCAGCCGGGCGATGAGTTCCCGAACCCCGGCGACCTGGGCCGGGTCGAGGCCCGAGGTCGGCTCATCGAGGATCAACACCGGTGGATCGTGCACCATGGCCTGGGCCAATCCGACCCGCTGCCGGTATCCCTTGGACAGGCTGCCCAGAATCCGGCGTTCCCATCCGGTCAGGCCGACCTTTTCCATCACCTCCCCGATCCGTCGAAGGCGCTGACTGCGGGCCACGCCGCGCAACTCGGCCACGAACCCCAGGTACTGCCCCACCGTCAGTTCCCGGTACAACGGCGGGGTCTCCGGCAGGTAGCCCACGGCATTCTTGACCTTCAGCGGCTGCTCAAAGACGTCATGCCCGGCCACAATTGCCCGCCCATCACTGGCCGGGAGGTACCCGGTCAAGATGCGCATGGTGGTCGTCTTACCCGCCCCATTGGGACCGATGAAACCGAGAATTTCGCCATCTGCAACCGAAAAACTGACGTCCTCGATGGCGGTCATCGGGCCGTAGCGCTTGGTGAGGCCGTGGGCTTCAATCATGAATGGTCAGGCACAACCAACGCCCGGGTGGGCGCACAGGGGCTACGAGGTGTAATGCTTCCATCACCCGTGGCAAACCGACTCCCCATCCTGGCGTCCTTGGGCCTGGCCGTTCTGTGCACAGGCCCAGCCCTTGCGGAGCGTATCGACAGGGTGGAGAGCGTGCTTGGGGAACGCGTGGTCACCACCAGCGACATCGCTCTGGAAGCCCAGTTGAGTGTCCGTGACCCCAGCGTGATCCCCGCCCTCTTCCAGGGAAACGCCAACGCCCTGGAGGATCAGAGACGAATCCGGGGTCATGCGGGCCAGGTTCGCCTCTACCAGCCCAGCCAGAGAGCCCTTGAGGCCCGTTTGATCGCACTGAGGAGGACCTTTGAAGCCCCGGGAGAATGGGAGGCCTTTCTCCTGGAATGGGGACTGACCGAAGAAACCATCCAGGTCCTGGTTCGAAATCGCATGGTGGTCGAGGCGGCGGTCCTGCGAACCCTCGGGGCCCCCGTGGAGGGAGAGGAACAGGCCTGGCTCGCTCGCTACCAGGGCTGGGTGACCGGCTTGCGGGCCGAAGGCCTCGTCCATCGGCCGGAACCCCTCCCATGATCCGCCCGGCAAGGCCCGAGGACGTGCCAGCCATGGCAGCCATGGCAGTGGGCTGGTCGGCCTCCCAGATCGAGAAGGAACTGGTGCAAACCCTGGCCCGGGTGCTGGTCTGGGAGGAGGCGGGCCGGGTCCAGGGACACGCAATTGGCCGGTCCGTGGCAGGGGAGGTGCATGTGCACGAGATCGCGGTGTCCCCGCAGGCCCGCAGGCAGGGCGGCGGTCGAGCCCTCCTGGAAGCCCTGCTCCAGGCCTGTGGAACCGGTCCCGCACTGTTGGAGCTTCGCGCCTCCAACACACCGGCTCTGGCGCTCTACCAGGTGTGCGGATTCATTATCGTCGGCCGACGGACCCGCTACTACCCGGACGGAGAGGACGCACTGCTGATGACCCGGCCGGGCTGAACCCAACCAGTCGACAGGCTCACTCAACTGTCAAAGGTGTACCGCTTCCTGAAGCCCATGGCCTCGGTGGTCGTCTTGAACTTCCACTTCTCGACCTTGGAGATCATGCAGGCCTCGAAGTCCTCGTTGGATGCCGTTTCGTCCTTGGGTGCCACCGTCACGCGAGACGCCGAACCATCGGTGCCCACGACCAGTGTCAGTTCCCAGATGCCTCGAAAGGTCTCGTCCTGCTTGAGCATCTTGGTGTGACACTGGGAGAACTGCTCGGAATACCGACTCATCGCCTCCCGCACCATGGCCGCGATTTCGGCAGGGTCAGACAGCGCCACACCTCCAGATGAGCGACGCATCACAGTCACTCCGCCCGTCGCTGTGGAGCCGGTCTGACTCGTTCGCGAACTTGTCGCCGTGATCGTCGGCCTGCGAGGTTCTTCCGGGGTCTCCGTCGGCGGAGGCCCTTCCTCAAGAGCCGGCTCGCTCTTCCGTGTCGTCGTCTTGTTGCTCGCGGCGGGCTTGCTGGACTTGGATTTGGCCTTGGCGGGCGGGGTGCTCTCAGTCGGTGTTTCCGGCTCCGGCGTTTCCCCGCCCGGATTCGTGGGAATCACGCTGGAGGGCACCAGCTCATCCAGGTCAATGCTGTAGAAGTACTGAGGCTCCTCCGCGGCAGCGCTCAACGCCAGGGTCTCTGGAGCGACCGCGCCCGGGCCCATCGAGTAGTAGATGGCGACGCTCATCATCACGAGCACCATCGCAAACACGCCTACGGTGCTACCCCGCCCACCACCACTCGCGGCGTGAGGATCCTGGGTGCCAGGGTCCGTGGCCGTCTCTTCGCCTGGAACCCGGTTGAAACAATGAGGGCAAGCCCCTCCGAACCGTTCAAGCTCGTCAGAGATCTGCGTTTGACAGAAGGGACAGGTAGGCATTCACGAACCGCAGGATCACCGGCGCCGAAACGAATTTGGGTCGGAGCACGTTAGCACTCCCTCCAAGGATTCGGCAAGGAAGCCCCCTTGCCCCTGCCCTTGTTGACACCAGCCGTGGATGAGCCATACAACGCCATCCAAGCCCCATGGAGGCCCGATGGCCTGGATTGCGGACTTCCTCTACTCCTCGATCTCCGACACGCTGCTGCCCGTGGTGCGTCCCTTGCTCGAAGATGTCGTCTACGACATCCTCAACGATCGCCAGATTCCCACCCGCACCGACTACCGTGAAATGCGTGACCTGGTGAACGACATGCGTGGTGCTGTGTCAACCGCCACGAATCTGACGAAGAGGCTCGACAAACGCATCGAAGCCCTGGAGACGGCCCAGAACGAACAGGCCCTGCTCATCGAGGCGCTCAAGACCCAGGTGGCGACACCAAAGACCCGGCCCCCCAGCCGTCGGAAGGCTGCTTCACCCAAGAAGAAGAAGACGCCTGCCAAAAAAGCGAAGAAGAAGGCCGACTGAATCCTGCGTCACGGTGGAATGACGCCATAGCTGGTGTCCAGGCACACCACGAGGATGTTGCAAACAGCGTGGAAGAAGGCCCCGGACATCACTCCTCCGGTCCGTTCCCGCAGCAGCCCGAAGAGCAGGCCGGGAAAGAACGTGGCGAAATGCCACCAACGAAACACCACCAGGGAGTGCCCAAAAGCAAAGAGCAGGCTGGTGATCCACAGCCCGTGGCCAAAGGGAATCCCGAACAGCAGGAAGCGACGCTCGAGAACTTCATTCAACCGGGTCTGCATGTAGCCCCGGTAGAAAAACTCCTCGGGAATGGCCACGAAGAAGAGCTGGTAGGCGACCAGCGTGAACAACTCGGCTGGGAGTCTCAGGCCCGGCTGAAACCCGAAGATCACCGTCTGGTAGAGGTGGTAGCCGATGAGCCAGGGGACCAGGATGATGCCCAGGACCTTGCCCGCTTCCCCCAGAGACTCTCTCCAGGCCTCGGTGTCTCGAAAGGCCGGAATGGAGAGTCGGTAGGCGTAGGAGTCGACCCCTCGCAACCGGCACAGAAGAACGGGCACGTAGATGAAGAGGCAGGGCACCACCGCGAGGACCACTTCCGGGATGCCCGTGGCGCTGTGAAGGGTGACCACCCCACGGATTGCGAGCAGTGTGAAGAGCCACAGGCCCAGCAGTTCCCAGCAGACACGACGCCTGGCTGGCGAGGAGGTATCGGTGGGTCGATCCCCCAACAGGAGTGTCTTCATCTCGCACCGCCGGTGCGGTAGCCCTCCAGGTCGAGGGTGACCCAGCGAAAGCCGACCTGGCGGGTGAGTTCCACCAGGGCATCTCGAATGCCTTCGCGCACCAGTACTTCGAGTTCCGAGGAATCCAGCTCGATGCGGGCCATGGGCTGGTCCTCGACCAGGTGAAAGCGCACTCGAAACTGTCGCAACCCAAAGACTCTGAGCAGGCTCTCCACACGACCGACCATCTCGACCCGTTCCGCCGTGACCCGAGTTCCCACGGGAAAACGACTGCCGAGACAGGCGAAAGAGGGCTTGTCCCAGACTGGCACGCCCAGAGACCGGGCAGTCTCCCGCACCGCAGCCTTGTCAAAGCCCGCCTCGACAAGCGGATGCCGGACCCCATGCCTGGAGGCAGCGACCAACCCCGGGCGATCGTCCCCGAGGTCATCGAGGACCGTGCCATCCATCACCCAGTTGAGCCCGAGTTCCTGGGCCTTGTCGGCAGCAAGATCGAACAACTCGTTCTTGCAGAAATAGCAACGGTCTCCGGTATTCGCCGCGTAGCCGTCGCTCTCCAGTTCCTGGCTCTTCAGGAACACATGGTTCATGCCCAGTTCGGTGGTGATGGCAAGTGCGATGGCTCGTTCCTCGGCGGGAAATGTCTGGCTGTCTGCGGTCAGTGCCACAGCCCTTTCCCCCAGTTCCTCGTGGGCTACCCAGGCGACCAACGCAGAGTCCACGCCTCCTGAGAAGGCGACCAGTGCATTGCCTGCGTCCTGGAAGATGGCGCGCAGTCGAACGAGGGGAGTGTCCATCATCCCCTTGAACCTAACCGACGATCAGCCGTACAACGCTCGGTTCACATCCACACCCAGCGACTCCGGGTCAACAGCACGGGCCACGGAGTGTGAATACCGCCCCTCCCCGTCCTGGTTCCGAAGGTCCACAAGCTGGGGCTCTGCGAGCCTGTTGCCGCCGCTGTCCAGCAGCAACTTCACGATCGGACGTCGCACATGCCTGGCGTCCGAGGGAGTCATGTAGACCACGCCGACCTCGCCACTGGTGAGCATCACTGCGGACCCCAGCGGATAGCGACCGAGCATGTTCACAAAGCTGGAAACCAGAGCTGGGTCCAGTCGTGTACCCGCCTCTTCCATCATCTGGGCCAGGGCCTCGTCCGGAAGCAGGCCATCCCGCCAGGGCGTGGTCGTCGTCAGGGCGTCATAGGTCTCCGACACAGCGTAGATCCTGGAGAACAGGTGAAGTTCCCCCCACTCCAGGACCCGGGGGTATCCACCCAGGTCGAATCCCATGTGGTGCTCCATGGCCACCCGGATGCGGCGCTGAAGGGAGAGATCCATCCGAGCCCCCCGAAAACACTCCCGCGCCGAGTCCAGGGGATGATGCTCGAGCCGCAGACGTTCAGTGGGGTCCAAGGGCCCCGCTTTGGACCGAACGTCGTGGGGAATCGACAACATTCCCACGTCACAGGCCAGGGAAGCCAGCCCCAGATCCAGCAAGGCACCACGACTCAAGCCCAGGCGACGGCCCATCGCGATGGCCAGGATGCAGGTATTGACCGGGTGCAGGGCCTCGTAGTCCCCCTGGTCCTTCAGCTGCACGAGGGCCAGGTAGTTCCGGGGCTCTTCAAAGGACATCTCAACCAGGTGCTGCACGACCCTGGACAGCCCGGCATGCCCTCGACCGCCCTGGAGTCGCAGGTGCATCGCGCTCACCGCACGTACCGCTCGAACATAGATGTGGAGGCTCCGGCTCGCGGCGACCTGGACGGACTCGCCCTCCCCTCCCCCCAGGTTTCCCAAGGTGCCTCGCCGTAGCTTCAGGACCGGCGTGAAACGCAGGCTCAGGACACCGGTGTCCCCCAACTGGGCATTGAGCACTCCAGAGTTGTCCACTTCCTCTTGGGCATTTTCAGCCACCGATAACAGCACCTCGATGGTCCTCTTCCAGTCCTCGATGCTGGTCTGCCCACTGACACGAAAGCCCCCAACACCCCGTCCATGCAGGAACTTGTTGAAGAAACGGATCTGCGGGACCATGCCCCGATCCACGCGAATGCGGTAGTGGTTGATGTGGACGGTGTCGCCCTCGCCGATCAGCTTCACGTCCTTGAGCTGGTCCACCAGGCGATTTGCAGCCGCAGTCGCCACATTCAGCGAGTAGGCCATCGTCTGGTTGTCCAGGCTGTAGATCTTGGACGTGCGCAGCAGCGTCGCTGCCCGATAGACGAAGCGCTTTCCCTGCTCGTGCAGGCGTCGCAGGTCCGCTTCAGACCTGGGTTCACTCATGCCCGAGCCTGCTGCTTCTTGCGGCGCTGCTCCGTGGCAAGTTCGCGCACCATTTCCCGCAGTTCCGGTCGCCTGCGCGCGACTTCATCCACGGCCCGGCGTCCATCGGCCACTCCGGTGGCGTACAGACCCTGCAAGGCCAACTTCTGTACCTGAACCTGGTCACTCCCGGGAAGCTCCCCCAGAGCCATGGCGTGCAACAACGGGACCGCCCGTTGTCGACCAATGTGGGCCAAGGCCTGGGTCCAGGCCTTGGCCTCCCGCTCGGTGACCCCCTCCAGGACGCCGCCCCGCAGCAGGGCCTCCATCTTCTGCTGCTGGTCGGTGATCCGGTAGACCGCCAGGTACCGGAGGGCTTCGATGCGAACCCCCTGGGCGTCGTCTCCGATGGCATCCGCCATCACATCCTTGATGCGGGTGGACCGGTGACGACGAAGAGCACGAAGGGCCGCCTCCCGTGCCTCTGCCTCCGGGTCCCGGACCCTGCCCAGACAGATGTCCATGGCCCTGATGGCCTCCAGCCTCCCCAGGGCCAGAAGCGGCACCACCGATGCCACTCCTTCGACCTGTTCGAGCATCTCGTTCAGGGCGTCGAGGTCCGACTCCATGAGGATCACCAGGGCGTCGGCAATGACCTGCCGGACCTCCATCCGGTTGACCGATTCTCCCAGACGCAACAACCCTGGAATCACAGACAGTGGCAGGCTGCTAAGCACGCTGAAGATGGCTCCAAGATCCTGACCGGCCTCTGCCTGCCGCTGCAGGGAAGGAACCATTCGAGCGATGTTGGCCTCGCTCAACAGGCTGCTCAGGCCCTCCAGAAAGGGCCCCAGGTCATGGTCTGGAAACAGGTCACTCCAGCCCAGGCAGAGGACCCGACGCAACAGGGTCCCGCCGCTTGGACTCTCGCCGCGCTCGATGGCAAAGACCACCAGCTTGGCCAGCTCTGCGCCCAGTTGCTGTACCTTTTCGGAATCTGGCTCCAGACGAACGATCTCGAATATCGCCCCGGCCACATCGTCCAGGCCGACATCCTCCTCTTCCTCGATTTGCTGAATCTCGGCAGCCAGGGCCTGCCTGGCTCCTTCGTCCATCTGAAGGAGTTCCTCCTCCTCTCGCTCCTGGACGTCCTCGCTCTCCGTCATCTCAAGTTCGTCCTTGAGCTGCAGGAAGACCTCGGCCTCATCCTGCTTCATGGTGACGACCTGGTCCTGGCGGAGGGCGTCCGCCTGGAGCTCCCTGAGAAGGCCCTGAATCTGTGGCACCAGCACGGAGTCGCCCGTCATACGCATCGCATCGGTACCGGCTGAGCGACCCAGGGCAAGGTCCTCACGCAACGCGGAGTCCCCGCCGTCGTCCTGCTCCTCCGTGAATCGATCGGCCACGTCCACGTGGACGTGTTCGAAGTCCGCGCGCCAGCACGCAGCGATCAGGTCATCATCGAATTCGGTGCGGCGCAGCCAGTCTCGGCTCAGGAGGTCAGCGAGCTTGACGGTCTCGCGCGTCTCGGTGCCTCGCTCGATTGACAACCCGCGCGCACCCTCGGCATAAAGCCCGTAGGTCATCTGTTGGGCATTCGTGGCCTTGGAGAGCACCGGCTGTCCCTGCCACAGAAAGTCGTCCGGGGTCACCTCGACCTGCATGACCTCGAACTCCTCCAGAAAGCTCAACAACGCCTGGGTGTAAGCGTCCAGAAAGCGCCGAGCGTGACGGTGGCCTGCCCCGTAAAGCCGAGAAGTCCGGCCGTGCTTCACCAGGTTCAGGAAGACCTCTCGCACCAGGCCCTGGGCCTTGATGTGAAGGCGATGCTCAAAGACTGAACCGTCAACCTGTTCGACATCCGACACAGGCCGAAGTGTAGCAGGGGGTCTTTTCAGGGCAGCGCGTCCTTGGTCTATGCTTCGAGTATCAGGAGAGTGCAATGGCCCGAGCCCCTCTCGGGGAGGTCTGCGTCGAGCTAAAGCTCATGACGCCCCTGGAGGTCGAGAAGGTCCTTCGCCGCCTGCGTGCCGGTGATGACCTCCGCTTTGGCGAGATCGCCATGCGTCTCGGCTTTCTCGATGAACTGGCCATCGCTCGGGCCATCGCGCACCAGTTCCGCCTGCAGGTTGTCTCCGAAGAGCGCCTGGCGCGACTGACGGTCCCGCCATCGACCCTTGAACTCCTGTCCTCAGAGCTCATTCGCACCGGCCACGTCGTGCCCACGTACTACGACCCCGAACGGAAAATTCTCTCGCTCATCACCCCGGACCCCACCAACGTACCGGCCCTGCGACAGGCCCAGGAACAAGCCGGCGCGGAGACCATGCGCCTTTTTGTGGGGCCCGACTCGGCAATCACCAAGCTCATCGAACGGCTTCTCCCCGAGGAGAGTGCCGAGGACGACACCGATGAACTCGTCGGAGATGAACCCACCGACCACAGCAAGGCGATCCTGCCCCAGCGGCTGGGTGGCCGGGTGATCATCCTGGAACCCGATCTCCAGGTCCTCGGAGCCTTGCGCGAACTGGAGAACGTCGAACAGGCCCGTGCGGAGTTCGCCCACGACACGAAGCAGGTCGCAGTGCTCCTGGAGACCGAGGAGTTCGACCGGGTGTTCTACCGAGCCGAGCACAGAAGCCAGGCAGAATCCTACAAGGCCGGTTGGAGACGAATTCGACCCGGCTTGCTGGTCACCGAAGTGGAGGGATGGGGCCCCAGCCGTCGCCCAACTGTGCCCTTTCGGGCTGCCGGCGACTTCTATCAGCATCTGGTCGAATTCCTCCTCCTGGCCTCGGAAAACAAGAACATGGCCGTGCGGGCCCGGGTCCGGCGCACCGTCCAGTTGGTCCGACTGGTCGCGACGGAACTGAGGCTGCACCCGGAACAACGGGACACCCTGATCATCTGTGCGCTCTTCGGCGAACTGGAGGAGATGTCTGTGGTCCAGGGCCTGGTGGCCGATGACACGACCAACCGTAGGAGTGTTCGTCGCTTCGAGCTGGCCCTGGCCCTGTTGGGCCCGATGAGTCCGCCCTTTGACCTGGATGGTCTCTTCACCTGTCTGGAACAGCGCGTGACCGGCACCTCCGAGCAGACCGGACACCAGGGGGCCGAGATCCTCTACACGGTCCGCGAGATCGTCTCGGCAGGGGCGACCGCCGAGAGCAACGCCTCACGCATCCTCGGCGAAAAAGCAGCAAGCCACGACTCAGAGGTCCTGGAGGCAGTCTCAGCCGTCCTGCGCAGAGAGGCCCTCCGAGGCCGCCTCGCCGAAGTGGAAGAAGCCGCCCTCGGAACGCGCACCATCGTGGTTGCGGAGAGAGACGGTGCCCTGACCACCGCCATCGAGACTCGCATCGGACGCCTGGGGTACGAGGTCGTTCTCGCCCCGGACGGGGTGGCAGCACTGGAGCGCGTCCGGACCCTGGTGCCCGCAGCGCTCATCGCGAACCTCCGCCTGCCCAAGAAGGATGGCCTCACGCTGCTGCTCGATCTCAAGCGAGACGACCTGACCAAGGATGTCCCGGTCCTGTTGCTCAGCAACCGCGCCAACAGCCTGGATGTGGCCAGGGGCATCGAACTGGGGGCCGAGGACGTCCTGGAGAAACCGATCAACCTGAACGTCCTGGTGGCTCGTCTCAAGCGTGCTGTGGCCCGCAACGGCACCGCCTCTGCGGCCAGCATGAACGGACAGCTGGCTGACCTGTCGCTCCAGGACCTGATCCAGACCCTCTCCATGGCCGGCAAGACCGCCAAGATCTCCCTGGTCGGTCCCGATGGAAACGGAAGCCTGAACCTGGTCGATGGCGGCATCGTCCACGCCTCCTGGGAAGATCAACGGGGAGAAGACGCCCTGGTCGACCTGTTCGGGATGACCAAGGGTCGCTTCGAGGTCCAGTTGGACGAAAAACCCGAGGGCACCAACATCCAGGGCGACACGAACTTCCTGATGCTCGAGGCCACTCGCCGCCTGGATGAGAAGCAGAGGGGTTCCTAGGCGCCCAACTGCACCGTCGATCCCGCCTCGAGAGGTCTCAACTGCCGGGCCTCACCGGAACGAAGACCCGAAGCGTCGGACCATGGGACAGGGACCACGAGGCCTGCAGATCGTACAGGCTCGCACCGGCCTCGATGACCTCCACCACGGGTGGAAGCTCGTCGAGCACATAGTTGCGCTGCTGGAGCGCCGTGCGAAGGGAGCGCCCCGTGGGATAGATCTCG
This sequence comes from uncultured Enterobacterales bacterium, assembly GCA_964567625.1. Classification (GTDB taxonomy): domain Bacteria; phylum Myxococcota_A; class UBA796; order UBA796; family CAJQPC01; genus CAYFPX01. Next base: position 51,204 of record CAZMNK010000010.1, on the reverse strand, counting down.
GCGCGACTGCTGCTGACGACCACAAAGGCTGCAGCAGTCCGGAACCACTCATAGGTCCCCATGGGGTTCGTGAGCAGCCCTCGGACCCGGTCCCCCGGACGGCGCTCCCGAAGCTGGAGCACCAGGTAGGTCTCGAACCAGGCGTGATCGTCGGAGAACACGACCAGGTCCCCCGCTGGAAGCTCTTCGAGTAGCGCGTCCATCGGCAGGTTCAGCCCCACCGGTCGGCGGGCCTGGGAAAAGCGCCGATCAGCCCAGGCCAAAGGCAGGGCAGGGCCTCCAATCAAGGCTGCGGGCCGGTCTGGAAGGGGAAGCCCGGCCCCCCACAGTTGCCAGCCCAACTGGTGGACGCCGGCCGTCAGTACCCCCACCGAGATCAACACCCCCATGCGGGGCCAGGCCCGCAGTCGATCCGCGCCCAGCACGCACAGACACCCCAACATCGGGATGGTGTAGAAGACCTGTTTCTTCTGGATGATGCCGAAAACCAACAGACACGTGAGCACGACCGCCACGGGCACGCGGCGCCGGTCGCGCAGACCGCCCAGGGAAAGCACCAGGGCGAACAACAGCCAGAGACCCGGCACAAGCCCCGCCTGTTCGTCCAGCAGGATGGCCGGGTAGTACAGCAGCGAGGTCAGGGCCCAGGGCGACCGGTACTCCGTCTGGGAGCCCGTGCTGTCGATCTCCCCAACTCCTCCCTGGCTGGTCAGTTCCGCCAGGTGCTGCTGGACAAATTCGAAGTGCCACCAGCCACTCACCACCAGCAACGCCAGGGTAGCCATGGCCAGGTTGGCCCCTCTCTGACGCCGATCCCCGCTCGTGAGAGCACCCATCACCTCCACCAGTGCCGGCAAGCCCAGAAAGAGCGCAAGGGAGATGCGATCCATCAACAGGCCCACCGCACAGGCCAACCCAAAGGCCAGGGACCACCGACGATCGGAAAAGCCGCGGCTTTTCACCAGGCAGAGTGCCCCCAGGGTCACCCACGCGCAGACCGCCACATTGGGTTCAAAGCGCACCAGGTTGCCGAACACGGAAGGCAGCACAATGACCAGGCCCATGGCCAACAGCCCCGTGCCCCGGTCCCGCAAGGTCAGCCCCAGGTGGTAGACCGCCGCCAACAACACGGCCAGGTGAAACAGGTTGGTCCAGACCATGGCCTGGTGCCCGGCTCCAACCAGGGCAAAGAGCGGCCACGGGGCCAGGTAGAACACCGGAGGCCAGTAGTTCTCTCGCAACAGGTAGCCAAAGGTATGGCCGTCTCGGTCCTGGAAGGCCTGCCACAGGTCCAGGGCATTGCCCACATGGAGATACTCGTTCTGGTAGCCGTTCATCAGGCCATTTCTTTCGGTCCAGCTCGTGACCTGCCAGGCCGCCACACAGACCAACAGTCCGCCGATCAGAATGGGGACAGCGGCTCTGATCCAACGCGGCATGGGTCTCCAAAGACAGGGCGAACAAACCCGAGCATAGTCCTCCAGGCATCAGGAGCGATTCAACATCACCCCGGAACCCCGGTATATTGACGGTCTGGGAGACTGCATGAAGCACTCCGCACTGGACGGTCTCAAGGTCGCGCTCGTCTACCCGCCCTATGGGCCGGTGAAGAATGAGCCCGGTATCAAGACGGTGAAGGAGAACTACGGCATCTTCCCCAGCATGTCCCTGCTCTACGTGGCAGGGATTCTGGAGGACGCCGGGTGCGAGGTGCTCTTCATCGACGTCCACGCCGAGGGCCTGGGGCTGGACGAGACCGTGCGGCGCCTCCAGGAATTCGGGCCGGCCTACATCGGCTACACCATCACGACCTACCTGTTCTTCCAGACCCTGGACTGGATCAGGGCGATCAAGGAAAAGGTGCCTGTTCCAACCCTGGTGGGTGGGGTGCACCTGAGCATCTACCCCAAGGAGACCCTGACCCATTCCGCCATCGACTACGCGGTCACCGGGGAGTGCGAATACAGCGGCCCCAACCTGCTTGCTGCGCTGGTCCAGGGCCAGGACCTGCGGGACGTCAAGGGCATCGCCTATCGACCCGGCGGTGTGCCGGTCCACGAAGGCGGAGAGGTCGTCGTCACCCCCCACGCCAGCACCTGTGATGTGGACGATGCCCCCTTCCCCGCCAGACACCTCATCGACAACAGCCTCTACTACTCGTTCATCAGCAAGTACAAGAACTTCACCTGCTTCATGACCAGCCGAGGCTGTCCCTACAAGTGCATCTTCTGTGAGCAGGGTTCCAAGGCCTTCCGGGCCCGGTCTACCAAGAACGTCGTGGATGAGCTGGAACTCTGCGTCAAGGAATTCGGAGTCCGTGAGTTGGACTTCTTCGACTCCAGCTTCACCATTCGAAAGAAGCGGGTCATCGATATCTGCGAGGAGATCAACCGGCGCAAGCTGGACATCGTCTGGGCGGCACGTACACGGGTCGACTGCATCAACAAGGACGTGCTCCACGCCATGCGCCGGGCGGGTTGCAGCCGCATCTACTACGGCGTCGAGTCCGGCAACCGGGAGATCCTGAGGGTCCTGAAGAAGTCCACCTCCATGGACCTGATCAAGCAGATCGTGCGAGACACCCGAGAAGTGGGCATCGACACCTTTGGCTACTTCATGGTGGGAAACCCCTACGACAACCCGGCCACCATCCGGCAGACCATCCGTCTCGCCATCGAGCTGGACTTCGACTACGCCCAGTTCTCCAAGGTCACCCCCATGCCGGCCACGGAGATGTACACGATGATGATGGAGGAGACCGGGGTGGACTTCTGGCGCGACTTCGTGCTCAAGCCCCACGATCGGTTGGTGCCTCGTCCCCGCTGTGACCTGACCGACGCGGAAATCCAGCGTTGGGCACGGCTGGGATATCTCCGCTTCTACTACCGCCCTTCCATGATCAAGCGACAGCTCAAGAACATGAAGTCCGTGGGCGAGTTCAAGCGCTCCATGCAGACCGCATGGCAGATGGTTCGCCAGGCGGACCTGGGCGAGGACAGCACCGGCATGGAGGTCGTGGGCTGAGTTTCTGCGGTAGAGTCGGCCCGGTTCTTCGCGGAGTACAAAATGTCCTTCCATCGCCTGATTGCACCAGTCTGCATGCTCGTCTGCGTGGGTTGTGCCGATACGAACGGGGTCTACGGGGGGTTCAGCCTCAGCAGCCAGTTGTTCCTGGAGGATGAAGACAACGACTCGGAGTCCGGAGCAGCCCTGGTCTGGTTGACAGATACCGAGGTCACTTGCGACGACCTGACGGAGGCCTGGGAAGAAGCGGTGAGGTTCGGTGATGACGACGACCTCAATGACCTGATGGTCGAAGCAAATGGCGTCCTCTTTGGCTTCACCTACTTCGCAGAAGACGACGCCCTGGACAGCAAGTCTGATGCGTGGAAAGGGACCTTTACCGGGTCGGCATCCCAGCAGGTCGAGGGGGACACTGTGGTGCGCGTAGCGAGCGCCTTCTGGTTTGAAGAGACCGGTACCTACACCGAGAACAGCTCGAGCCTGGTCATCGACGGGACCGCCTTTGACTCGGGCGTCATGACCGCTGAATTCTGGCACCCCTGGGACAGCGGTTCCTTCACCACGGAAGACTGCGGATCCGAGGAAATGTGAGAGCGCGGTAGTCTCTCTCTCGTGCGCATCCTCGGCTTCGCCGACAACCATGACAGCAGTGCCGCGGTGGTCGCGAATGGCCGCGTCGTTGCAGCCTGTGGCCAGGAACGCATTGACCGGGTCAAGAACTCCGGCGCCTTTCCCTGGGGGGCCATCGATGCGGTCCTGGACCAGGCGGGCCTGCGCTACCGGGACATCGACCGGATCGTCTGCGGTTCGGCCTTTACGCCGAGCTTCCTGTTGCGGCGCTTTCCGGGCCTGCACCAGGAGCAGAAGCGTGGCCGTGGCCAGTTCAGCTACCCCCTGAACCTGTATTTCCTCTACCAGTCCGCCCTGCGCAAGGCGGGCCTTCACAGCCTGGAGGTCAAGGCCTGTCAGCGACTCCTGGAGACCCACCTGAAGCAGCGGCCCTTCGAGGTGCAACAGGTGGAGATGGTCGACCACCACACCGCGCACGCCCAGGCTGCCTACCGGACCCAACCCCGGTCCCAGTGCCTGGTGATCACCGTGGACGCCATGGGTGACGGTCAGTCGGTCACCGTTCGGGTCGGCCGGGATGGTGAGCTGGAACCCGGCTTTGCCCAGTCCGGCCTGGCGGCCATCAACACCTACTACTCCAGGACCACCGAGTGGCTGGGCTTCACACCCAATCGCCACGAGGGCAAGGTCACCGGCCTGGCCGCCTATACGGAGCCCCCAACAGCCCTGTTGGACCACTACCGGAAGCTGTTGCACCACGAAGGCTCGGGGCTCTCCACCCTGAACATGTTCGCCCGCCACAGCCCCCAGGATGACTTCTACCGGGTGCTCGAGGGGTACAACCGTGAGGAGATTGCAGCGGCACTGCAGCGCGTCCTGGAGGAGGCCATCTGCGGGCTGGTGGCTCACTGGGTCCAGGAGACCGGGATCGGGGACGTGGCGGTCTGTGGAGGTGTCTTTGCCAACGTGAAGTTGAACCAGCGCATTGTCGAGCTGGACTGCGTGGACTCGCTGTGGGTCTACCCGAACATGGGGGATGGCGGGCTGGCGGCGGGTGGTGCCCTGGCCGTGGCATCCCCGTCACCTGCAGCGATGGAGACCCCCTACCTGGGCCCCTCCTATGCGGACAATGTCATCGCACGAGAGCTGAACATCGCAGGACTGCGGCCCAGCAAGCCCAAGGACCTGGCCCGCGAGGTGGCCCAACTGCTGGCCGATGGAAAGGTGGTGGCCCGGTTCGACGGGCAGATGGAGTGGGGCCCCCGGGCCCTCGGCAATCGAACGCTGCTCTGCCGCCCCGATGACCCCACCGTGAACGACTGGCTCAACAAGAAGCTGAAGCGCACGGAGTTCATGCCCTTCGCCCCTGCCGTGCTGGCCGAGGATGCCGGGCGACTGTTCAAGGGACACGACAAGGCCCCCCAGTCCGCCCGGTTCATGACCGTCTGCTTCGAGGCCCAGTCTGAGCTGGCTGAACTTGGGCGAGGAGTCGTCCACGTGGATGGCACCGCCCGCCCCCAGGTGGTCCACGAGGCCGATGCCCCCCAGTTCCACCGCATCCTGCATCACTTCCGCGAGCTCACCGGGTTGCCAGCGCTGATCAACACCAGCTTCAACCTGCACGAGGAGCCCATCGTCTGTTCCCCCTTCGACGCGATCCGTGCGTGGAAACAGGGGGAGTTGGATGCACTCGCCATCGGACCCTACCTGGTCCAGGCGAGCTGACGCCGCTCAGCCTGCGTCGGCCACCAGGTTCCGAGCATTCCAGAACGAGGCATTGCCTCGCCAGAGTTCCCCGGCCAGGTAGCGGGTCGCGGCCGGGTCACTGGACCGGCGCACCCGCAAAAAGGAGTTCAGGACCCGCCCAGAGGCGTCCTGGTGCTCACTCGGCCGATTCAGGTTCATCCAGATCCGCCGGACACCCTTGCCACCGCGATGGACCAGGGTCAGGGTGCCATCGTCGGCGACGGCCTCCACCACCGCCAGGTGCGTCAACTCGTCATCGAGCCGACCGTTCTTGTTGCGGTCATGAGTGTTGTCGAAGAACACCACATCCCCGGGTTCCGGGACCCGCTTTCGGTGGTGAACATCCAGGTCCTTGGCCAGGGCAAAAAGCCCCGCCGTGTTTCGGCGCTCCAGGTCGACATCCGCCCTGGCGTAGAGCGCACAGACCAGGCCCGAACAGTCGTCCCGGTAGGTCTTGCCCTCCACGGTCCGCCAGGCCTGGGTCACGCTGGCCTCTGCGGCCAGAACCACAGCCATCGCTGTGGCGTTGGACGACGAGGACCGCGCCCGGGCAACCGTCTCTCGCTGTGACCGCCAGGGGCCCTCCTGGGGGGGGGTCACCTCGGGAGGCGGTCGGCTTCCCACATGACGAGTGGACCCCGGCAAGACCAGTCCCTGCCTGGGGGCGCAGGCAGTCAGGACCAGGATCAGGAGAAAAAAACGCATCACGGAGCGATTCCAGGGTATCACTCTATGTCTTGACATGACAAGACCTCTTCCTTTCGACCCCGGACATCCTGGCTGATGCGAACCCAGGAGGATCCATGGACGACCCGAGCCCCTGGTTTCTTCAGGGTCCCCTGGTCAGCGGGCTCACCACGACCACCGCACCCGTAGGTACGGCCATCAGGCCCTTGGACTGGAGGACGACTCCCAGAGCCTGGTCCCAGGGGACGTCGGTCAACCGCACCGTCACACGTCCAGAGACCTCGTCGCCCACCACGATGTTGATGCCCCCGACCTCGGCGATCAGGCGCAGGACGGCGACCAGGTCCGCCTGGACGAGATCCAGGGAGATCGTTTCCGCCATCTCTCCCGGTTCCAGCAGGGGCTCCGTGGACTCCGCATCTACCCGGAGAACCTCGCCCCCCTGGCGAATCAGGATCGCCTCCGTCGCGGACGGTTCCTCTCCCAGCGCCACGCAAAGCCAGATCCAGATCACGGGCCCCAGCATGGCTGCTCGGGAGCCCGCTGTCTACGGTCCGGCGAAAGACCGCGGCGTTCCGCCCGGAATGGGGTGAACCCGGGCGCAGGGTCTAGCGTCGTTCGCCATCCACCCACCTTCCACTGTAGGCGTCAGGCAGCCAGCGGGTCTGCCCCAGGGACATGTTCATGGGCACCTGGTACTCCCAGACGATCTCTCCGTCCGGTGTGAGTTCCCGCACGATGCCTCCCGTCCCGAAATTGCAGAGGATGTTGCCGTCGGTCAGTTGCCGCGCCTCCCCCAATGCCATCCCGAAGATCCCCTCTCCCCGGCCATGGGTCCAGGTCTCGGTCAAGGCCCTGGGCTCCCGAACGTCGTAGGCGGAGCACCAACTCTCTTTGCTATCCCCACCGAACACGAGAAGGTCTCCATCGAGTGTCCAGTCCGGGCCGTGGGGGTCGGTGATCGCCGCAGAGTGGGGGGTGTACTGAACGCCATCCAGGGAGTGGACATCGAGCAGGCTCCCGCTTTCCCCGTCCACCTCGATGATGTCTTCCAGACCATTGAGGCTGATCAACCAGCTCTGACGGTCCGGATGCCAGGTGGCGCCATTCATGTGGGTCCAGTCCCAGGCGCCTGGAAAGAAGCTGGAGTCCCACTCATCCCCAGGAATGACCTCGAAGTGGTCCCAACTATTGAAGAGAACCTCGGTGTTCTGCCCCTTGCCCAGCTCCAGCAGGCGATCGCCGGCCACGGCTCCATACTCGTCCGTGGTCCGGATCTCGGTGCTGAAATTGGCGATGGTGCCATCGTCTTTCTGGCCAAAGGTGTGGTGGATTCCAGACAGGGCCACCTCCCGCTGGACCAGCCCATCCAGCCCCACGGTCATGATCCGGCCGTCATCGATGGAATGATCCTCGTTGAGCACGTTGAAGGAGAATGCCCCCCCCTCGGGCTCCGCCACGAACCCCGGTGACGAGTGATCCTTTTCGACCACCAGGTACCAGAGCAGGTTTCCCTCCCGGTCAATCACCTGGAGGGAACCTCGATCCCCCACGAGACTGACCAGGAAGACGCCGTCTCGGACCTGGTCGGGCCGGTGCACATTGACCGTGCCCTGGGGCACCATCGGCGGCACCGAGCCGTTCGTGAAGACCCGGTTCCAGCTTGAGGCAATGGTCCCGTCCGCCAGTTCGGTGAAGACCCTCAGGTTCACGTCGGAATCTGGAGGCATGCCAACCAGGGTGGCCGCATGCCTGTCTTCCCCGTCATCGACCACCGGCGTGAGGTGGGTGTACTCGTCGGTCAGTCCAAAGGCGACCCACGACGGCCCGGGGTCCTGGCTCTCCCAGGACACGTCGAGTGCCACGGGATTGACCGAATTCTGGGAGATCTCCACCGAGGAGATGTCGTTCATCGAGCAGCCGACCAACGACGCTGTAAGAAACGAAACCATGGGGGAGGTATACCCCCTGTCCAGGACAAACGTGCAGGTCTGTCCGCCCCCCCCCATTCAGGCACCTGGTGCCCACAGACCTGCCAGGAGCCGGCCTGCCTCGGAGAAGGGTCCAGGGCCGGCGAAGGTTTCTTGCGGTGGGAGGGGAACGGTTGTTGCCACTCCCGAAGCGGGCTTCAAGCCTGGGCGATGAGCCCCAGGATGTCGTTTTCCATCAGCTTGTCCACCCCATCACCCTGGAGTTCCAGGCGACCGGAGAGGCCCTCCTCCAGTTCTGCCGCAGAGTGCCCGTAGCTGTCGATGCGAGCGACAGTGAGGGCGATCTGGCGCTCCCAACGACGGGGACGGAAGGTCTCTCCGTCATCGTTGACCTTGGGCGGACCGAGACGGTAGGCAGCCGAGAAGATGTCTCCCGGGTTGATCGGACCCCGGGTGACACGCCCGCCGACGATGGCGGTGTCGTCTTCGACCTTGATGACCAGAAGCGATCCGAATTCAATGTGCTTGTAGTTCATGCCGTGACCTCGGCGGACTTCATGTCCCGCGGATTCTGGTGTGCCACGCGGAAGCCTGGAAGCCCTGTTGGACCACCTAACCCGTTTGCCCCCGGATCCGGTAGGAGGCCCACTCGAAGCTGCCATGGAGATAAGGGTGCCCCATGCTCCCTCTACTGCTTCTGATCAGCTGCGGCGGCGACACGCCCAGTTCTCTCCTCGACGACGTGGCCGCCACCGAATCCTGGGCCTTCGACGGCCTGACCTGTCCCGCCCACGTGGTGCGAACCGAGATGGGTGTGCCACACATCTACGCCCAGAACCAGGTCGATCTGGCCCGTATCCAGGGCTTCGTGGTCGCCCGTGACCGCTACTTCATGATGGAGATTGCCCGACGCCTGGGGCTAGGCACCGTGTCCGCCCTGCTGGGAGACAGCGCACTGGAGACGGACATGGAGTCCCGGGGCACCGGAATGACCCATGTGGCCGACCACCTGCTCGCCAATTTCAGTGAGGAGGAGGCCGCCTGGTTCGACGCCTTCGCCGCCGGAGTCAGCGACTATGTAGAAGCCGCCAAGGCCGGAATGCTCCCCGTCCCGAGCGAGCTCGAGATCTTCGGCCCGGTCCTCGGCTTCTACGAGCCCTCGGACCTGCTGGAACCCTGGACCCGGCGAGATGTGGCTGGCATGGCGGCCGTGATCGTCTACAACCTGGGCTACGAAACCACCGACGTCGGCAACCAGGAGACCCGGGACCAGCTGGAGGGTCAGTTCGAGGGTGTCGCGCTCCAGGACCTGCGCCAGGCAGGTCTGGGCCCGGACATCGCCGACCGGGTGGACCCGGTTTATCCCCTGGGAAGCACGTCGGGCTGGGGCCTGAACGGGTCCGGAGCCTCGCGTTCACGACAGGGTCGGTCCAGTTCGACCTCCCACCCGGTCACCCTGCCTCCCGAACTGTTGGCACGGAGCCAGGACCGTCTCTCCCAGATCGAAAAACGCCTGGGCCACGACCATGAACATGGATGGGGCTCCAACGCCTGGGCGGTGATGGCCGACTCCGCAGACGGCGGTTCGCTCCTGGCTGGGGATGGACACCTGCCGTTGACCGTTCCGAACTTCTTCTTCCAGATGGGCCTGGACACCGAACTGTTGGGGAATGGCGACACCCACCAGCTCGGACTCTTCATTCCCGGGCTCCCAGCGATGGCGGTCGGGACCAACGGAAGCATCGCCTGGTCCCAGACCCAACTGATGGGAGACATCACGGACTGGTATGCCGAAGAGCTGCGCCTGGACGACAGCGGCACCCCAGAAGCCAGCTTCTTCCAGGGCGAGTGGCGGGACCTTGTCGCCCACGACGAGGTCTACGAGATCGCCGATGTCCCGCTCCTGGACTCGGTGGGACGCACGGAGACCTGGACCCGGTGGACCACCTTTGATGGGCGCTGGATCACCAGCATCGAGGGACGCACCGCCAGTCCGGATGAGCCCCTCTCTGAAGGCGAGACCCTCGTCGCCCTGCTCGGAGACCACGTGGTCCCCGAGGACACCAATGGCGACGGCGTCATCCACGCGATCAGCTTCGACTACACCGGCCTGGACGCGAACATGTTCAGGTCCGTCGACGACTTCGGCCATGCCGACAACGTCTCCGACTTTTACGCCGCGACCCGAAACCTGGTGGCCTTCAGTCAGAACCTTGTGGCCACCGATGCCAGCGGCTCCGTTCTCTACGCACCGTTCCAGGCAGTGCCCTGTCGCCTGGACCTGGCCCGAAACCCGGATGGTTCCTGGGCAGAGGGCGCTGACCCTGCCTTGCTGCTCGACGGCACGACCTATGGTGCCTTCGAGATCCAGGTGGAGGAAGGCCTGGTGAACTTCGACGCCAGTGACTCCGCAGCCTGTGTTGTCCCCTTTGAGGACTACCCCGCCGCCATGGATCCGGAGGAGGGCTACCTGCTGACGGCGAACCACGACGTGGCCGGGCTCACCCTGGACAATGACCTGGTCGATGAGCCCTGGTGGATCGGTGGACCCTGGGTGGCCGGCTTCCGCGCCCACACCATCGACAGCACCCTGGCCTCACTGGTGGCCGACGGCACGGCCAGTATCGAGACAATGCAGGCCCTCCAGGCGGACCAGCACAGCAGTGTGGGCACACGCTTGTTGCCCGTTCTGCTGGACGCCATTTCCCTGGGGCGAGAGGCGTTCGAGACAGGGCCCCAGGCCGACGACAGCCCCGAGGCCAGGCTTGCCGACCTCTATGGGAGCGATCCGGACGGCCTGGACGAGGCCGAGTCCCGGCTTGGCGACTGGTACAACCGTGGCCTGCACGCTGCAAGTGGTGTCGAGACCTTCTACAACACGCCCGGCGGGGACGACCTGGAGGACGCGGTCGCGACCTCCCTCCACGCCGCCTGGTCCGCCCGTTTCTTCAAGGGCGTGTTCGACGACGAGGCTCTCCCAGATGTCTGGAATCCTTCCGGCAGGACCGGTCGTGAGCGCACGATGCTCCTGATGGTGGACGGCCGAGGGCCCGACAACGAGACCGACCTGGTCTCCTGGAACCCGGACACCGAGGAGTCCGCCTACTTCGATGTGCTGGGCACAGACGCTGTCGAGACCTCGGACGAGGTGGCACTGCAGGCACTGCTCGATGCCCTGTCCTTCCTTCGCACCGAGCCCACCGACGACGGCATTGGCGGATTCGGAACCGACGACATGTCCCAGTGGCTGTGGGGGCTACGGCACTGGGTTCACTTCGATTCGGTCCTGGAGGAGTTGCTGGGAGGCGACGAGTACGACGCCCTCCTCAACCAGTTCTCCATCACCACTCGCACCCTTCCACTGGCCACGGGCATGGCCCAGGATGACCCCCGCAAGGACCTTCCGGGCTTCCCGAGGCCCGGGGACATCAAGGCCGTCGATGCGGCCAACTTCAGCGGCAGCGGCAGCAACTTCACCTATGGCAGTGGCCCCGTGTTTCGCATGGTCATCCGCCTGGGTCCAGACTCTGTGAGCGGTGCGAACGTCCTGCCGGGAGGCCAGTCAGGCCTGACGACCAGCCCCCATTTTGCCGACCAGGCTGAACTCTGGCTTGGCAACGAGGCCCTGCCCCTGTGGTTCGCACCAGAAGACGTGGTGGCCCACGGGGAATCTCGGGAGGTCTACGTTCCCTCGGTGGCCAGCCAGGCCTGCCCCTGAGCCCCGGTCAGTCCCCGCAGCTGAAGGGGCGCTTTGAAGCGTTCCTGCCCCCTTCCGATCCCGGGGCCGACACCTCGACAAAACACCAGGAGAGCCCGTCGTCCGGGTCGAACTCCAGGCGCAGGTAGCCATAGTCCGGATCGATGGCGGCCTGGTTCGCCCCCGCCGTGCCCACAATGACCTCGGGGACCGGGGCCCCCTGGAACTCGAGGCGCTCGTGCACATGGCCGGCCAGCACCAGGTCGGCGTCGCGGGCCGCCAGCAACGCGAGCAGGTGCTGGGACTGGTCTTCTGCGGTCCAACCGCCACCAGTCAACCCGGCATATGGCGGGTGATGCATGCCCGCGATGAGGACTTCCCGCTGGCCATCCCCGAGCAGTTCCGGCAGACGACCCTCGACCGAGGGCGCCAGCTCCCCGCTTCCGGTGTCCAGGAGCGTGATGTGGGCATCACAGACCTGGAAGGCCATGTTGCCAGGACCAAAGGTCCGGTTGAATGCCGCGTCGTGGGTGTTGAAGACATCGTGGTTGCCAGGCACGACCGCCGACGGCACAGGAGAAGAGCGGAAGATGTCCAGGGCGTCGCCAAGCTCGGCCACCGTGCTCTCCTCGCTCACGTCTCCCAGAAAGAGCAGTCCCATCAGGGGTCTGTGGGCCCGATCGGACCGTTCCAGTTCATCGTGAAGGGCTGCAATGGTGCGCCGCCCCTGGACCGGGTTGGTCTGGATGTCCCCCACGGCGGCCAGGGTGAAGCCTGTCTCACACAGGTCATCGGGAAGTCGCCCCTCGACTTCAACGACCGATCCGACGTCGAGTTCAAGAACCCGGGACAGTCCATGAGCCTCGACCTCGTCGTCCAATGGCGGAATCCGCGGGTCGACGTTGTCGAGCTCCAGTCGCACCGAGGTCGACCCCGTGGAGGGGCCGTGCAGGGAGATCCGGAACTCGCCCAGGGTCGCCACGCGGGCCCGAACCGTCCCCCCCTCGACCTCGTCCACCAGCCCCAGGGCCACCCAGCTCGCCGTGTCCTGTGTGGCCGGGGCCTGGAAACGCACCTCCACGCCACTGGCCGTGACCAGGTGGGCGAGTTCATTCTCTGCCGCAACCCGACACTCCGCCCGGTCATAGGCGGGCTGTGCACACTCGGGAATCTCGCACGTGACCAGCAGCAAGGCATAGGCAATGGTCATGGCTCGCTGCATCACTTCGCCCTCCGTGGGGGCACAACCCCCAGGCTCAGCCCCACGCCGCCATGTTCAGAGAGGGTGACCGTCAAGGCTCCTTGAAGAGCCCAGCTCATCTCGGGTTTTCTTGCCCGGAGGTCATATCGAAGCTCGAGGGGACCAAAGAAACCGATCATGGCCCCGCTGTTGAGGCCATCCCCGTCGAAGCGGGAATGCACATAGCGGAACCGGAGGCGCCGGTGGAACTCCCAGCGGCCGGGAATCCAGTCCGACTGGGGCAGGTGGACCTCATAGGCCCCTTCGGCTGCGAACGGGCCCAACATCAGATCGGCCGAGGACCACGCCGCGTCGTCCGGCGCACGCCAGGACAGGTGATCGAAACGAGGGCCCACCAGGAACCAGAACCGCTGTCTTTTCGAGACCGCCCAGGACAGTCCCGCCATCACCGGCGAGATAGCCGCCCGGCGCAGCTGGTTCTCGCCCAGGTCGCCCCCATAGATGTAGTGGTCGTAGCGAACCCAGAGCTGGGATCGAACCCGGACCTGGACCGTCGGGGACACCCATGCCCGGAACTCCGGTTCCAGATCAAGACCCCAGTGACGGTCCTGGAGGGCCGTCTCGAACTCGCCCTGGGGTCTCGGATCCAGCTCTCGGGACCAGCCCAGGTCTCCGTGCACGGTCCCCGCCAGCACAAACTCGGCTCCATCAGACAGGCGCAGGCGAGGCGAGGCGGAAAGGGCCAGGCCATAGGGAGAATCCTCTCCCACGGTCGAGGAGCCCCCAATTGTCGGAGTCAGGGAGAGCGTCGGCGTGCCCGCCTCCCACGCCAGTTCCGACTCGTCCATATAGACCGATGCGATGCTGCCCCCCAGAACAGCCCCGCCGGCAGCCACCAGCCCCAGGCCGCCCAGGATCGTGCTCACATCCCCCGCATTCCACGAGTCACCAAGGACCAGCCACCAGACCGACGCAAGGGCGACCCCGCTGCCGCCAGCCCGACGCAACCACTTGCGGCGAAAACCCGTGTCAGCTCGTCGCAACTCGAAGACCGCGGCCATCTCCGAGAGCTCGGCAGGGGATTCCAACCCCGCCTCCGGCAGATCTTCCTGGGCCAGGACTGGTGTGCTGACACCCCACCACAGCGTGATCAACAGGGGCGTCAAGAGGCCATCCTGGCGCGAAGCCTTCCCAGGACATGGGCGCTGATGAGACCTGTGGCTGCCACGGAGCCCATCAACCCCAACCCACGCATGGCCTGGTAGCGCTTCCAGTCTCTCTCCAGGGTGATGACCGGGTCCGGATAGGCCTGGGAGTCGGAGTAGAAGGTCGACCCATCCAGGCCGACCTTGAAGCGGTCACCGTAGCGGTACACCGGATAGGCACCGCTACCCACACCCAGGGCCAACGCCAATCCGCTCACCAGCAGGGGATTGTCCCTGACCAGACGAGCAGTGGTGGGCTCCGGCAGCCCGGTCTCAAGGGTCAGGTCCTGACCATCTGCCAGCGCACCACTCCAGGCCCACCCCACTTCGGCACCGACAGCCACCTGGACCAGGTGCTGCCCCGGAAGCACCCCTGCGGGTTGGGTGTCCCTCGCCTGGCCATCGATGTACAGGACGCCATCGTCGGGAATCGGCCAGACCCGCAACTGAGCCTGGCCGGAGAGACCTGTGGCAGCACGCTCCCAGGCCTGTCGCAGGTCCGGTCCGAGCCGGTCATTGAACCAGCCTGGCAACACGACTGCCGACTGGACCAGGTCCGACTGGTGGTCCTGGGGGGGGACGGCGTAGAACCGTGCCCCAGCGCGGGCCTGGTAGAGGGTCGCCAGGTCTTGAGGATCCACGACACGAGGCACGCAATCGACCTGTCCCAGAGCGGAGGTCGCCACGTCCCAGGCATAGGAGAGTTCATCGTCCGTCAGCGCCCTCACCGCGTCATCTGCGGCCACATCCAGATCGACCTCGGGGCAGGGTCGAACTGGCTCCTGGGCCACTGCGATTCCCCACCCCAACAGCACTACTGCGGCAGACATCTGGAGCCCTTCTGTTCGAACTTGATCTTTGTGGAAGTGACCGTGAGCGCCACCTGGCAGGTGGTGCGCCAGCCCAGCCCCTCAAAGCGGGCCTGGTAGACCCCGACAGGCACGGTGAGCAAGTCTCCCACCTGGGCTGTGTATTCGCCCATTTTCAACGTCCCCGCCCGCGGGTCGGCGAGGATCTTCACGGTGACCTGGACTGAGGACGCGTCTTCCCGAGGCGGTACAGCTGCCCGTCCAGAGCGCTCGTCGATGACCACCACATGGGGTTCGTGGTGGGCAGGCCTTTCCGGGTTTGCAGACGTGGCAGGTGCCGAGATCACTCGTGGAACAGGACCCGCCTCGGTGGCGGGTGAGATCGCCGGTCTGGCGGATGCCCGGTCTGAGGACGATCGGCGCGCTGGCAACTGGGGAGTGTCTGGCCCAGCCCCATCGGGCGCCTTCGGTTCCGAGCGGGTCTCGGCCCCAGGACCAGACGGCGAACTCCCCTCCAGGATCTCCGTCACAGCCGGCGCCACCGCGTTGGCCCGGGACTTGGAACCCTGTCCGGCGCCGATCCACCAGACCAGTACCAGGCCAGCGACCACCCCCGACAACCCCAATCCCCACATCACCCCCGGCGATCGTGAGGAGAGACCAGGCCGGGCCTGGGGATCTACCCCACCCGCTGTGTCGGTGGCCGTCGCTCCTCTCGACGGATGCACGGCCGTCTTCTCGGGCAGGTAGAGGCCCGCCAGGGTGTCCTTGGAATTCCTCGCCTTGCCCGTGTAGACCGTGCCCGTCAGGTCCTGCGCCACCGGATGGTTGCGGAGTTGGTGGAGACGTGCCTCCATCAGGGGCCTGACTTCCAGGCGTGCAAAGCGCCGAAGTCCGCTGCCCTGTACAACGTCCGCAAGCCGGTTCATATCCTCGACCAACCTGGCCGCAGTGCATCGTTCCCGGGGTTCGAAGGCCAGCATGTCCCGCAGCACATCCACCAGCAACCCCGCCCCTTCCGACCCCAGGGGCCCGGCCAGTGCCGCGAGTCTCTCCTGTAGCCCTTGCTCAAAGGCCCCTCGATCCAGCGGGAGCTTCTCCATGGGTCGCCCCATGCAGAGCTCCCACATCGTCACTCCCAGGGAGTAGACATCGGACTCTGGTCCCGCCTGCCCATAAAGCCACCGCTCAGGGGCCATGTATCGACCCGTCCCAAACTGGGCGCTCTCCGTCTCGGCCTCTCGATCCATCTCCGCCCGGGCAATCCCGAAATCCATCACCTTGACCGCGCCACCCGTCGACACCAGGATGTTGGCCGGCTTGATGTCCCGGTGGACAACGTGCAAAGGCTCTCCGGAAACCGGGGAAAGGGCATGCCAGGCGGCATCCAGTGCGGCGGCCACCAACTCTCCAATCTGTGCCACCACGCGTAGCGGCAACCCCCCGACTGCGTCGCCCCCCGTGGCCAGCGCTGCCGCATCGATGCCCTCCACGTACTCCATCAACACTGCAGAACGGCCTGAGATCCGTGTCATTCCATGAATGCGGACCACGTTGTCATGGTTGAGCTGCGACATCAGCCGCGCCTCGTCACGGGCCCTCGCAGCAACACCCGAGTCCGCGGCCCACCGCTCGTGAAGCCACTTCACGGCCATGCGCTGTACGAGGCCCTCCGGACCTCGGACCTCGGCAAGAAAGACGGTTCCGAAACCACCATGACCAAGAGGTTGGAGCAAGCGGATCGCCCGTCCGAAGGGTCTGTTCGGACCTGCCACGGACGCAGTCTACGCCGAGCGACATCCTGGGCGGGTTCTCCCGGGTCAGAACGGCGCGGTCAGAACGCCTGGGTGCCCCGCAGGAAGACCTGGAGCTGCGGCGACTCTTCGATGCCCTGGGTCCAGACGGGCCGGGCCATCGTCAGGGTCAACAGCCCGGGTCGGGCACCGAACCAGTCACCCCCCACCCCAAGGCCCAGCGTCCATCCGACCGCCAGCGCCCCTTCATGGGCCGCTTCAGCCACTCCGGCATCAACCAGGCCCCCGACCCATCCCCCCTCCACGCCTCCGGAGACCTGCAATTCGGTGAGCCAGATGGTGGGTAGCCACAGGCTGGCATTGCGAATGGGTGCCCAGCGCCACTCCACCATGCCCACCGCCTGGTTGCTCCCGACGACCTGTCCCGCGGGCACCCCGCGCAGCGTGTTGTCCCCCCCAAGGCTGAACAGCCGATGCTCCACCGCACCAACCGCCAGCCCGCCGCGGCCCCGGAAGGCCAGGGCATGGCGCGGATGCGGGGACCAGATCCAGGTGGCCCCTCCCCGAAAAGCAGCCCACGACAGGTTCCCACCGGGCACCAGTCCCCCATCCAGAGTGGCCCACAGACGATGGCCCGAGGTCGGGAAATACCAGTCCACCCGCGTGTCCCAGGCCCAGCCCGCAGCACCCCCGACCGCGATCCCACCGGAATCCGTGGGCCGAAAGGCCTCGCTCAGTAGCGCCGAACCGACGGAGAGCCAGGCGTTGTGGGTTCGAAAGCGCCGGTCCTTGAGCGGCCCAAAGGAACGCCGAGCCGTGAGACGGGCCCCCACCAGGTTTCGATCATCGGTGTAGGCCGCACCCTGGAAGAGATTGCGGGTGTCGTAGAGGCGGCGAAGATGGACCCAGGCCAGGCCCGCGAAGCTCTGCTGGGTCAGGTTGAGGTGGTAGGCCGCCGCCCCAACGGTCCCGGTCCAGCGAGCAGGCCAGGTGTCAAAAGCAGTCTCTCGCTGGGAGACATGCCGGTCCGGGTCCAGGGCCACCCGTCGGGGACGTTGCTCCAGGGACCACGACTGTTCACCCGGTCCGGTGCCGGTCTGCCAGACCCTCCTCTGTCCATCCACTTCCACCACGACGGGATGGCTGGCAGCGTCGGCCTCGGCGTCGCGTCTCACCGTCAGCAGCCAGGCCTCGTCGACCCGATCCACGGACATCACCAGGTCCTGGTCCGGCAGAGGCCCTGCCCATGCAGTGGCCAACCCGGGGTCGAGTCCCTGGGCCGCGATCGCCGTGCTGAGTGGCTCCCCCAGACGCACCCGCTCACCGACAGAGTCCGATGTGCCCGGTCCCCCCAGGTCCTCCAACCAGGCGGCCACCACCGGGGCCGGTGTCGGCGCCCGGTAGAGTTCCATCAGGTCATCTTCCAGCGGGTCCGAGGGGTGGACCTCGTCGAAGAGTTCGCCCACAAAGAGGGTGCGCCCGTCGGAAAGAACCAGGTCCACCCAGGGAATGAACCGCCCGAACCGAAGCCAGGCCACAGGACTCTCGGCCCCCTCGAGAGCCGCGTAGGCTCGCACACGCGGCTCGGCGACGATGCCCCGCAACCACGGATCCGCCATTGGCAGGGCGGCAGCCAGAAGTCCTCGAGCCACGGGGACCCGGTGGTAGCGCGGCAAGGGTCGAGTCAAGCGAAAAGCCCGGTCGGACAGGAAGCACAGACCCGGCCCCGGCCGGACCAGGCGGCGGAACATGGGCGCTTCGACCACCACCACGCGATTCGCCCCTTCCGGCGGGTCCAGGGCCGCAAAGACCGCGGCCAGGTAGGCGTCACGCTGGGGCCGTTCCCGTCCATCCTGGACCAGCACGACCCGTGCTTCGGGGCCACCCAACTCGGTGATTCGGCCCCCGGCCAGGGCAGCCAGGGCCAGCCGGTCAGCCTCGCCCTTCCAGCTCAGGACACCCGCCCCAGCGGTGTTGTTGAGTGCCCCCACCGCACCCTCTGGCAAGATCACCTGGACGTCCCACGAGGCGAGAGGCAGGCCGCCATCCTCCAGCGTCGGTTGTGGATACCAGCCCCCATTGGCCCAGAGTCCCCGTCCCGGCAACGCCCCCAGCGCCCCGTAGCGCCGTGGGAGTTCGGACTGGAAGGTCCAGACCCCTTCGCCTTTCGCCTGCCAGCGCAGAGCACCTCCGTCCAGGGCTCCCGGAAAGGTCCGAAAGGTCGTGAGATCGTCGACCGGCATCTCCAGCCGCTCCAGGGGACTGGTCAGCGTCATCTCCCCGCCCCTCACGGTCAGGGTTCCCTCTACGGTGGAGAGATCCGCCCCCACCGTCGCCCGAACCATGATCTCGACCGCGTAGGCCTCACCCGATACCGCCATACCCAGGAGGCAGACAGCCAAGTGCACCGCTATGGCCATCGAGGCGGGGTGCCCGAACTGGGCGAAAACACCCTGGAGTCGATCGAGGAGGCCGCGTACCAGGGCTATGACGGCGTGGAACTGGACGTCTCCCGGGCCGGGGACGGCACCCTGGTGCTCTGTCATGACCGCACCGTGGCCATGGGCGGAGCCGAGGTCCCGGTGGATTCCATCCCTGCAGACCAACTGCCAGGGGCGCCCCCCCTCAGACAGGCCATCCCCCTGCTCCAGAAGACCGGTCTTCGGGTGAACCTGGACCTGAAGATACGAGACCCCTTTGACCTGGCCCTGGCCACCGATGCGCTGGCACTCCTGGAACCCCTGCAAGGTCGCTGCCTGGTCTCCTCTTTCGAGCCCCGCCTGCTGCGGTACGCGGCTTCTGTCGCTCCCCAGGTGCCCCGGGGGTTGGCCTGGGCCCCCGATCTCCCCGCCTGGCTGAGAAACCCCGCCCTCTGGATCTGGTCCCGTGCCACCGGACTGCACGCTCGCCAGGATGCCATCGACCATGCGCTGGTCGGCCGGGCCCGTCGGTGCGGACTGGCGATCACGGCCTGGAACGTCAAGGGCACGAGCCGGCTGGACCGACTCCAAGACATGGGCGTCCACGCCGTGATCGGCGAAGGGATCAGAAGACGAGACCCAACCCCAGGTTGAGCGAGGCCGCGACATCCAGCGCATAGGCGCCCGAGATCTGGAAGCTCAACCCGCCACTCTGGAGGTGGAAGCCACCGTGCAATTGCCAGAAATTGAGGGAGGCATCGTAGTAGCCCGAGGTACGGAAGCCAGAGACCGGGGCGAGGTTGAGTGCCAGCATCTCCTCTTCGGACAGACCAGGAGAAGCATGGACCGTCAGCCGGGTGGCCCCGACAAAGGGTGAGAAACACGCCGTGTTGATGTTCCCGGTCGCGCCAAAAGGCATGGAGTACCCCAGGGTTGCCCCCAGGTCCATCACCCCGAGTTCCAGTTCATCGTTCCCGGTGTAGCCGGTGTAGCCACCGTGCAGAATAAGGTCCGGAAGTGGCCGGTAGCCCTCCATGGGAGCCCAGCGCACGTGGCCTCCCACCACCGACTGCCGGGACAGGGCAACGACCCCGACCTCCAGGGAGACTTCCAGCGAAGCCGGGAGCCCTTTTCGAGCTTCAAGTCGAGGAATCCAGAGAGCCAGGTCCGGGGTGCCATCCTCGTGGAGGCGCTCCCAGCCGGACGGCGTCTCGCCGTCTCCCTGGGAGTCGATAAAGGTGACGCTGTGGCCCATGGAGAGTTCAAAGCCATTCACCCCGCCAGTCGCGGCAGGTGCCAGGGGCTTGTGGGCAACGGCAGCACCCAGTTCGAGCACCACGTCGTAGTAGGCCTGGTAGGCCACCGCCGCATCGGAGGACCCCTCGAGCGTCGAGAAGGTGACGTCGTTTGGATAGGCCGCCAGGGCCATCCCCATCCCCAGGGCTGTCAGCAGTGCTGGCATACCGCATTCTCCGACTGCGTCCGAATGCTACCCGACGCGGGGGGCGTCAGTCGCGTCAGGACGCAGTCCACATCGCTCACCGAGGGTGCTTTACCGGGGAAGTCCAATGGGTTCGGCCCAGGTCACGTATTCCTGGTTCCGTGCAACCTCCCCCAGGAGGTGCCGTTCCAGCAGCCTGCTCTCGCGCGTTCCGTAGAGATCCTCCTGCTCCAGGGGATCCTGGAACCGGTCAAAGAGTTGTAGCTCCCCCGACCAGGTGTAGTAGAGCCGCAGCCCCTCATCGTCCACGGTGTTGATCGGCACCCTTCCCTGGGGACCCCAGAAGGCAAACCGCGGCTGGTCACCACCCATCACGCCGGGCGAACTGCCAGAGACGCTCTCAGGCTGTTCGAGCCCGAGGACTTCGAGGATCCCGGGCACAAGATCACGGTGACTGGTCGGCCCCGTGTAGGACACAGGCGCCAGGTTTCGGGCCCAGAAGGCTGCAACAGCACCCACTTCCTCCTCGTAGAGGGTCTTGGCGTGCGTGAGTTCTCCGTGCTCAAAGAACTGCTCCCCGTGATCGGTGAAGAACACCACCAGGGTGTCCTCCAGGGCGCCTACCGATCCCAACCACAGCCACAAGTAGCTCAGCTGTTGGTCCAGGTAGCGAACCTCGGCGTCGTAGAGGCCTTGGAGCCAGTCCAGGACAAGGGCCTGCTCCGTGGTGCTGAGCTGGGGCCAGGCTTCCTCGACTGCGTTGAGACCGGACTCGGTGAACAGGTTGAATCCCGTGGGCTCCAGGGACTCCAGGCCCACCTGGTAGTTCGAGGGTGCACTGTAGGGGTGGTGCGGGTCCCGCAAGTGAACGTGTAGATACCAGGGCGAGGTGCCGGCGAGGAGTGGCTCGACCGCCGTTGTCGTCAGTTCAACAATCTCCGACGCGGCGGCGTCCTCCTCGAATCTCACCGTCTCAAACCCGACACCGAGAGGCGTCTCGTCGGACAGGTAGCGCGCTGTCGAGACCAGGCTTGTCGCATACCCGGCGGTGCTCATCCAGTGGGGCAGGCTCGGAAGGTCCTCCGGTACCCCCGATGGATCCGGGGCCTCCTGCTGTCCGGGGTTCACTCCCGAGGGTTCAAAGCCATGGTCCACCGTGGACTGTCCGGTCATGGCACAGATCATGGCGGAGTAGGTCCAATTCGAACAGGACCGGTGGTCATCCAGGACCACAGCATCGGACAACCTGCCGTCCAGAAATGGGGTCCGAGTCGTGCCATCGTAGCGGCCGATCTTGTCCCGCCGCAGGGTATCGATCGAGATCACCAGGAGATTTCGCGGCCGTGGACCTTCCAGGTCGAACACCGACTTTGCCGTGTCTTCCTCGGACCACTGCCCCCCCTCGGAGACCGGGCTCATGGGCTGATCGGACGTCACCAGGGCCTCGGATTCTCCTGTCTGGGACGCACAGCCCAGCAGTCCCCAGGCGATCAGCACTCCAAGCGCCGACTGCTTCATCCTCCAACCCGTGTCATGACACCGTCGAAAGGCGTGCCGCCCTCGACCGTGCACCCGTGTCCCTCTCGCTTGTGAGACACCATCACACGGATGCTCGCTCTCAAGGCATCGTCGTCGGCGCCCGACCGAAGTTGCTCACGGAGAGAAGGGGTCTTGTCATCGGAGAGACAGGTGCGCAGGTGCCCATCCGCCATCAGGCGTAGACGGTTGCAGCTGCCACAGAATTTCTCGGACAACGGTGAAATGAAGCCGATCTTGAGACCCGTCTCCTGGATCCGCCAGCCCACGGCAGGTCCGCCGCCCACCTTGTCCGCTGCAGGGAGCAGGGTGTACCGCTCGGACAATCGCTGCCGCAGCTCAGCGGCGGGCACACAGCGGTGCCACCGAGCCTGGAACGGCATGTACTCGATGAACCGCAACTCGGTGTCCCTGGCATGGGGGCTGAAATATTCCACCAGGTCCATCACCTCGTGGTCGTTTTCACCTTGCAGGACGACAGTGTTGATCTTGATGGGGGCGAGTCCCGCCTGGCGAGCTGCAGCAATCCCCTCCAGCACCCGGGCCAGATCACCGCCCCGGGTGAGCCGTTGAAAGGTCTCCGGATCGAGACTGTCCAGACTGACGTTGAGGCGACCCAGGCCCGCTTGCTTCAGACGAGCCGCCAGGGGTCCCAGACGAAGGGCATTCGTGGTGAGGGACAGATCGCACAGCCCCTCGATGCGACCGATGGCCTCGACCAGCTGTACAAAGTCCCGCCGAGCCGTCGGCTCTCCACCCGTGAGACGGATCCGGGTAATGCCCAGGCTCACGAAGACCCGGACCAGTCGCTCGATCTCCTCGAAGGAAAGCACCTCGTCCCGAGGCATCCATTCCAGCCCTTCTTCGGGCATGCAGTAGACACACTTGAAGTTGCAGCGATCCGTGACGGACACGCGCAAGTAGGTGTGCACGCGCCCGAAGGTGTCGGTCAGCGGAGCCGGTGGACGAACAGACACTCCTGGAATCTACTTGAGTGGCAACTGCTCGGCCACCGCCCTGGCCATCTCTACAAAGGACACGCCATGTTCTCCCTCTGCCAGGACGATGGGAGCACCGAGGTCCCCGGCTTCCCGTATACGTCCATCGAGAGGGACCTGGGCCAACAGAGATACCCCCTCGTGCTCGGCCAGCTTCCTGGCGCCGCCGTCCCCGAAGGGGTGCATTCGCTGACCATCCGGCAGCTCCAGCCAGGCCATGTTCTCGACCACCCCGAGAATCGGAACGTCGAGCTTGCGGAACATCTCCAGGCCTCGACGGGCATCGAGCAGCGCCACCTCCTGGGGAGTACTGACGATGACACCCCCGCTGATCGGCGTGGCCTGGATCATGGTCAACTGCGCATCGCCGGTGCCCGGGGGCAGGTCCACAACCAGGTAGTCCAGCGGCTCCCACTTGACCTGCTGCAGGAACTGCCGGACCACTCCCTGCACCATGGGGCCTCGCCAGATCACCGGCTCGGAGTCACCCACCAGGAACCCGATGCTCATGCACTTCACGCCATAGGCAAACAAGGGCAGGATTCGCTGTGTGTTGTCGGACAACACCTGGCCCTTGACATTCATCATCATCGGCACGGAAGGCCCGTAGATGTCCGCATCCATCAGCCCTACCCGGTAATCCTGCAGGGCCAGTGCACAGGCCAGGTTGGTGGCCACGGTGGACTTGCCGACCCCTCCCTTGCCGGAAGCGACCGCGATGATGTGGGCAGCCCCCTGGGGCTTCTGCTTCTGGATCGGCCCGCCATGAGGCTGCACGCCCCCCCCGGCACTCATGCCTCGGACCGGGTCCTTCTTTTTTGGTGGGTCACTGGCGGCTGCAGACGCCTTGCCCGCAATCCGAACATTGCAGATCACCCCCCCATTCCAGCCCAGGCCCTGGAGATTGAGGGCGATGGCTTCCTGGATGCGAACTCGGTCATCCGGGGTGTGTTGCGCAGCAAACACCAGGGTGTACTTCAGCGAACTCTCTTCCAGCCGCGCTTCGGTGATCATCCCGGCCAGCCAGACGCTGCGTCCGGAGACAGGGTCCCGAACCCGGGTGGCTGCGGGTTCAAGCAGGGAGCGAGGATCCACGTCGGCCATGGGCCCGGGGTTTATCACACCCCGATGGCTTCAGCGCTGGGACCACCCCAACAACAGTGACGCCGTCGCCTGGGAGGTGGTTCCCAGGTCCATCACCCGCTGTCCGTCCCAACTGGACACCCGATCCCCATCGCGGACATAGATCACCGAGCCGTCGACCGCAAAGAGGCGCCCATCGCCCGGGTAGTCGCGTCCGGTGAGTTCCTCGGCGGTGCGTCCAAGGCGGCCAGCATGCACCAGCAATCCGCCCCTGGCATCGGCCACGAGACCGGCCTGTCCTGGCTGCCGATGGAGAGCGACGATCTCCCCGGCTCCGACCAGCAACACCTGGGCATCGGGGCGCCGCAGATCCGGCCAGCCAAGGACCGCATAGTCCCCGTGGGGCAGCCTGACCCGGGCCTGTTCACCCGCACTCTCCAACACCTGGTTCGCCGCAGCGAGACCTGTCAGGTCCTCGGGTAGCGGCACACGCTGCCCTCGAACGAGCTCGCCTCCGAGTCCGTCCAGGCTCGCAAACCAGCCCTCCAGGGGCGCTTCCGGGTCCATCTTGGGCGCCGACGACTCGACTGGTGACACGTGTAGCCCCCCTTCGACGGCTGCCCCCTCCTCTTCTGCCTCCGCATCCCCCGACACCGGGGGCGAGTTCACCAGAGGATCTGCACTCGCTGCCTCCGTTTCCTTGCCAAGCTCGTAGACCAGGTGTCCAAGTTCCGGCGCGATCAGTTCCCTGGCAGCCAACTCGCAAGCCGCCGGTGAACCCGGCACCGCAAAGACGACCAGTCCTCGGACCACGCCTCCCACCGCTCGAGAGAGCATGGCTGCCGAGCCGATCTCCCGGTGGCTCAACACCCGGAACAACTCTCCAAAACCGGGCAGGGTCTTCTCCAACAGGCCTGCAACCGCCTCGTAGGTGCCATCGCGGGTCGAGATCCCGGTGCCACCGGTCAGCACCACGGCATCGACAGAGGAATCGTCCACCAGGGCCAGGAGTCTCGCTCGAACCGTTCCGGCAGCATCGGGCAGAACCTCTCGCCCCACCACCGTGTGACCGCTCTCTTCGAGCAGCCTGGCAATGACGGGACCTCCCTTGTCGGTTTCCACGGTCCGGGTCGAGGAGACAGCAACGATCCAGACCCGGGCCTTGTGGGCCTGGGCACTGGCGTGATGGGCGTGATGTGCCATGGGGAAACGTCCGAGAAGCAGCGAAACCGGCGGAAGTGTAGCGCACCGGCCAGGGAGTCTGGCCTCAACTCCGAAACAGGTCTTCGAGCCGGTTCACATTGTGCAGTGCATCGGTGGCCAGTGAGACCTGGATGGCTCCCTCGGCCAGGCGCCTCGCCGGCGCACCGGCATCTCGCAGCGTCCGTACCCGGGCAGCCCACTCCCCCGGCAACCAGGCGAGCAAGGGCTGGCCCTCGGCCACGCGCGGCGGGTCACCGGCAAGCAGAAGCGCCACCGAGGCCGGGTCGAGACCAGGCAGGTCGCAGGGTGCGATCAGCGCCCGCCCTGTGGGCCCCACATCCTCGAGGGCAGCCAGGACCCCACTGAGCGGATGGATCGGCCCATCCGGCTCCACGAGAATCGGCATCCCCAGGTCCGCCAGGTGGTTGTCTCGGGCCACCAGTGCCACCTGAAATCCGGTCCCTGAAAGGACTCGAGCCACACACAGAGCCATCGGGACCCCGTCCACAAGGTGGCGAGCCTTGTCGCTGCCAAACCGCCGCGAACGACCGCCGACCAGCACAAAGGCTCGGCCAGGCGTGCTCACTCCCAGCCGTATTCCGGGGTTTCACCGTGGCTCCAGCCCCAGCGAAGCACCTGGACTCGAACCCGATCTCCGGCCTCCACACCCCCCGACTCGACAGACAGAAGGGTCAGCGCATCTCCGAGAACCATCGAGCTCAGTGCCCCAGAGGACTGGGTCGCCGTCGGCGTGGCCAGGAGTCTCTCGCCTTCCCTTCGCAGCGAGACCCGGGCAAGCAGAACACGCCCAGGACGCTTGGATATGGCGCCGGTCAACTCGGCCGTCATCACCGGGAGATAGGGCCGTGGGTCCCCGAGCATCTTCCTCAGGACGGGCCGGGTGAACTGCAGGAAGTTCACCATGCAGCTCACCGGGTTGCCGGGAAGGCCAAACACCGGGCGGCCACTGATGGACCCAAAGGCCAGCGGCTTGCCAGGCTTGACCTTGACCTTCCAGAAGTCCAGGGAGGCTCCCTCGTCTTGAAAGGCATCCTTGACATGGTCGAAGTCTCCCATCGAAACCCCGCCAGTGGTGAGCACGAGGTCGGCCCTCAGACACCGGGCCAATGCCAGGCGCAGGCCTTCCGGGTCGTCCGGCGCGACACCACAGTCCAGGGGGATCCCCCCAGCCTCCCGCACCAACCCCATGAGGCAGTGGGTGTTCGAAGAGTAGATCTGGCCAGGCCCCAGGGGCCAACCGGCCTCAACCACCTCGTCCCCGGTCGACAGCACCGCCACCACCGGGCGCTGTGCCACCGAGACCGAAGGCAGCCCGAGGGCCGAGAGCATCCCGACTTCAGCGGGGCCCAGCGTGGTCCCCCGGCTCAGGATCCGCTCCTCCCGAGCCACGTCATTGCCCCGGTCCCGGATGTTCTGACCCTGGGTGGCCGTGACTCGAATCTCGACCCTGTCCTGGGGTCCTCCATCGGTCTGCTCCACCATCACCACAGCGTCAGCGCCCTCCGGCATCGGGGCCCCCGTCATGATGCGGGAACAGGTGCCCTTCTCGATGCTCCGGGTGGGGACATCCCCGGCCCCAACGGTCTCCAGGACCTCGAGTCGGACGGGTACGCCCACCGTGTCCTCGGCCCGAACCGCAAAGCCATCCATGGCCGAGTTGTCCCAGGGGGGAATGTCCAGGGGTGAGGCGATGTCCTCAGCCAGAACCCGGCCATGGGCCCCATCCAGCGAGATCCGCTCCCATGGCATCGGGGTCACCGCGGTCAGACAACGCGCCAGGGCTTCGGAGACCGTGAGCATCAGGGTCTCCCGATGCGCAGCGTCTGGCCCGGGTAGATCACCGAGGATTGCAGTTCATTCCAGTCCCGGAGATCCGACACGCTGACCCCGTATCGCCGAGCAATGAGGGCCAGGTTGTCCCCGGCCTGCACGGTGTATGACCGCCAACCTCTCGACGAGGTGTAGATCTGAAGCACCTGGCCCACCTGGAGACTGCCGGCGTCGCGGAGGTCATTCCAGGACAACAGCCCCTCCACCGAAACCCCGTGCTCCTCGGCGATCTCGGAGAGTGTGTCCCCACGCCGGACCTTGTACGACAGCGCCACCCGTTGCTCCGCCTTGCCTCCCCGCACCGTCAGCACCTGGCCTGCACGAATCGAGTCCGGGTCTCCCAGTCCATTCCAACTGACCAGGTCGCTGGCAGAGACCCCGTAGCGGTGAGCGATGCCGGAAAGGTTCTCCCCCTTGCTGACCGTGTGCTGCGTGACCGGCTGCGCGGCCTCTTCAGGGAGCTGCCCGACCATCGGAATGACCAACTCCATGCCCACATAGATGCGGTCCGGGTCCTTGATCCGATTGAACATGGCGATGCGGTTCACCTCCACGCCATAGTGCTGCGCGATGGAGCCCAGGGACTCCCCCGGAGCCACACGATGGCGCGTATAGGTGGCTCGCTCCGAGATGGGCACCTTGGCCAGGGCCGCCTGGAATGTCTTGGCCGTTCCTGGAGGCAGCCGAACCTGGGTTGTGCCATCCGGTGGCGTGGAACCCCGCAGAAGAGCCGGGTTCAGCGCCTCGAGATCGGACACCTCCACGCCGGCACAACGAGCCAGCACGTCGAGGGTCACCGCGCCCGACACCTCGCTGGTGTCGTAGACCAGCGGTGGTTCCGGCTCCACCACAAAGCCGTAGCGTTCCGGGTGTTTTCCGATCACGGCCGCCGCCAGGAGCTTGGGCACGTAGTTTCGTGTCTCCGAGGGCAACTTTGACGAGAGCCGCCAGAAGTCCTTGGAACCCGTCGCCTTGGAGGCCCGGATGACCCGACTCGGCCCCGCGTTGTAGGCCGACCATGCCAGGTACCAGTCACCGAATTGTTCGTAGAGGTCCTTGAGGTAGGCGGCGGCAGCCCGAGTGGCCAGCTCGGGATCCTGTCGTTCGTCCACCCAGTAGTCGATGCGCAGACCGTAGCGCCGCCCGGTGGGCGCGATGAACTGCCAGAGCCCTACCGCCGCGGCGTGGGAGCGGGCCTGGGTGTTGAACCCCGATTCGATCATCGACAGGTAGAGCAGGTCCTTCGGCAGCCCCTCTTCAACCAGGATCGCCCACTGGAGCGCCGCGTAGCGCCCCGAGCGGTTGAGGTATCGCTGGTAATAGGGCTTGCCGCGACCGAGGAAGTAGCCCATCCACTTTTCGACCTCGCTGTTCATCACGATCGGAATGTCGAATTCCGCGGGGTCCAGGCTCTTCTCCGAAGCCCCGGCATCGGTGAGCGCACCGAGCGGGTCCACGTAGACCCGGACGTCAGGCTCTCCCGGCACGGGGCCGATGCCCAGGTATCGATGGGCGGCAAAGTGCTCTGCTGCAAGCTCTTCCGAGGCTGCAAGCCCCTCCGGCGTGGGCACCGTTCCCGTCCCGGGCTCCACGTAGTCCCACAGGCTGCCCTCGGGGACCCTGGCCACAGAATCCCCAGCGACCTGTTCATCCTGGGCATGGGCGGGAACAGAGACCGCAAACCACAGTGCGCAGAGGGTGCGAGACAGTCCCATGGTCTCCAAGCTAACGCTCATGTTCCAGAGTGGCCCAGTCCGCCGTGGTGGATGATGTCTGGCTGGACGGCTACCCCAAGACGACATGGGACGCGTCACAGTCGCCACTGCAGACGACCGCCTCCGCCAGGACCTGGTCGGTCTCCTGGCAAGCGCAGGCCTGCCCGTGGAGTCCGCTGCCAACTGGGAAGGCCTGCTGGGGCGCCTGGCTTCGCCCCGGTGCACCCTCGGTGTGGTCGACGTCCGGCTGCCGGGGCTCGCACCCGAACTCCTCCAGGCCTTTGTGGCGTCCCTGCCTCACCAACCACAGATCCGGACAGTCAAGGGCACGGCTGGAGAGCTCACTGCGGCCCCCATCCGACACCAGGACCTGCTGCGCCTGGCCCGGCGAATCACGCGGGCCGGAATCGACAAGGACCTGCGCAAGGAACTGCGGCTCCTGGGCGCCGGTGGCGACACTTTTGAAGTGCTGGGTCGTCTAGCGGCGGGGTCGATTCCCGTCCTGGTCCAGGGCGAACGGGGCTCCGGCAAGGAACGGCTGGCCCGAGCGCTCCACCAGATCTCCGGGGACGATGGTCCCTTCGAGGTCCTCGGAGATGACCTGGCCTGGGAACCGGAAGATGGGCCACCAGGCACCATCTACGTGGATCAAGCCGCAGACCGGGACATCTCGGAGATCTCCTCCCTTGCTTCCCGGGCCCTCGCTTCGGGATGGCGCCTGATCGCGGGAAGTCGCCGCGCCGCCCCCGACGTCATGGAACAGCGCCGCTGGAGCCTCCTTCACCTGACCCCCCTTCGCGAACGCCCCGAGGAGTTGCGAAGCCTCACCCACCACTACCTGGATCGGTATCGACGACGGCTGGGTCTCCCACGCCGACGCTTCCATCGCTCCCTGTGGGCCCTGGTCATGTCCCACCGCTGGCCAGGCAACGCCCGAGAGCTGGAGACCTTTGTGGTCCAGGCTCTCACCGTGAGCCGGGA
>CAZMNK010000010.1:0-21342 GCA_964567625.1 uncultured Enterobacterales bacterium | reverse complement strand
TTCGGGCCGAAGACCTGCCCGAAGCGGTCCGTCGCCTGGTCGAACCGGCCCCGGACACCCACGTGCTGGACCTGGCCGAGGCCTTTGAAGAGGTCGTCGAGGGCCGGTTGCGGGCGCTGATCCAGCAGGTCGACCTGGACAGCGGCATCGAGGTTCGCCGCCTGGCGGTCGACGCCACGGAGCGTGCCCTCTACCGGCTGGCCCTGGCCCGCACCGGCGGCAACCAGCTGGCGGCCGCAAGACTCCTCGGGGTGGCGCGAAACACCCTTCGAAGCCGGGCCGCGCGCCTGGGAGTCTTGAACTGATGGGCTTGCCCGAAGGGCTCTATGGCATCGCGGATTCCGCCTTTGGAAACCCGGTAGACCTGGGGCATGCCCTGCTCGAGGGAGGCGCTCGAGTCATCCAGCTTCGGTGCAAGGACTGGTCCCTGCACAGGGTCCAGAGCACGGCAATGGCCCTTCACCCCGCCTGTCGGGCCGCCGGCGTTCCACTGATCCTCAACGACCACCCCTCCCTCAGCCACCATGGCGAGGGAATCCACCTGGGTCAGGAGGATGGAGCTTTCGACCGGGAAACCCTCCCACCAGGAACGCTCGTCGGCCGCTCCACCCATGACCTGGAGCAACTGGCCAGGGCCATCGACGAGGGGGTGGACTACGTCGGATTCGGCCCGGTGTTTGCCACCCGGACCAAGCCGAATGGGCTGGAGCCCCGAGGACTCGCCGCCCTCCGGTCCATGGTGGAAGCCTCCCCCCTGCCGGTTGTGGCCATTGGCGGCATCACCCAGAACTCCCTGGCTGCCATTCAAGACACCGGTGTGCACGGGTGGGCAGTCATCTCCGCAATCCTCGCCCAGTCCGATCCCGTGGCTGCAGCCAGGAGTTTTTGCCACCAGCCCCGGATGCCTGCCTAGCGCTTGAGGCCCAGGGCGAGCCCGTCTCCGACTGGCAGCACCCCCGCTCGAAGCCGCTGATCCGAGAAGAGCGCCTGGTTGAAGGCCTGCAGTGCCCGGATGCTGGTGTCCTCCTCTGGCGCCTCGCGAGACGTCTTGCCTCCCCAGAGCACGTTGTCCGCAAGCACCACCCCGCCCGACCTCAGGCGTGGAACCGCCAGTTCCAGGGCCCGCGGGTAGTCCACCTTGTTGCAATCGATCAGGACCCCGTCGAATTCTCCAGGCAGTCCTTCGAAGACGACAAAGGCATCCCCAAGGTGGTAGCGAATCCGGGCCTTGAGTTCAGCATCCTGGAAATGAGTCTCAAAGGCCTCCTGTTCCCAACGGTCCTTCTCGCAGGCATGAACCTCGCCACCCGGACCCACCGCCCGCGCAAAGAACGCTGCCGAGTAGCCAAAACCACTTCCGAATTCGAAGATCCGTCGCCCCCCAATGGCCCGGGTGATCAGTTCCAGCCAGCGTCCGGCCTCTCTTCCGATGAGCGGGAAACCCCGCTCCTGGGCATAGCTTTCCAGCCGATCGAGAAGGGCGTCTGACTCCTGGCTCAGGCTCCCGATGTAGTGCCGGACCTCCGGGTGCAGGGAGCCAGTGAACGCGTCCTGGGGGAAACTCATGGGGCTTGCTCCTCGGGGGCCTGGGAAGAGCCTGTACCGGTCAGGGCTCGTAGCAACGCTGCTGCCTTCCAGCGAGTCTCCTCCCACTCCTGGGCCGGAACAGAGTCCGCGACAATTCCACCGCCGACGTGCACATAGGCACGATCAGCAAGAAAACTGGCCGTGCGAATGGCCACCGACAGGCAGGCATCGCCCGAGTCGGCCAGGTAGCCCACAGCCCCATAGGAGACGCCCCGAGGAACCGGCTCCAGTTCGCCCAGGATCTCCATCGCACGAACCTTGGGGGCCCCGGTCACACTGCCAGGGGGAAAGCAGGCCACCAGCGCATCCACGGCATCTCGTCCCGGAGCCAACTGCCCGGCCACCCGCTGCACCGCGTGGTGCACGTTGGGGAGGGCATACACGCGCCGGGGCGAGGTCACCACCGACCCCGGAACACAGACCCGTCCCAGGTCATTGCGAACCAGGTCCACGATCATCGTGAGTTCCGCCCGTTCCTTGGGGTCCGCAGCGAGCTCAGCCGCCATGACCCGGTCCTGAAGGCCCCCTTCTCTCGGCCGAGTGCCCTTGATGGGCAAGCTCTCGACCCGCCCCGCGCGCACAGCCAGGAAACGCTCCGGAGAATTGGAGAGAAGAACCCCGTCCTCCAGACTCAGCCAGCACCCATGATCCGCCGGTGACCCCTGACGAAGTCGCAGGTAGGTCCGGGCCGGGTCCCCCACCTGTTCCAGGGTAAAGCGGCGGGCCAGGTTGACCTGGTAGCAGTCCCCCGCGCGGATGTAGTCCTGGACGCGTCGCACGGCGTGCTGAAAGGCCAGGGGGCGATCGGCATCCACCAGGGTCCCCGAGCCCATCCCCGGAGCGGGGGGAGGTCCCGAGACTGCCCGCAGTCGCTCCTCTGCCTCCTCCACGAACTCCGGGGTACCTGCAGCCACCCAGCGTCCCTTCCTGGGATGAAACCAGAGTGCCCCCTCGTGTCGCCGAAGAACCAGGTCGGGCAACAGGCCGAGGCCCGCAGGCTCCGGCATGCGCTCGACATGGCGACCGGCCTCGTAGCCCACGAATCCCACCACTCCGCCCGCAAATGGTGCCTCCTCGAATCGGGGGCCTGGTCGCAACAAGCCACGCAGCCTCTCCGGCCAGCCCGGCCCTCCGGGGACCGATGGCCCGGGACGCCATGTGAACATCGAGGGCGCCCTGGGGCCGCCATCCAACCAGGCCAGACCAGGCAAGTCACGGTGGTGCCAGAAGAAGGCCTCTGGACCGGGTTCTGGGGCGTGCGTAAGCCGGCGAAACAGGGGGGCCATGGCCTGCTGACCCTATTCGAGTTCTCCCTTGTGCGCACGGAACGGGATACACTGCGGTTTCTCGAATCGGTCCCATTTTGAGTCGGAATCCGAGTAGCCACACGATGAAGCTGTTGGTACTGGAAGACGGAGGAGACTTCGCCAGGGTCCTGGAGACCGTCCTCCGCAGTGCGGGGATCGCGGTCCAACATTGTGGAACTGGGCCCAGCCTTCGCACCGAGATCGATACCGGCTCCCCCGATGTTCTCCTCATTGATGCGGACACAGCAGGCCAGACCGGACTGGAGATCCTCAAGGAAGTCCGACGCAGTTCTGCAGGGTCCCAGATTCCCGTCATCCTGACCTCGGGAATCCTCTTTGAGCACGAGGAGCCGATCCAGCAGGCCCTCACCGAGTGCGGCGTGAATCGCTTTCTCCGCAGACCGATCCAGGTACTGGACCTGGAACCGGTGATCCAGGAGGTCAGCCAACAACCTGTCGAATCCCAGGTTGCGGTAGAAGACACGGCACCCGGCCCACCCGCCGCCGCGAAGTCATCACCGCCGCCGCCTGGAACGGGACGGTTCCGCGAACTCCCGCAGTACCGGGATGTGCAATACCGCCACAGGACCTCGAGAGGCCACCGCAAACCTCCCAAGCCCAGGACAGCCCCCGAAGCCGCCCCGTCCCAGGACATGCGCAAGCCGGACAGGGGCACTGATGCCATGCTGACCCTGCGCCGGCTCCGCCGCGAGACCCTCCACCTCCAGGAGGCAGACGACTGGACCGTGCTGGGCATCCCCCGAGGTCGGGACCTGGAGATGGTCGAGACTGCCCGCCTGCGAATGTCCAGCCGATACACGGAGATCGCCAATCAGGAGGGCTATTCCGACGAGATTCACAACCTGGCCCTGGCAATCGCCAAGCGAGTTGAGCAGGCCGCCGAGAAGCTGGCCGAGCGCATTCAGCGGAACCTGGAAGTCGTCAACGAACCTCCTCCGCCCCCCGAACCGGACCAGTACACCCCCAACCCCGGAGACTACGGGGACCAGTACTTCCTGCAGGGACAGGCGTCACTGGCAGCGGGAGACATCCCCTCAGCCATTCGGTTTCTTCGACAGGCCCGGGACGAGAACCTGAACTCTGCACGGAACATGGCCTGGCTGGGCTGGGCCTTCTACCAGGACAAGGATCGGCCGAAAAAGGAACGCCGTACCCAGGCCCTGGAACTCCTGGAACTCGCTGACCAGTTCGACTCCGAATTCATAGACGGGCAGTTCTTCCTGGCGCGGGTCGAGGCCGACAGTGGCCTGTTCGACCGGGCCGCGGCACGGCTGCGGCGAGTCCTGCGAGAGCGAAAGGAACACCTGGGGGCACGTCGGCTCTACGAACAGGTCCAGGCCCAACTGGCCCAGCCCCAGGCCGAAGAAGCCTGAGCCCCCCTCAGCCCCTGGCGGTCAATCCTCCGTGGGCAGAAGCCAGGACCGAGCCCGGTCAGCAACGCGCTTGACGTACTTGGGTTCGATTTCCAGCGCCCGCAGGGATGGCCGGGGGTCCACTGCGTCATGGCTGGGGAAATAGCCCAGCCCCCAGCGCAGGGAAGTCTCCCAACAGGCCATGACCAGGTCTCTCCGGATGCGGTCCTGGAGAGCGACATCCTCGCCGGGAGGCATGTGGTGGCCTCCCGCCAACTCCACAATGGTGTCGCTGGCACCCCATGTCTCCAGGGCCTGCCGTCCCACCTCCTCGTGGCATTCAGCGATCCGATCCTGGAGGTCCTGAAGAACCTGGTCTTCCTTGCCCTTGATGTTGCCCTTGTCCAGCGTGGCCTCATAGCGCACGGTCAGGACCTCACCGATGTTGTGGACCAGGCCCGCATAAGCCAGGCCTTCCGCATCCCAGAGCCCTTTTTTCTTCGACAGGTGCAGGCAGAGATGGGCTGTCATGCGGGCACACTCCCACATGCCCCAGGCCACGTCTGCGTGCAGGTCGTCGGCCTCGTCGAGCAGGAAGTAGGGTTCCAGCGAACGCTCGGCGATCAAGAAGGTGATCATCCGGGGCCCATACGTTCGAACCGCCTCTCGCAAGGTGCTCACCTCTTCCTGGTTCGGGAAGCGCGGTCCATTGAGTTCGGCCAGGACCTGCCCCTGGAGCTGTCGATGTCCTCGGAACCCCTCAACCAGGGCCTGGAGGGCATTTTCCGGGTCCTGGGGAAGCATCTCCAGGCCGAGTGCCAGGGAATGTGGCTCCGGCCACTTGAAGCGATTCTCCCCGACCGCCCGGACCAGGTTCTCCAGGTCAAGCCGCTTCGGTGGTGACCATTGGGCCTCCGGCTCGTACAGGCACCGGGACAACGCGGACTCCATCTCCTCGTCTTTGTAGGGGCGTTGCAGGAAGTCGTGCGCGCGACTCCGGAGGGCCATGATGAGCTCCTCCTTGGAGGCATCCCGACCCGTGAGAATGACCGGAATCTCCACGCCCTCCTTCCGCATCTCGCGCAGAAGGTGGATCCCGGGCATGTCCGTCAGTTCGAGATCGATGATCACCGCGTCGACCAGGGTCGTCTGCAAGGCACGGAGAGCGGCGGCGCCAGATGCGGTGACCACGGTCTTGTAGCCCATCGCCTGCAGAGACTGGGTGTAGTGGATCTTGCGGACTGGATCCGCCTCGATCAGCAGGATTTTCCTGCGAGCCATGAACCCTCCGCTGCCGCAAGGTCGCGAGCCAGCCCTAAGAATACTCGACGTGACAGGGTCAGGTCTCCTCGGCCCATGCATCCCTCAACAAGGCGAGGGCAGATCCAGGACCGGGACCTCGTGATCCCCGGAGTCAAAGGTCAGCTCCAAGGCGGCCCGATGTTCACTCACCCAGACCCGGGGGGACTGGCCAGCCCGAGTGACCGTCAGCTCACACCGGGCGATCTTGGAGTTGAGACAGGTCTTGAACCCGCCCGGCGGATTCGCATACGGCAGCCCCACAAAAGCCGAGGGCGGTGCCTCGAAGAGGGCGGAGATGTGGTTGTCCTGGGATCGACCCGCGACATGGAGCTTGTAGAACTCGAAACGGCCATCATTCCGCAGCCAGAACCTGGGGGCATTCAGCCGATGTTCCTCTCCCTCCAGCCGAAGAACCAGGATCGAGACCCACGGGGTCCAGAAGGGTCCGATCTTGAGCTTGCCCGCACCGCACTCCAGGAAAGCCTCCGGGGCACCGTCAAAGCCCGCGACCTGACCCCACCCATAGAGATCCGTGTGTCGTTGTCCCCAGTTGTGGTTCTGACTTCCCACCCAATCCGACAACACGTGTTCCTCACCGTTGACCACCAGTCGCCCGGCAAAGGACGCTCCGGGGGCAGACACCAGGGCCTTGGCCTTGGGAAAACCTCCCTGGTAGAGCGACTCTGGAAAGTCCAGAAGAGGCGGGCCCCCACCGGACCAGGTCAGGTCCCATGCCAGTGAATTCCCACCCCCGTCCACCTCTCCAACCAGGTTGCCGGGTTCCAGCCGGGCCGGCCCGATGGTCACCCCCAGATCGTCCCCAGAGAAGCGGCACTCGTCGATGGCGTAGACGTTCTTTGCAGCGGTGATTCGCTCCCCATCGAAGAAGATCGCCCAGAGCTCCCCCTTTGCGGCTTCGGGCCGGCCCCTGGGCAGGAAATTCGTGTACCGGATCCAGAATCCCTGGGGACGCTGCGGGTGATTGGCACGCAGAAACCAGCTCTCGTAGAAGCCCTTTCGGTTCTGGAGATCCAGTCGCGACGCATTGCAGGACGCGAGGTTCATCTCCTGGGTCTATCCTTGAAGGCATCGTCTGCGAGGCGTCATTGTCTGCGAGGCGTCAGGGATTCTCCACGCTCTTCCGGACGCGATATCGCATTCTCATGCTCTCCTTCATTCTACTTGCCTGCACTCCTTCAGAACTGTCCGTCGGGACGGACCCCACACGCGACTCGGGACTGCTGGACACCTCTGGTCCTGTCGACACCGACACCGACGTCGACACCCACGATGACCTCGACTTCTCGACCTGGACCGGTACTCGGAACTTCTCCTTCCGGAACTGCGATGGTGAGCTGGAAGAGACCGGTCAACGCCTGAGCGAGGGCTGGGACCAGTACTTCGTCCTGGAGATGTTCTGCGAGGACTGCGACCACTGGTATGAGCTTGAAGTAGGCCCCGAAGAGGCCTGTGGCTTCACTGTCACGCAGTACACCTTTCGGGGACTCCAGTTCCAGGACGATGGAACCGTGGGGATCTACTACATGGACGTGGGCGCGACCGGAGGCGGATGGCTGACCAGCGGCACCTGGGCGTCCGACAATGTGATCACCTATGACTACTACATCGACACCATTCGGCTCGATGGGCTGATCGAATTCGAGTCGACGGCAGACGACGACACCTGAAGCCAGGCGGGGCCTCAGAGGGACAGGATGCCCAACCGCAACGCCCGGACGACCACCTCGGTGCGGGTCGATGCCCCGAGCTTGGTCAGCAAGGCCTGCACATGGAATTTCGCCGTGTGATTGCTGAAGCCCAGCACCGCTGCAATCTCCCGGTTCGAGAGGCCTTCCGCCAGCAGCGCAAGCACGTCGTGCTCCCGTGGAGTCAGCGCTTCCACGGGTTCATCCAGTGGCGGGCTGGGACGAAGATGATCCGCCCAGGCATCGTCGATGACGAGAAAACCCTGGTCGATGGCATGAAGAGCCGCCGCCAGCCGTTCAGGCCCAACGTCCTGTGCGAGCACCCCCCGGGCACCCACTGCAAGGGCCACACGAGCCGCCGCAGCATCGCTCACCAGGACCACTGATGGCGGCAGCTGTGCGGTGAACTGCTCCCAGTCCTCGTCCGCCGGACGCCAGACCGCCAGGTCTGGCAACAACTCGCCAACGGCCTTGAGTGCAGCCTCACCTGGACTGACCACGGCGGCCACGTCGAGTCCCGCCACCTCTCGCAACTGTTGAGCCAGGCCGCCACAGGCCAGGATGTCCTCGCCGATGACCAGAACCTGTAGTGGATCTTCGGAATCGGATCGCACGTCTGTTCTTCCCACTTTCCGGCCCGACAGGGACCGACCACATTCTTTCTTCAGGTGTAGCAGATCGCGATCTTCAGCGGGGGTTTTCCATCAAAACTCGGGAAGTCCGCCTCGGGTACCAGGATCTCCACATCTCGAAGTGGCCGGCCCGCCTTGACCGCACAGCGGCGAAGGATTCCTGACCATTCCTCCAGGGACACCGAGGCCAGGTGGTTGGTGGCCAGCACTCGCCCACCCTCCGAGGTTGCCAGCAATGCCGGCTTGAAGAGCGAGGGGTAGTCCCGGGTCACATCGACAGCGCCAAAGCGCGAGCGGGCCCAGCGAGGCGGATCGAGAATGACCAGGTCAAAAGACCGTGCCGGCCGCTTCTGGTAGCCCTGCCGGGCGGCCCTGCCCTTGATCGGCAATCCTGCGAGTTGTCGAAGAACCAGCAGCGCATCATCCTGGATCCGGGTCATCTGGACCCCGTTCAGGGCCGCGTTCCCATCCCCCACGTCCAGGCTCGAAGCTGCAAAGTCCACGTTCCAGACCTCGGCTGCTCCACCAGCCGCCGCGACCACCCCAAACCCACAGGTGTAGGCGAAGGCATTCAGGACCGTCAGCCCCGCTGCACAACTCCGCACCCAACTCCGACCGACCCGCATGTCGAGAAAGAGCAGCGGATCCTGGCCCCGGTGTCGAGCCCGCACCTGGAAGGAGAGGCCCGACTCGCGGCCCACCAGGGGAGCCAGGGCCTCTTCTGGAGCCGACGGAGGCATCCGCGGAGCCAGGCGTCCACGGGGGTTGTAGACCCGGTGGGGAGCCTCGGGCACCGCCACCGCCAGTCCCTTCTCCAGGGAGGCCCAGGCGGATTCGGACAGGGGTTCTCGAAAGGTCTGCACCAGGACGAGGGGACCATAGCGATCGATGGTCAGGCCCGGCTGGCCCTCCGCGATGCCGTGAAACAACCGAACGCAGTCGGTCTCCTCCGTTGCAAGTGACTGGAGAAGCGCCTCACGGGCTGCCAGGGCCTCCAGGAACCGGTTCTCGAGATCCACACCACCCACCCTTTCTCGCACGAGAGCCGGGCAAGGCGACCGACTCACGCCACCCGGGGGAACTGGCCCCTGGCCCGCACACCATCGTAGATGACGACCACACCGTACAGGGCTCCGGCCGCGAGGACCGCGCCACCAGGCGTGATGGCGGTGACGTGTGGAACACCTGGCCGCCAGCCGCTAACAAGGGAGCCTGTCGTGGCTCTCCGTGAACTTTTCCTGGACAACCGGCCACCTTTCGTCGACACCGGGACGGTTATGAGGAAAAACCTATGTTGAGTCCTTTTTGGATACTGATCACCCTCGGCTGCACAGGCTTCCTGGGCGACACAGGGGGGCCGGGAGACCCCTGCCTGGCCGGCCAGCCGAAGGCCGTGGAGATCGGACAGGGCGAATTGTTCTTCGAAGAGATCAGCAGTCAGACGGACAAGCTGGAGCTTATCTATGGCCCCCAGGGCGGCTACCACGTCGTGATCGCTGCCCGCGCCCAGTACCTGGACGCCGAGGATTTTGTGGCCGCAGATCTCCGAGGCTCCATCGGGCCCCAGGAGGTCGGAAGGACCTGGCCCTACATCGACTTTCGCTGCAATGGCGCCGAGGAGGTCCAGGATGGCGTCGGAATGCTCCTGGTCTTCAACGCCATGCCCGAGGACCTCCACAACCAGACCCTGACCATCGAACTCGAGATCACCGACCTGGCGGGAGACGTGGTCTCCGACAAGACCAAGGCGCTCATCTGGGATGTCTACCAGGAGTCCTGACCGGGTCTCTCAGTCCGCGTAGCCCAGGTCGCGAACCTCGCCCTCATCGTAGTCGAGTTCATCATCCGGCGGCATCTCATCGTCCGGAAGGTCATCGTCCGGAAAGTCCTCGTCGTCCATGCGCTGATCGTTGAAGCGCAAGTCCTCCTCGAAGTCCGGGGGCGGATCCCCACGCTGACGGTCGGGCCCCGGAGACCGCTCGCCTTCTATCTGCTGGTCACGGTTCTCACGCATGCGCTCCCTGCGGTCGGAAATGCGCTCCTCCCGCAGGCGCCGGCGCTCCTCGGCATCGGCATCCTCCTCGCCTTCCACCTTGCGAGACGGTGGACGGACCAGGGCCCGGTCGTCCCGGTCGTCCCGGTCGTCCCTCCGGACCGGGTCCGGGGCATTGCTCTTGCGTTTCCGGGCCGCCATCCGATCCTCCCGGATACGCGGCCGCTCGATGCTTCCCGAGATCATGAAGTGGTAGGTGCCTCCGTCGTCCCGGGCATTCTTCATGCCCGGTGCCAGTTGAGCCAGCGTGTCCAGGTCCTCTTCCAGCCGGATCTTCATGGTGAGTTTGAGACGACTCCGCTCCAGGGGCGAACTCAGGGTGATCTTGCCGTCCAGGGTCGCCTCGACCATGTCAGAGAGAAAGCTGCCCTTTCGAATCTCGGCCTCACCGTTGTGTACGTCGAGCTTCAGGATGGCCTCGTCGAAGATGGCCTCGTCGATGGTGAATCCAGAGAGCGAAAGTGCACGCAGGGTCAGGCCATCCACCTCCAACGAGAGGTCTCCCTTGGCCTCCTTGACCTCTTCCGGGTTCACCTTCATGTCGACAACAAGGTCCAGAAGCCCCGACACATCCGCGCTCCAATCCTCGCCTTCAAAGGGGTAGAGCGACAGGTCCAGGTCCTTGGCGATGATGTCGGCCAGAAAGAGGTCACCGAGCTTGCCAAGCTCACCCAGAAGTGTGCCCTGGTAGAGATCTGCGTCCAGCTCGGCGAGCACGTCTCCCCCCAGGAGGGGAAGCACCCGAACCCGGGTGGCGACCCTGGATGCCGAGAAGATCAAGGAGGCCAACCCTGGTTCGTCCTCGTCGCTGGTCTTGTCCACACTGAGCAGTTGCACCCCCTCGAACCGGGCACCTGTCACCCCCCAGGAGGGCCTGACCGATTCGAGCCTGAGTGCCAGGGAACC
Organism: uncultured Enterobacterales bacterium; assembly: GCA_964567625.1. Classification (GTDB taxonomy): domain Bacteria; phylum Myxococcota_A; class UBA796; order UBA796; family CAJQPC01; genus CAYFPX01. The sequence continues at coordinate 10,476 of CAZMNK010000010.1, read as the reverse complement.
GTGGGTTGCCCGGTTCACCTCCCAGGAGATGCGCTCCTGGACAACCTCTGAGGGAAAGGACAGCACCAGGGCGATCCAGAACACGACCAGGCCCCAGGCCAGGCCAGCGGCAACAGGAGCCATTCGACCGATCATTCGATCACCTCCTCAAGCAGGCGGAAGGCGTCAATGTCGAACTTCACGTTCAACAGGCGCCCATCTCGTGACTTCTTCATCCGCACATTGGTGGACTGGATGCGGAGGGGAAAGTCCCCGGCCTCGACCTCGTAGAGGAAGCTCGCCAGTTGTTCCAGGGTGACCTTGGAGATGGACGCCTCCACCCGCTGGGTTTCCAGGTCCCCGATGGCCACCACCGACTTCTCGTCGACCTTGTCCAACTGGTCCTTGATGTCACACTTCTCCGCGGCCTTCTCCAGGTACGACGAAAGGCTCTTTCCTGCCTGGTCCCGGAGCTGCTCCTCGATCTGCTCGGCTTCCTCGCGGGTGTCGTGGTAGCCAGCCCCCTCTTCCTGGAGGAATGCCAGGGTGGCCTGGCGAGTCTCGACCTCTCCATCCAGGTCTTCCAGGTGGCTGGCCATCAGCCACAGCACCGCCCCGTAGAAGGCGACCACTGCGACCATCACCAGCCCCAGCAACTGCTTCCGAGAACGGGAGTTCATGCCCTGGAGAATGGCCTCGACGCGTTCGAACATCGGGGCCAGGGCGTCCTGAAGGCGAGCATTTGCGTTGGTCAGGATCGACATCTACCCGGCCTCCTCGTCGGTCTCGGTCTCCCCGAGCGGAATGGTCATCGTGAACTTGATCCCATCTCCGAGCTTCTTCTCATCCCCGTTCTTGGCACCGCGGAAGCGCTCGTGTTTCTGGAGCGCTGCCTCGATTCTCGCGGCGGAGTCATAAGAGTCGGTCTTGGCTGTGAGCTTGATGGCCTGGCTCGACAGGGTCAGCTCCGAAACCTCCACGCGAGCTTCCTCTGGTGGAGGCATGGCGTTGGAGAGGTCCCGCAACAAGGTGAGTGTCGGGGGATCGTGGCCGATGGTCGCGCCCAGGAGTTCGACCCGTTCCTCGACCGCAGTGGTCTTCTCCACCACGATGGCTCGGGCCATGGACGGGTCCCGTCCCTTCTCCGCGGACACTTCCGGAAAGAGCGTCTGCAACTCGGCCACGATCTCGTCCTCGAGCTGCCCGGTAAACTCGGTGCGTTGAACGACACTGAAACCGAACCAGGCGGCACCCGCCAGGGACAACAACAGCAACGCTGCAGTCACCCAGAGCCCGATGGTTCGGGTCATTGCCAGGTCCCCTCGGTACTGGTACTCGCCCTTTCGGAAGTCCAGAGCTCGGCCACCCCCCAGGCCCGCTGCATGTCCAGCAAGGGTCTCGGCCAGGGTGAATCGACCCGGTACGCCCAGCGCCTCGGCCTCGGCGGAACTTCCCAGGGGGCCGACACGCCATCCAAGCTGGCGCTCCAACCATGGCGAAAGCCCCTCCATCTCGGAGGTGCCGCCGGTCAGCAACACGCCGTCCAGAACGACCCCGTGGTCGACCTCGACGGCAAAGAGCGTCGCCCGAAGCTCCGCCAGCAGCGAACCCAGGGCCTCTCCCAGACAGGCAGCGACCTGGGTATGGCTCACCCGCTGAGGATCGGGGGCTTCCCCTTCCGCCAGGTTCGGGGTCTCTGCCTTCAGGTGGGCCATCGGGTCGGTGTGGCCGTTGTCATCCCATTCCGCCACCGTCGGCCCGGCCAGGTGGCGAAGATCCGCAGCGTGCTTGGCACCTTCGGCCGTTCCCCAGTCCCAGCGCCACTTCTTCATCAGGGCCAGGGTCAGGTCCCGGCCGCCATGGGTCATCGCCCGAGCGCTGACCAGCTCTGAATCGGCCACGACCGCCACCAGCGTCCGGGTGTGCCCCACATCGACCACAGCCCAGGTTCCGGCTCCAGGAGCCTTCCCCCCCAACACCTCGGCATCCAGGGAGAGGTGCCTCGGATCGCCACCAATACCCCCCAGGCCCTCCAGCAGATCCCCCAGGACCCGGCGGTCCGCCAGGGCACACAGGCTCCCACTCTGGCCATCTGTGCTGGTCTCGACCACCCGGTAGTCCAGCACGTAGTCATCCAGGTCAAAGGGAACCTGGCCCTCGAGCTCGAACACCAGGGTCCGGTCGATCTGGGCCCGATCGGAAAACGGGAGATCGATCCGATGCAAGGACCCGTGCTGAGCCGGGTAGGCCGCTGCACTCGTGGCCGTCGCCAGGGCGTCGTCTTCCAGGAACAGTTCCTCACAGGCTGCCAGCCGGTCCTCCAGCGAGGGCAAGCTGGAACCATCCTGGGGGACGTTCCGGACACGGTATTCCAACAGTTCCACGCGCCCGAGACGCCCCTCCATCAGGGCGAGCTTGGTCGCGTGAGACCCCAGATCAATGCCGACAAAAATGGCCATTTCTACTCCAGCCGCCAGTAGCGGATCTTGCCCTTGGAGCTGCTTCCAAAGTCGTAGACCACCCGCAACACGCGCATGGACTCGTTGACGATCCCGGTGGACGTCACCGTGAACACCAGGCTGTCCGTGTCCAGGACGCTCTCCAGCGTGTCGTCCAGGTTGAGTCCCAGGTTCTTGAAGGTGTCCACGAACTCCTTGGCGCTCGTGTACTGCATTCCCAACCGCTGCTCAGTGGCCGTCTCCAGAGCCTGCTCCAGAGTGGCGTCATAGGGCTTCGTGCCCACCGAATAGGCCCGCAGGAGACCCTTGAGCACCTCGTCGGGGGCCGTGTTCACATTGACCTTGTCCGCGTAGATCGTCAGGTGCTTTGCAAAGCGATCGTAGACCTCGTCGGTCCAGCCATCGACCAGCCGAAGCTCCTCGGCCGTGTCGAAGAATGCGTTCTTGGTCAGGTACGGCGACTCCAGGCGGTTGTACAGGTTGTCCTCGTACCCACCCTGGGCGGTCGAGGCCGTGGTGTCTGCATCCACCCAGTCCAGCACATTGCAGATCAGGTCCCAGCGCTCGATGTTGCGGTCATAGAACCACTGGTCGTTGTCCTCGCCAGACATCAGACCGTAGAGCAGTTGTGCCCCCACGTTCTCCTGGCAGGTCGTCGTCCCGCTGGCATTCTTGACCAGGTTCAGGGAGACCTTGGAGTTCTCGTCCACCACCTCGGCAATGAAGTCTCCTTCAAAGTCCAGGAAGTGCTTGTCGGCAAAAAGACCCGACCCTTCCCGGGACTCCTCTCTCTGTTCGTCGCTCAGCCCCTCCGCCTTGAACTGCTCCAGGTCCTCACTGTCGGTGCCGGTGCTGGACACGAACATCATGCGAAGCAGCCCGGTGTTGATGCCCGGCAGCATCTCCCAGAGCCCGCCGATCATCCCCAGCATCGACTCGTAGCCGGTGCCGGCAGCGGTCTGTTGGAGTTGCTTGCTGATCTGCTTGTCGACGATCAGCACCAGCTGGTACAGGTTGGCCCCGCTGATGGCCAGCCACCTGGCGGCCTCGGCATCCCGTTCATGGCTCGACTTGAGCAACCGGACCCGAGAGCTGTAGGTCACGTCCGCCACCAACACGGTCAGGACCATGAGCGAGGTGATCGCCATGAGCAGGGCCACCCCCCGGCGGCGCGGATTGTGCCGACGTCCGACCCCGTAGAAAGGAGACCCCCGGCGACCCCGCGAGCGGGTCAGTCCGTGCCAGAACCGGTTCAGCAGGCCCATCAGTTCGCGAAGACCGAGCGCTGGAGTGGTTCCGCGTACTGCAGGACCACCGTGGTGGTGAAGGGATGCTCGACGAACCGGTCCTCATCATCCGGGTGGTCCGGATCCGGCCCCAGCAGCACCAGGAGGATCTCGATTGCCCGGGGCAGCCGATTCGGGGTGTCCACCCCCAGGCTGTCCCACTCGTCCTCCCATTCATTGGTCTTGCTGTCCAGGAACCGGAGGTCCAGCCGCTTGACCCCGTGGGCAAGGGGCAGGATGACCCCGTCCTTGTCCGGCTCATGGTCGATGCGTGGGCCCTCTCGGTGCAACAGGACCCAGGCGTCGGCGTTTTCCGGATCCCGCTCTCCCCACAGGGTGACCTCGGCCTGTTCACTCTCCCGGGCATCCCGGTAGAGGCGCCGATGGGCCAGGGTCGCGAACCACAGGTTGTCGATGGGCTCGTCCTGGACCCCCACGAAGACCGTCCGGTAGCTGGACTGGGCCGACAGGTTTGACGTCATGTAGGCGAGCTGAAGCTCCCGAGACATGCGACTCAGGGCGACGCTGGCGCCCTGGTTGACGCCGTCCTTTTCCGCCAGCACGTCCCGGGTAAGCACCGCTCCCTGGATGCTGCCCAGCGTGAGCGCGGCCATGATGGCCAGCACCGAGATGGCGACGAGCACCTCGACCATGGTCAGGCCCTGGCGTTGCCGCAGCTTCACTCGGCCTCCGGATCTGCTTGCACCACTCCGCTGGGATTGATGGCATGGGTCACGATCTCGACCTGGTCCAGCTCGTCCTCGTTCTCGCCCCACCACACCAACACCCGGATCTCCCGGATGTAGGGATTGAGCATGTCGGCGAGCATGTCATCGCTGAAGCCGGGAACATCGGTCAGGTCCAGGGACTCGCTGGAGGATTCCGCCTCGTCAGGCATCGCGTCGCCCATCAGCCCTTCGGCCATGCCCCCCAGGTCAGCGGCCAGGGACAGGTCGATCTCCCGAATCACGTAGGCCCAGCGGTAGTCCTCGACGGCCTCGTCCAGGTCATAGCCTTCCCAGACATCGTCCAGGTCGTCGAAATCCCCATCCTCCTCGACGACATCCCGGTCGATGAAGCCCTCTTCCTCCAGGCGCAGGGTCACCTCGGCCATCTTCTGGCGCGCCAGGTTGGTGGCCACCAGGTACTTCTCCGACTCCGTGGTCATCAGGACCGCCAGCCCCTGGGTCTGGACCAACACGACCAGGCTGCCGGTGAGGATCGCCAACGCGACCACCACCTCGAGCAGGGTGAAACCCCGCTCCAGGCGACAACGGCGAGCCCGGGTTTTCATAGGGACGGAATCTCCGGCCCTTCATCGGGCACCCAGGCCACGATGTCCCGGGGTTCGATGAGCGAATCGTGGACGTGTACACGACCGCTCAGGGGTTCGATCTCGATGGTGAAGCCATCGTCGGGATCGTCGATGTCCTCGATCCGGATGAGGGTGTGCTCCACGTAGCCATTGGAAAAGATGTGGCTGTAGGCGATGACCCCCGGGTCCTCCTCGTCCTCTGGAGGATCGTCACTGGGCTCGACCGGGTCGTCGTACTGGGGAGTCCAGACCCAGGCGATGCGAGAACCCGTGGGCATCTGGACCTGGGCCTCCAGGGCCGGGTCACTGAGGCCCTGGAAACGACTCCGCTTGTCCAGCACCTCGTTGGCCTCACCCTCCTCGATCTGCCGGTCCGTGAAGCGCTTCAGCTGACCCTCGATCTCCTCCTCGAAGTCCTCACGATCCTCGGCAGAGGAGAAGATCAGCGTGTTCGCGTCTCCGACCTCGACCCGGTAGCCGTTCTGGTCCAGGTAGAACGCGACCCGAAAGCTCGCGTTGCGCAGCGAGGCCTCGTCCCGCAGGTAACGGTAGGACAGGGCCATCTCCTTGGCCGCCGCGGTCATCTGAACGTCGAAGATGGCACGAAGGGACGGAACCGAGATCGCCATCACCGAGCCGATGAGGGCCATCACCACAATCACTTCGATCAAGGTCATGCCCTTGCGCAGGCGATGTCCTCGGGGTTGGCGGTTCGCGAGCACTCGGGCCTACATGTCCAGGTTCCAGGACTGGACGTCCGCGTCGTTGTCGTCTCCGCCTTCCTTGCCATCCGCGCCAAGGGAGATGATCTCGTACTTGTTGTCCCCGTGGGTCCCGGGGCTGAAGTACTGAAAGTTGTTCTCCCATTCATCCGTCGGGACCTTGCCGTCGGCGAAGTACTTGGCGGCGGCTTCCAGGCCCTCGCTGGTGGTCGGGAACTTGCCCTTGTGCTTGGCCGCATACATGTTCAGCGCGTCCTGGACCTTCAGGATCTTGAGCTTGGTGGTCTCCACGCGGGCCTCCTCGAACTGGCCGGCCACGTTGACGGCCACGATGGCCATCAAGCTCCCCAGGATGGCGACCACGATGAGAATCTCCACCAGGGTCATGCCCTGTCGGCTTCGGGTGAGGCTGCGCTCGCGGGCGGCGAACAGCCGGATCAAGAAGGTCATGAGGCGCTCCAGGAGGATCAGCGGACGACGCTGGTGAGATTGAGCATGGGCAAGAGGATGGACACGGCAACGAGGGCCACCATGCCGCCCATCACCACGATGAGGATGGGTTCGAGCAGGGCCGTGAGGCCGGTGATGAGGTTCTCGAGTTGCAGGTCATAGGCATCGGCGATCTTTGCGAGCATCGCCTCGAGTTCACCGGTCTGTTCACCGATGGCGATCATGTGGGTGACCAGGGGGGGAAACTCGCCAGACTGGCGCAGGGGACCGGCCAGGGACTGGCCCTCGGAGATGTTGCGAGAGGCCGTCTCGATGGCCTCGACCAGCACCACGTTCTGAACCACGTTGGCGGTGATGCCCAGGGCGGAGAGGATCGGGACACCGGACTCCAGCAGAGTGGTCAGTGTCCGGCAGAAACGGGAGACGGCCACCAGTCGAAAGACCCGGCCGAAAATCGGCACCGTCAGCTTGAAGCGATCGAACTTCTGCCGGCCCTCATCGGTCTCCAACCAGCGCTTGAAGCCATAGACGCCGCCAGCGGCTGCCAGGACCAGCACCCACCACCAGGCGGACACGACCTCCGAGGTTCCCAGAACGATTCGCGTGATGAGCGGAAGGGTCGCGTTGAAGCTGTCGAAGACGCCCTTGATCTTGGGAATGACAAAGGTGAACAGCCCGATGACCAGGGCACCCCCCACAAAGGTCATCAGCACCGGGTAGACCATCGCTGCCGTGACCTTGCCCTGGAGCCGGACGGCATCCTCGGTGTACTGGGCCAGCCGTTTGAGGACGATGTCCAGGGCACCCGACGCCTCTCCAGCACGAACCATCGACACGTAGAGATCCGTGAAGACCTTGGGGTGGGCAGCCATGGCATCCGCCAGGCTCGAACCCTCGTTGACCTTCTCCCGCACATCCGCGAGCACGATCTGCAGCTTCGGGTTCTCCGTCTGCTCCAACAGCGCGTTCAGGGACTCCACCACCGGGATTCCAGCGCCCGCCAGTGTGGAGAGCTGGCTGGTCAGGTTCGCCAGGTCCTCGGCCTTGATCCGGATGAACAGACGTGAAAAGTCGATCTCGATGGCCAGTCCGGTGCCCTTGGTGGCCTGGCCCGTGCCCGTCTGCTCCGAAATATCGGTCGGGAAGACCCCCTGCTGGCGAATGCGAACGCGCGCGGCCTTGGGGTTGTCGGCGTCGATGATGCCAGAGGTGGGCTTCCCCCCTGCGTCCAGACCCTGGTACTCGTAGACCGCCATCGCCCTAGATCTCCGCGACCTCTTCCTGGGTGACCCTCAGGACCTCGTCCAGAGATGTCTCTCCCAGGAGCACCTTGCGCAGTCCGTCCTTGCGCAGGCTCGTCATTCCAGCGGCCAGCGCCGCCTTCTTGATGGTCCCCGCATCCGACTGCTGGTTCACCAGGTGCTTGATGCGATCGTCGATGCCCAGCAACTCATAGATGCCCGAACGACCGCGGTAGCCGGTGTTCAGACAATTCGGACAGCCCTTGGCCTTCCAGGCGGTGCGACCGACAAGGTCCGTGCTGCCGCCGACATCGATCAGGTCGTCGGCCCGGAGCACCATCTCCTCCTTGCATTCCGAACAGAGCCGTCGCACAAGGCGCTGGGCCAGGACCATCAGGAGCGACGAGGACACCAGGAAGGGCTCCACGCCCATGTCGATCAGCCGGGTGAAGGCCCCGGCGGCATCGTTGGTGTGGATCGTGGAGAGCACCAGGTGACCCGTCAGGGAGGCCTGGACCGCGTTGTCGGCGGTCTCGCCGTCCCGGATCTCCCCCACCATGATGATGTCCGGGTCCTGGCGAAGGTGGGCCCGCAGCGTCGAGGCAAAGGTCAGGTCGATCTTGGTGTTGACCTGGGTCTGGCCGATGCCCTTCAGTTCGTACTCGATCGGGTCTTCGATGGTCAGGATGTTCTTGTCCGGCGAGTTGATCTCCGAGAGGCCCGAATACAGCGTCGTGGTCTTTCCCGACCCGGTTGGTCCCGACACGAGGATGATGCCGTGGGGTCGGCGAATGAACCCGCGGTAGTCGACCAGGGTGGTCTCGGACATCCCGATGGTGTCCAGGCTGAAGACCGCACCCTTCTCCAGGATCCTCATCACCACGCGCTCGCCGTGGCGTACGGGCAGGGTGGACACACGGAGATCGATCTCGCGACCCGCCATGCGGATGCGGATGCGGCCGTCCTGGGGGATGCGCTTCTCGGCGATGTCCAGCCCGGCCATGATCTTGACCCGGCTGACGATGCTCGCCTGCAGCCGCGGCGGGGGCTTGACGATCTCGTAGAGCACCCCATCGATGCGAAAACGAACCACGAGTTCCTTTTCGAAGGGCTCGATGTGGATGTCACTGGCCCGGTCCTTGATGGCCTGGGTGAGCAGGGTGTTCACGAACCGGATGATGGGCGCCTGGTTCGGATCGTCGAGGATGTCCGCCTCGAGCTGAAGATCGCCAGCCAGGCCGTCTTCGGTCTCCTCCTTGATCTCCTCCATGACCGCCGAGGCGGACCGCGCTGCCTTGTCATAGGACTTGTTGATCGCGTCGCGCAGGGTGTCGTAGGGGACCAGCACAAGCCGGATCGGACGCTGGAGCAGGACCCGCAGGTCGTCGGCAGCGACCAGGCCGCTGGGGCTGGACAGGGCGACCCAGACACCAGGACCGTTCTCCTCCTCCCAGAGAGGCAACATGCCCTTCTCCCGGGCCAGCCCCAGGGGCACCTGCCGCACCAACTCCACGTCGACCCGCTCCAGGTCCACCTCGTCGACAACCGGCAGGCCCGTCAAATCCGCGAGGACCGCCGTGACGTCACGACTCGAGATCTGTTCGGAGCGCTGCACGGCCTCGAGCAGGCTGACACGGGTCTTGGAGGCCTGGGCCCGGGCATCTTCAAGATGCTGGGCGGGCACTCCGCGAGCGCGAAGACCGTCCTCGAGGCGCCGAAGGTGGGCGGCGTTCACTCGACCTCCTCCAACGCTTCCTCGTCGACTGGGGTCTCTTCGAACTCAGGGCTGTCATCGACGGGCTCTTCGTCCTCAGGAAGCAGGGCCCCGCCCCGGACGGTGTTGACACCGATCTCGTCGACCGCCCCGATGCTGGTGACCTGGTTGGCTTCACGGGGACGGATCCGGTAGACGCTGGGCTCGTCGACCAGGTTCATCGAGTAGCGCAACAGGGAATTGAGCTCGAGGTTCTGTTCCTCGGTCGTCTTGCCGTAGAAGCGCCGCAGGAACTCCTGCCGCTGGAGCATCTTGACGCGGTAGACCTCTTCCAGGTCCGCCGGCTCGTTGATGACGTGGGGGGTGAGGAAGATCAACATGTTGGTCTTTCGAGAGACCTCCCGTCGACCTCGGAACAGGACACCGATCAGGGGGAGGTCCCCGAGAATCGGCACCTTGGTCTCCACGTTCGTGTTGGTGTGGCCCATCAGCCCACCGATCACGATGGTCTGGTTGTTGGCCACCAGCACCGTGGTCTCCGCCGTGCGCTTGGAGGTGATGAAACCCGACTGGGAGGGGTCCAGACCCTGGGAATCCTCCTCGACCTCGGAGACCTCCTGGAACACCTCGAGGGTGACGAAATCCGACTCGTTGATCTGGGGCGTCACCTTCAAGGTGATCGCCACGTCCTCCCGCTGGTAGCTGATGAGCTGCTGGCCATTGGCATCCAGACCGGAACTGACCGGGAAGGGAATCGACCGTCCTACAACGATCTGCGCTTCCTCGTTGTCCAGTGTGAGGATGTTCGGGGTGCTCAGGATGTCGATCTGACTGTTGGCCTGGAGCGCATTGAGCGCGATCCCGAAGGCGGGAATGCTCACGCTGCCCGCGTCGGTCTCCAGGCTGATGGCCTCCCCGAGAACCCCCAGGGCGAGACCACTGAGGAGGTCCTGGGTGGAGAGCAGCAGGCTGTTGCCATTGGTCTGGCTGGAGGCGTAGCCCAGGGTCCCGGTGGCGTCGTCGTAGCTGCCCAGGTGGTAGCCGATGCCCAGGTCAAAGGTGTCCTCGGACCCGATCTCCAGGATCACGCACTCCACGAAGACCTGCTTTCGTCGAATGTCGAGCTTGTCGATGACCGACTTCAAGACCGCAAAGCTTTCCGGGCTCGCGACGATGACCAGGGAATTGGTGTTCTCGTCGCTGGTGACCTTGACGCCGTCTTCGAAGATGGCGGTGGCGCTGACGGGACTGTTGGGGGGCTTTTCATCCCGACCCCGGCTGTTCCGGCTGTTCCGATCCTGGGGACGGGG
>CAZMNK010000009.1:56341-68566 GCA_964567625.1 uncultured Enterobacterales bacterium | reverse complement strand
CAACGCCGTCCAGTATCCCCGCCTCCTCCTGCTCGTCTGGGCCGTGGACGCGAGCCTGGCTGCGAGGATCGCCCCACCATTTCTCGCAGCAGCCGCCCTGGGGGCCGGCGGCGCAGCCCTGTTCGACCGCCTGGGAAGAAAAAAGGCCGTTGACGAGCCCCATGAGCTGGTGTTTACAAATCCCTACTCCTTCTGGCCGGCCTGCAAGTTTGCACTCCTGTTCGTGGTGGTTCTGGCTGGCGCAAAGCTGGCAGAGTCATGGCTGGGGATGGAGGGTGTCTACATGGTGAGCGCCCTGGCCGGCCTGGCGGACGCCAGCGCCATCTCCCTGTCGGTGGCCGACATGGCCCACACCGGGATCCTGTCCTCCAACGCAGCAGCATGGTCCGTGGTCATAGCGATCGCCACAAATGCACTGGTCAAATCGGTCCTTGCACTGGTGAACGGCACCCGTGCGATCGCGCTCTGGCTCACCGGAGGGCTGGTGGCCATGTTGGCCGTGGCTGTGGGGCTCCTCGCCCTTCTGTGAGGGTTCCTCTCGGGCGCCCAGGTTTCTCCTCTACAGCCCGAATTGCCCATCCACAAGGCAACGCCTGACGATTATTGATAGCCTGGGGCCACACCATGGCGTGGAGCACGGCATGCCCCATTGGATCCGGCTGAGCAAATTGACCGACGAGGGAATTCGAAAGGCCCGCGAGGACCGTGTCGGCCTGTTCGGCCAGGTCAAGCTGGGTGTTGAAAAGGAAGGAGGAAAACTGGTCGGCGCCTGGGTCACCCAGGGCAGGTTCGACATCGTTTCCATCATTGAAGCCCCCGACGAGCAGGTCATGGTTGCCATCGAGGCCAACATCGCGGCGCTGCGGGTCTACACCTCTGTCTCCATGCCAGGCATCCCGATCACCGACTTCCTGAGGGCCTTTCAGGGCCCCCACTTTGGCCTGTTCCTGGAGAACTGGCTCGTCGGGGACCGGAAGAACCAGCGCGGCCGTTAGCGACCGGGTCAGATCGCCCGGTATTGTTTCAGAGCCTGCACATTGGCCATCAAGCACACTGCTGTGAAGGCGAGGAGCACCAGCAGGTCGGGGTAGATCTCCCCGATACCAGCCCCTCGAATCATGATGTCCCGCAGAGCCCGTGCCCCATAGGTCAGGGGAAGGCATTCCCCGATCCAACGCAGCCAGGGAGCCATGGCCTCCAGGGGAAAGAGCCCGGAGAAGAACACCTGGGGAATGATGACCACCGGGATGAACTGGAGCACCTGGAACTCGGAACGGGCAAAGGCGGAAACGAACATCCCGATCGCCAGGGCCGTGGCGGCGAGCAACAGCGTGACCAGCAAGAGCCAGACAAAAGACCCCTCGAGCATCATCCCCAACCCATAGATCGAGATGGCGGCGATCAAGGTGGCCTGGGCGGAGACCACGATGGAGAAGCCCAGGGCATAGCCCAGCACCAGCTCGTGCCGGCGAAGGGGGGTCGCCAGCATCCGATCGAGGGTGCCACTGCGCCGTTCCTGGACAAAGGTCACCCCCGACACCAGGAAGGTGAAGAAGAACACGAGTAAACCCACCAACACCGGTCCGAAGTTGTCGAAGGCGGACATCTCGTCGTTCCCGTGCAGGCGCTCGAGCTTCGGTCCTGCCCCCTGTCCTGGAGCCGGGCCGAGACTGTCGCCCAGGGCGGACAACACGAACATTACGGCCTTGCTCTTGGACGGATCACTTCCCTCCAGAAGCACCGAAAAACTCATGCCGTCCATGCCCAGGATGGCATCGATCGAAGCCTCAGCCAACGCCGTCTCTGCTTCTCCCTGCTCCATGACCTCGATGGTGGCGTTCTGGGCCTCGAGAACCGCCATCACGGGAGGCGGAAGGTCCACGGCTGCCAGGGTGGGCCTGTAGGTGTCCCCATCGAATATCAGCCACAAGAAAGTCAGGATCAGGCACGGGGCGAGAATCATCAGGGCGATGGTTCTTCGGTCTCTTCGAAAACCCCAGATCACGCGACGAGTAATGGCAAGGCTGCGCATCTCACACCTCCCCGGTCGCAAAGTGGAGGAAGGCATCCTGCATGGTCTCGGCGCCGGCCCTTGCCATCAAGGCCTTGGGCGGGTCCTCGGCAATGATCCGCCCGTCTCGCAACATGAACACAATGTCGCACTGGTCCGCTTCGTCCATCACGTGAGTGGTGACCAGCACCGCTGAACCTGCATCCGCGATGGCCCGAAGCTCCTTCCACACCGCATGGCGCAGCACCGGATCCAACCCCACCGTGGGTTCATCGAGAATCAGGACCTTTGGGCCATGGAGCAGGGCTGTCGCCAGCGAGAGACGCCGCTTCATGCCTCCGGAGTATTGAAGCACCGGCCTGTCGATGGCGTCCCCCAGATCCACCAGGTCCACAACACTCTTGATCGCCGTCTGGAGTGCTTCGCCCTTCAGGCTGTAGAGGCTTCCGAAGAACAGGAGATTCTCCCGACCGGAGAGCTCGAGGTAGAGGGCATCGGACTGGGCCATGTACCCAATCACTGGAAGCTGGTCCATGGTCGGCATCAGGTCGCCCTGGACCCGCACCTGTCCTCCCTGGGCCACGTCAACGCCTGCGATCATCCTCACCAGCGTGGTCTTGCCCGCACCAGAGGGGCCGAGCAGGGCCACCAGCGACCCTGCCTGGACATTCATGGAAACACCCGTAAGGACCTTCAGGCTCCCAAAGCTTCGGGAGACCTCCTGGACCTGGACAAGCGCCTGAGGTGATTCACTCATGGACTTCCTCGAGGGAGCCGTGGGGTTCAGGTCGGCTCCGACGCAGAAGTCTACGACATCGCAACCCGTCGCCCGGTGGTGCTGGGGATGACTGGACGGAACCTCGGAGCGGTGACGACCGCCATCCAGACCGGGCCCCTACTCTCCTGCGTCGGACTCCTCTTCCTCAACCGCCTCGATGTCAGGCTCCTCCACACGAGACTCTTCTGCCTCAGGAACTGTCTCCGCAGCTGGTGGATCAACCTCCTCCGCAACAATCGGCAGCGCCACCTCCGGGTTCAACCCGAGAATTCCCAACAGCGCGGGCACCTGGTCGTTCGGTATCGGGAAGCTGGTGACACTCTGGACCAGCTTCCAGGCACCCTCTTCCAACACCAGGACACCAGAGCGTCGCAACTCCCCCACCGCGGGAGTCACGGTCATGATCTTCTCCTCGAACCAGACAACGTCGGCCGAGGGCCCGGCCGTCAGGACCCGGTTCGTGACCCGGACCTTCCAGACAAATTCCTGCGCCTCCATGGCTTTCACCACCCCTTCCAGTTTGGCGCGATCCCAGTGCTCGCTGGCGTCCGTTCCGACCAGTCGGATGTCGGCCGAGGTGTGGGTCAGGACGCCCGGGAAGTCCCCTTCAGCCTGTAGCGCCTGGATGGACTCCAGGACCTCGAGTGCCTCAGAGATGGCCACCGCCTGGCTCTCGGCGGAAGCGGCGGCGGAAGATGCAGGGTCGACCTGCATGGGAACACAGGCGACAAGCAGGAACAGGGAAAACAGCGAGGTTCGCATCTCGTCTCCGCGGAATCCAGGCCCTACTGACACTTCTGGAAGAGGGCGTTGCAGTGAATTGTGACACTGGCTCCTGCAGGGACCGTCGTCTTTCCCGAAGGAATGGCCCCGATCGATTCATCGAAAACCGCCATGACCTCGTATCGCCCTGCTGGAACCCGACCCGGACTGTAGAGCCGTCCATCACCTCCGACGAACAGGACCCGCAGGGCCTCACCGGTCCAGGACCACTGACCCTCCGCCACGGGTTCGGGCTCAGCCACCGGTTCAGGATCCAGCGCTGGCTCCACCTGGGGCTCCGGCTTCGCTGCAGCCGGCTCGCGTTCAGGCTTCCTGGCACGCCCGGCCGGTTCAGGTTCCTCTTTCTCCGGGGCTGGAGCGGCACGAGTCGACTCCGCCGCCGGTTCCTGCTTCGATGGTTCCTGTGGGGTGACCGGAGTGACACGGGTCCTTGAACCCTGGCTGGCAACGCCGCTCTGACCTTGCCCGGACTCTTCAACAGGCTCCTCTTCGACCGCTTCCAATTCCAAGAGGGGGGCCGGGCCACTCAACTCCGGCACCGGCTCTCGTTGGGGATCCTCGGCCTCGGGCACCGACGGGGACGTCGGGGCCGAAACGACGTCGGGGGGTTCCAGGAGTGAGCGCTGGCCCGGCCCTGTGAACCAGATACCCAGCCCCCCGACAGCGAGAACTCCCCCCAGCACCAGGAGGCGCCGACCTCCCCAATGAGCGGGCTCCGCAGCGGGCACAATGTCCGACTCCAGGCTGGTGTCCGGCACCGCTGTGCGACCACTGACCTCATCCCCCACGCTTGCAGCCATGCTGGCCCCAAGAGCAAAGGTCTCTTGACCGTCCGAAGGACTCGCCCCTCTCTCACCAGACAACGGGTCCATGGTGCCCGACACCTGGGAGTACGGGGAGTTGGAGTCCTGCCCAAGAGCCGTCTTGGCGTGCCGGCCCAACAAGGGGACGCCGGGGGGAATGGGAGGAACCCGAGTCCTGCAGGCCCGCAGCGCATCGCACATCTCGTCGGCGTCCTGGTAGCGTTCCGCCGGCCTGTAGGCAGCAGCTCGGCGAATCACCTCGGCAACTCGGAGGTCTACCCCCTCCAGGAGAGAATCATCGATGGGCAGCGCGATCAGGTCCACAGGCGACTGGCCGGTGACCAGGGCGAAGAGTGTCGCTCCCAGTGAGTAGATATCGGAACGTGCATCCACATTTCGCGAAGCGGTGCGCTGCTCTGGCGCCATGTAGCCCTGGGTCCCCAACACAGTGGTGGTCTTGGTCAGCACTGAGTCCCGGTCAGCCACTCGAGCAATTCCGAAGTCCGTGACCCGAGGGTCACCCTCTCCGGTCAGCAGGATGTTTTGCGGCTTCAGGTCCCGGTGGATCACCCCCGATTCATGGGCCGTGCCGATCGCCTCCAACACCGGAATCATCACCTCGACCGCCATGCGAGGCGGCATGCGACCGTGGGCCTGGACCCAGTCCCACAAGGTGCCCCCGGGAAGCAATTCCATCACCAGGTAGACCTGGTATCCATCCAGTTCCACGTCATGGACCGACAGGATGTTCGGGTGCCGCAGGCGGGCCATCGTCCTGGCTTCGCTCTGGAATCGGGCCCGAATGGTGGCGCTGGCGCTGAAGGTGCTGGAGAGGACCTTGATGGCCCGATCGACGCCCAGGCGGGTGTCGTGGGCCCGATACACCGTCGCCATGCCTCCACGGCCAAGCACGTGGATCAGCCGATAGCGGCCCTTACCAATCTCCTGGATGGCCGGTTCGCTCATCTCGGCCTCTCGTGGAGGCCATCGGGAGTGCCCCACGGCCCGAACACCCCCAGAGCGGCAGTCTCCCGGCGTTCCACTCCGGGCGGGTTCTGGAGGCGCCACAGACCCGCACCTGATTCCTCGGCCTCACCATCCACAGAATCAACCTGTTTGGGGCCTGCACACATGGCGCCATCCTACCGCGGTCCCGTTGTGGATACCGAACCCCTGCTATTGTCGCTCTTTCCCACCCATCCTTCCCGGGAAGCCGCCATGAAGCTGATGTATGTGGCCTTTGCCTGTCTGTTGTCAGGCTGTCAGGAGACCACCGCCGTTGGCCTCGTTCTCGACGGAATGACGGAGCAGCCTATGGCCGGCCTGCGGGTTCTCGCCAAGGCCACTGGACCCACTGACCTGTCCTGCCAGGTCCTCGAGACGAGCAGTGATGACCAGGGACAATTCCTGTTCAATAATCCCTGCCCGGACACGAGCTACGCCCTGGTGTCCGGCGACAAGACCGTCTTCCTGGCCGGGTCTCCGACGTTTACGGGTGGGGTGCCCACCGAGGCGCAACTCACTCTGCGAGCCTGGCGGTCACCCCCAGGAAATGGCGTGTACGTGCTCAAGGGGACCGAGATCTTCACCATGCGCACCGCCTCCCGGGTGTCTGAATTGCCCCTCTGGAAATCCAGAGACGAAACCGTTCTCTACCCGGACACGATTCCCTCGAAGCTCCCGAGCATCGGGGAGCAAGACTACCTGATCCTCTCGGGAGTCAAGGCCATCAAGCGCCTGGAGATACTCCCTCTCATCAGGCATGAGAAAAAGCTGCGTTTCGGATCCAGGAACCACAAAATCGACATGGATCCCTGGAGCTACATCGGACGACACTTCACCTCCAAGGAGAAACACGAGGCCGTTGCCACCCAGCTTGACGACAGCCAGGTGCTCAAAGTCATCGAGGAGAAGCGGGCCCTGATGTACATTCCAGGCACTGCGCTGCCAAGCGGAATCTACGCATTGATCGGACCCGGCGACAAGCGGGTGTATCTGTTCGAAATCAAGGGGTAGAGGAGTCTCTTTCAGTGAGGTCCCTGGACCCGGCTACCTGGGCCCCCTGTTGCAAGGGGCAGAGCGCACCCTCCGACAACCTCGGACTTCTTCCCCTGTACGCCACCGCTTCAGCCAGGGGAATCGCCCTCTGGTGGCACTTCAAAATTCAAACTGCGATGAAGAACCCTTGAATTCCTCCAATGACCGGTCCTATGCTGCTTCTCGTGCAGATTGAACCCTTCCTGACCGGGGGAGCACCCCGATGAAACAAGGCATCGTCCATGTTGTCGACGACGACCCGGTCGTTCGGGAGGCCCTTGTCTGGATGCTCTCCACCCTTGGTTATGGGGTGCATGCCCACGAAACCACGGACGAAGTCCCCCGAGACGGAGAGCCAGGATGCGTGATCCTGGATGAGTGCCTGGGTGGCACCTCGGGTCTCGATGCCGTCGATCAGACCTCGGGGCGACTTGCGAACCGACCGGTCATCCTGCTGAGTGGCGTAGAAATGGGGGACCTGCGTCCTCGGGCTGCAGCCCACGGGGTCCGGATGGTGCTCAGCAAGCCGGTGGAGGTCACCGCCCTGATGCAGGCAGTCAACCTGGCGCTGAAGGTGGAATAGTCCCGGGGGGCGTAGCAGCAGCCTGGAGCAGGGAGAGCTTCACCAGTCCCTGCCCTGGAGGTGTCCATCAAGAACGGCGATTCACGACCCGACCCCGTCGCTTCCAGTTGTAAGCGACGGCACTCTGAGAATGGGCTATATCGAAATTAACCCCATTGGAAGGCTTTCCGCGTGGCTGAAGGTATGGACAGCGTCCAACCAAAAGCAGTTGAGGAACGGCCCATCTTGTTCCAGGGAGTTGCCCAGGAGGTGGTCCGGGGCCCTCTGACCGAACGGGTCCATGTGGTTCTGGACACCAGGTGCATCACCCTGAACCGGGGACCCATCCTGGCCCTCCTGCGGGGAGGCGTACGCTCAGTCTCTCTTCCCCTGGCCCGGATTGTCGATGTGGAGATCGCCTCCAGGAAGGGTCAGGAGACCGTCTTTGACGCCGGCCAGGCGGGGTCGATCAAGCTCTACGGCAGCAACGGTGTGCTCTTCGCCTCGATGCTGTGGGTCCTCGGACTCCCAGGAGGACCACCACCACGCCGCCGTGGCTTCCTGGCCACCGCCACGGGAACGCTTCTCCGTTCCACCAAGGCGAACATCACGGTGGCCATCCTGACCGGGCCTGCAGGTCTTGCCCTGGTCCCGAAGAACTTCCTGGACGAGGCCTCGGGTGGAGGAGAGAACCTGAGGATGGCCGGGCGGGACATTCTCTACGCCAAGATGGTGAAAAAGACAATTGTGGAGGTCGGAACACGGGACAACGTCCTTCAATTCGCGTGCAAGAGTCAACAAGGGGGATCCCAGAAGGCCTTTGAAGTCCTGCAGCGCCTGCGGGCCATCATGATCACGGCGGATCCCCAGCGCAGCGATGTCGATGCGGCCGGTAGAAAGCCGCTGGATTCCTTTGAGGAGTTTCCCGAGTACCTGGCGTCCCTGGATCCGCCCCTGGAAGATCCCGGCGAGTTGCTCATTGCCGGACGGGTGGTGTGGTCGCCCGACGAGTGGAACGCCTACCGTTCAACGGTCATCCTGGGCACAGGCCAGTTGACTCTCCTTCCGGACACCAAGTCGGTGCCGCCCACCCAGATGATCACTGCCCGGACGAGGCGAGGGATCGCTCCGGAAGGCGAGACAGCCCTTCCCATGTTGCGGATCCAGATGCCGGACAGAACCCACATCCTGCGACCACTGGGCGGCACGGGCTTCGTCAAGCTGTTCTGGGGTGCCATTGCCCCCCACCAGTTCCTGCTCCCAGGCGAGGATTTCGACATCACCCCCTGGCGACCTGTCATCGGCCAGGTGCGATTCGCCCGTGTCACCCCGGACGCCGTGGTGGAACAGATCCTGCGGCCCGCCCTCATCGCCAAGCGAGAGGATGGCATCGGAATCGTGATGTGCGAGGGAGAACCATGGGACTGGGATCCTGGCGTGTTCCTCTACCTGGAGGCCAGTCGTCCTCGCGGGGTCTATCGCTTTGCCGGGCAGTACCTGCGGCTTGAGCCCATCAGCGAGTTGCCCTTCAAGGATGCCAACCACCTGGGAGCGAACCCAGAGGACGTCCTCCGCGCCGCCATCATCATGCCGGGACCCCTGATTCCCGAGCTCCAGCCCGCAAAGCGATCCCTGCTCCGCTTGCCCACCGACGAGGCCATCACGTTGGTGGTGAAAGAGCTGGGAATCCCGAAAGAGCCCATACCCGGAGCGGCCAAGCAGGAAGAGCGCCTCATCGGACGACTGGCCGACATGTCCGCGGGGGGCTGTGCCATTCAGGTCGAGAAGCCCGTTCCTCCCAACACCCAGGTGATCGTCAGGCCGGCTGCCGGTCAGGACGGGACACAGGTCCAGCTCATGGCCGAGGTCATGGGAACGCGTGACATTCCCAAACCATCGAGACTCGCCGCCAAGATGGGCCACGAAATCGGCCTGCGCTTCATGGGACTCAATGAAGCCCGACTGTCCTGGTTGCAGCGCGAGGTCATGCGCCGTCAACGCGAGCGGCTGAACCTGCGCGCCAACTCCGACGAAGAGGACGAGGACGCCCTACCACTGCTCGATCGTCAGTACCATGACTGATCGGGGCCAGTCACCCCGGATGGAAACGCCCTGCGCCCAGTGAACCGGCGCCTTTCACCCCAGTCCGTTTCAGACCCTCCCCCCATGGTCTGATCGTTTAGCATGCCTGCCATGCCCTCTCCGCCAACCGGCTTGTTGGCCCTGGCCTTCACGGACATCCAGGGCTCCACCCCGCTCTGGGACGAGAACCCAGAGGTGATGCGGCACGCGCTGGACATACACGACAGGCTGCTTCGAAAGCTTCTCGCCGAGCACGAGGGCTACGAGTTCAGCGCAGAGGGAGACGCCCTCAAGGTTGCCTTCTCATCCGCCCTGAACGCTGTCCGTTTTAGCCTGGCCGTCCAGCTGGCACTGCAGGAGGCGGACTGGCCTGAGGGCCTGGAGGACTGTGCCCCGGCCCGAGAAGAGCCTGGCTTCCGCGGTCTCCGCGTGCGCATCGGTGTCCACCTGGGAGAACCCATCTGTCGCCCCCATCCCGAGAGCGGCCAGATGGACTACTTCGGCCCGTGCATCAACCGAGCGGCTCGGATCGGCGATGCTCCCCACGGGGGACAACTGGTGGTGAGTGCCGGGGCCTGGGAACTGGTCCGGAACCATCTTCCAGAGACGGAGTTCCTGGACCTGGGCCTCCACCACCTCAAGGGACTGGAAGAGCCCGAGCACCTGTACGAGATCCGCCACCGGTCGCTTCACACCCGTCGCTTCCCTCCCCTGAGAACCCAGTCCATCCACCGCACCAACCTGCCGAATCGGCTGACCTCCTTTGTGGGACGCCAGCCGGAACTGGCCCAGATGGCAGAGCTGCTGGCCCGCCCCGGCGTCCGAATTGCCACTCTGTTGGGGCCGGGCGGAACCGGCAAGACCCGTCTGTGCCAGAAGGTCGGCTCCGATCACCTTGCCAGGTACCCAGGCGGGGTCTGGTTCTGCGATCTGACCGAGGCTCGCGATGCCGCAGGCGTCTGCCAGGACGTGGCGCGGGCCCTCTCGGTACCTCTGGCCGGTGGGAACGCCTCCACCCAGCTTGGCAACGCCATCCTGGGGCGAGGACGCACGCTGATCATTCTCGACAACTTTGAACAGGTGGTCTCGGCGGCTGCCCACACCGTCGCCCAGTGGCTCGACCGGGCACCCCAGGCCCAGTTCCTGGTCACCAGCCGAGAGCGCCTGGGCATCGAGGGCGAACACTCCGTGCCGCTGGAGCCCCTGGCCGCCCCGGATGAAGAGATTGCACTGGAGGACCTGGCCCGGGTGGAGGGGGTCTCGCTCTTCGTGCAACGGGCCCGGCTGGCCCAACCGAACTTCAACCTCACCGCAGACAACGCCCATGCGGTGGCTGGCATCGTGCGACTCCTGGACGGGCTACCCCTGGCCCTGGAGCTCGCTGCGGCCAGGGTCCGTACCCTGGCTCCTTCCAAGATGCTGGGGCGCATGACCGAGGGGGGCCCCAGCGCAGCACTCCAGGTACTCCGGGGACGAAGACGGGACCTGAAGGCCCGCCAGGCGACCATGCGAGAGGCAATCGCCTGGTCCTGGCAACTGCTCGAGGGATGGGAGCAGGCCGCCATGGCCCAATGCGCTGTCTTCCGCGGCGCCTTCTCCATGGAGGCCGCCGAGGCGGTCCTGGATCTCTCCTGTTGGCCCGAGGCCCCCTTTGTCGACGAGATCCTGGAGTCGCTGGCCGACAAGAGCCTGTTGCGTACAAAACAGGACGCCACCGGGGCCACCGAGATTCGCTTTGGGATCTACGAGACCATCCGGTTCTTCGCCATGGAGCACCTGGAATCCCCCGAGGCCCTGGTGGATCCCTCGGGCCAGCAGTGGAGCGGCTACCGGGCACGGGCCGAGACCTGGTCTCGCCACGGCGCCTGGTACGCGAAGTTGGGAACACCGGAGATGCTCGACAGCTTGCGAGGCCCCACGGGCCCACAACACTTCCGGGAGCTGGCGCTGGACCTGGAGAACCTCGTGGCGGCGGTGGCACGAGCGCCGGCGAACGGGCCCATGGCTGCGGAGACTGCCGTGGGGGCAGGCCTGGCCGCCATGGCGCTGCTGGATCGCCAGGGGCCCCTGGCCCGGGGTGTGGGGTTGGGAGCCGGACTGCTGGCGCGTTCCGACCTGGACACTGCCCAGAGATTGAAGGTCCTGACCCAGCAGGGCAAGTCCCTGGTCAACGCAGGGCGCGTTCCAGAAGCCCAGGAGGTCCTGCAGTGGGCCCTGGGGCTGGCCACCAGCCTGGATGACCCGGAGGCCGTGGGGCTCGTGCGGACCGCCCGAGGAGTCGCCTTCCGCAGACAGGGAAGGTACGAGGAGGCCGAGAACGAGGCGCACACCGCCCTGGCACTCCTGCGAGGGGAGGGCCTGAGACGGCAGCAGGGGGGCGCCCTGGACATCCTGGGCCTGATCGCCCTCCGAAGTGGTCGCCTGGAGGAAGCGGAGCGGCACTTCCGGGAGGCCGTGACCATCTTGGAGGAGTCGGGAGACCGACACTCTGCAGGAATGGTCCTCCTGAACCTGGGTCACGTCGGTCTCATCCAGGGACGTCCCGAAGCGGCACGGACCTGCTACCAGGAGGCACTGACCCACTACCAGGCGGTGGGGGCCCGGCGAAACGAGGGCGTGGTTCGGGGGAGCCTGGCCAGCCTGGCGGCGCTCAGCGGCGATGTACAAGCGGCCCTGAAGCACTACAACGCTGCCCTGGTGATCCTGCGTGAGGTCGGAAACCGGCGCTCTGAGGGGATCGTGCACGGGAACCTGGCCGACCTGCTGCTGGGCCACGGGGACCTGGAGGGCGCAAGAGAGCACCTGGGGGCCGCCCTGGAACAGACTCGAGAAGCAAGCCACCCCCAGGCCGAAGGCGCCTTTCTAGGCTCCCTGGGGGAGTTGGAGCGCCGGGAGGGGCGGAGAACCCAGGCACGAGAAGCCCTGGAGACGGGGGAAGGGCTGCTGCGGCAGACCGGCAACCAGGAAGAGCTGGGCAAGCTGCTCTGTCGTCGGGGCCTGCTGGACCAGGAGGAGGGTGCCAGCCTGCAGGCAAGGACGGCCTACGAGGAGGCCCTGGTCGTCGCCGAGGCCCTGGACCTGGCCGAGGATGCGCCCCTTCGCGGTCGACTCTCGGAGTTGGCGAAAGTCCTGGATCTCTGAACTTCGGGTCGCGTACAGGCCATAGAGC
>CAZMNK010000009.1:1451-56241 GCA_964567625.1 uncultured Enterobacterales bacterium | reverse complement strand
GAGTTGGCGAAAGTCCTGGATCTCTGAACTTCGGGTCGCGTACAGGCCATAGAGCAACGTCTGGCGTATGGTGTAGCCTCCCCTCTTCCGGGTCTTCCGTGATGGTCCTCTTCTCCCCCACCGCCTGGTTTCTCCTGCTGAGCTTCCTGGGCTGTCGGCACTGGTACCTTCCGGACGCTGACCAGGACGGCTACACCACCGCAGACGACTGCGACGACGAGAACCCCGACCGACACCCCGATGCCAGCGAGGCCTGTAACGGACAGGATGACGACTGCGATGGCGCTGTCGACGAGGCCGCCGACGGCACCGCCCTGTGGTACACCGACGCCGATGGCGACGGCTGGGGTTCAGACCTCGTGGAACCCTCCCTCTCCTGTGACCAGCCCGACGACAGCGTCGACCGGGCAGGAGACTGCAACGACAGCGACGACGCCATCTACCCAGACGCCCACGACACACCCCTGGACGGCATCGACCAGGACTGCGACGACCTGGACAACGATGGCGAATACACCGGCGACCTGGCCCTGACCACCGAGGACGAACTGACCGACTTCTGCACGGACTATCGAGGCGTCAACGGAAGCCTCACCATCACCGACAGCAGCCTGGTCGATCTCTCCGAACTGGACTGCCTCCTGTGGGTCGGGGAGAACCTGGAGATCACCGCCACGGCCCTGAGCAGCGCCTCCCTGCCCGCGCTGCTCAGCGTGGGGGAGGACCTGGTGGTGGGCCAGGCCGAGTCCCTGGAGAGCCTGGCCATGGACGTCCTGGAAAGCGTAGGAGGCAGTCTCGTCATCGAGGGAAACCCCTTGCTCACCACCTCCTCCTTTGTCGACGTCTGTGATGCCGGCACCGCCCTGGTCATCCGCGACAACATCTCCCTGGTCGACCTTGTGTTCGACAACCTGCAGTGGGTCGGCAGCGAACAGAAGACCGCCTTTGCCGGCGGTCACCTGGAGGGCGACGGCCTTGAGGTGAGCGGCAATGCCCTGCTGGCCGAGCTGTCCCTGCCACTGTTGGCCATGGTCGGAGGCGATCTCCTGATCCTGGGCAATGCCTCGTTGGAGACCCTGGATCTCCCCGCCCTGGAGGAGGTCTCCGGAGAGACCACCATCGAGGAGAACGAACAGTTGACCAGCCTGGACCTGGACAGCATCGAGCAATGGGTCGGGGACCTGGACTTCGGTGTGAGCTTCCCGGACCTGGAGGTCGCCAACTTCGGCAGCCTGTTGCAGATCAGTGGCAATCTGCACATCCCCCACACCTCGAGTCTCCAGGAACTCTACGCCAATTCGCTCCTCCGGGTGGAAGGAGAGCTCAATGTCCAGGGACCCCCAGACCTGACCACCCTGGAGTTGGGTTTGCTGGAAGAAATCGGGGACAACGCGATCGTCTACACCTGCCCCTCGCTCCACATCTGGCTCATTGAACAGTTGAACAGCGTGGAAGGGAATATCGAGATTGGAGAGTTGCCTCTCCTGCCCGGTGTGTACCTGGAGAGCCTGGTGAACGTCGGTGGATGGGTGGACATCATGGGCCTGGCGTCCGGGGGATTGAGCGCAAAAAACCTGGTGCTGTCGAATCTTGAAACAGTGGGCGACCAGTTCTACGTCCACGACTCCCGGATCGAAACAATCGTCCTGAATGCTCTGCTGTCCGTCGGGGCCAGTTTCAAGATCATCAACAACAGCGAGTTGACGGAGATGAGCGCACCTGTGTTGCAGACGGTGGGAAGTTTCCTCGATCTCCGAAACAACCCGGTCCTGGACTACTTGCAGATGCCCTCGCTGACGACGGTCGACGACTGTATCTACCTGGAGGAGAACCCGGCCCTCACGGACTTGAATGGCCTCCGGGTGGACTCCGGGGATGCGGCAAGCTCTTGCGTCATGTCCAGCGTGGGGACGTGGGAGAGCGCTCCAGGAGGCCCCTTCTTCCAGATGGTCCTCTGCGACGTCGGTATCACTGACACGGAGTTCCAGGCCTTTGTCGCCGGCTGTGAGGCAATCGACTCGGACAAGACCTACTACATCGCCGACGACGACTCCACGGAGTGTCCGGATCTATAAGAGGACCCTACTCGACATAGCCCAGCACCTTCAGATCCTCGATCGTTGCAGGCCCTGAAGGCTGCCCGACTGGCGGAGGCCCCTCGGGGAGCCCCGCAAACAGGTCGGCAAGGACTCGACGGGCATCCTCTTGGCCTTCCTGGACCGGGTGCTTCTCCCCCGGATCCCGGGCAAGGTCGAAGAAGCGCACCTCGTCCGTCCCCAGGTCCTGAATGATCTTGTGCTCCTTCCCGACCAGGGCCCGGAGCCGATGGCCTTCGTGGTCGGTCTCGCTCAGGGCCACCAGGGTCTGCTGGGGCTCCAGGCCAACCCCGGCCGCGACCAGGAGCCGATGGGCCAGGATCAGGGTCGAGGTGGGCTCGGTCACTACGCGGGGTGCCGTGCCGCCCACCGGCCGGATGAGCAGGGGCACATGCACCTGTTCCTGGAAGAGTTGACGGCCGTGACCGAAGTCATCGTGCTCCCAGAAGGCTTCCCCGTGATCGGCAACGACCCCGAACCAGGGGTCCAGGGCCTGGACGCTGCGCCACAGACGACCGATCAAGGTGTCCACCTCCAGGACCTCCTCGTCGTAGCGGGCCTCGTAGACGGAGAGGTCCAGTTCCGCGGACCCTCCAGCCTGCTGGAGCTGGTAGCAAGCGCCCATCCGGTCGTATTGAGACCGGGTCAACAGTCGCTTCCCCACACGGGCCTCCCCGGGCTCGAATCTCCCATGAACGTCCTCCGGCGCCCGGTAGCGACAGTGGGGTTCAAAGAAGTGCACGACCAGGAAGAGCGGCCGGGAAGCGTCCCGAGAGTCCAGGAAGGTGCGCACCCTCTGGAGCAACTGGCGACCCGACAGGCCGGTGTGGGCATCCCAGGTCCCGAAGCCCTGGGACAGGCCATGGTCCTGCTCCAGGTAGGCATTCACGCCGAAAAAAGCGGTCTCGTAGCCCAGGCCAGACAGGACCTCGGCACTGGTGGTGGCCTCTGGGGAGAGGGCCTGGTCCAGACGGACGACCCCATGACCCGATGGAAAGTGCCCGGTGAACAGGGAAGCCATCGACGGCAGGGTCCAGGGCGACGGGGCGATGGCCTGGGCATAGCGAATGGAGGAGCCCGCCAATCGTTCGAGTTCCGGCGAGGTGGGCCGGTCATGACCCCAGAGAGCGAGCCGATCCGCGCGCAGGGTGTCCACACTGACGACGACCAGGTCTGGCGGTCCCACCGTCGGCGGCACCTGGACCGCCACCGGCGGCGGGTCCCCACAGGCCACGAGCAGTCCGAGCAGGACCCCGATCACCGGGTCTCCCCAGGTGGCCCGGTTAGGTTGTTCCCATGGCCACTCTCGAGCCCCAGTACGACTTCGGCGACGCTCGCTTCGACCTGACCGAGCACCGGGACCGGGAGTTGATGCGGTTCATCCTGAGCCAGGTCCTCTACGGCGAGGCCACCGGCGTGTACTGCGGCAAGTCCCTGTACACGGCCTACTCGATGGAGGCCGCCCGCTTCTACCTGAGACAGGCTCGCCAGGAACTCAATCACCTGGAACTCTTCGCCGACGTCTTTCGCATCCTGGAACTGGAACCTCTGCCCCCCCACTGGACGATCAAGCTGCTGAGCGCCCACAACAACTACTACCCGCTCAAGGTGCTCATGGAGCACGCCATCGGCGAAGGCATGGTACTCGACATCTTCCGGGACGTGCTGCTCCAGACCCTGCCCGAGGACGACCCGTGGGTGCCGGAAATCCTCAAGAAGATCCGCGTGGTCTGCCGTGAGGAAGAGGAACACGTCGCCTGGGGAGAGAAGGAGACGATCCGGCTGCTGGCCGAACACCCCTGGCTGAAGACGCCGTACTACGGCCTGCTGGAGATCCAGCTCACCGTGGCGCCATTCGCCGCTCGGGCCTTTGCCCGCAAGGCACAGGGCCACCCGGTGCTCGCCCACCTGGTCCCGTTCGTGGAACATGTCCGTGAACGGGTCTACGCCCAGGGTCGAAGGCTGGGCTTTGTCCCAGAACAACGGCCCCACCTCCTCAAGCGTGGGTGGGCCATGTTCGTCGGGGCCGCCCTGTTCCTGCGCAGCCAGTTCGCCCGCAGTCACAGCCGGCTGGACAAGACCTACCTGGCAGAGCTCGGCTTCGAGGGTTCCACCCCTCCCTGAGTGCCCTCTTCCAGGACGGCCTGGGCCTCGTCCGTCCGACCTGCCTGTTGCAACAAGGCCGCCAGCATCTGCCGGGCAGCCCAAAAAGCCGGCGCCATCCGAAGGGCGGTGCGGGCCCCGCTGATCGCGGCCTCCTGGTCTCCTGAAACCGCGTCGATCACCGCCAGGTTCAGGTGACTCGCTGGCTCGTCAGCCTCGGCAGACAGGGAAGACCGCAGTTCCTCGGTGACCGCTTCCAGACGCTCGGTGGCCTCGGGGGTGGGCGGTTGTGGACTGGCCGTGAGCAGGCCCCGGGCTGCCGCAAAGCGAACCGCACGAATGGAATCGTCCAACATCGGCCACAGGGCCGGGCCCTGGCCCCACGCGGCGAGCAACTCCACCGCCTGCCAGCGCACGAGCTCACTGGGGTCGGAGAGACCCGCCAGTACCTGGGAGAACTCCGCCGGGGGTGCCTGGCGCCTGAGAAGGGCCAGGGCGCTGGCCTGGTAGAAGGCCCCGGCCCCGGGATCGCCGGCCACAGCCAACAGGTCGGGCGCCGCTCGCGGGTCTCCTCCGCGGGCGCGGGCCAAAAGGGTCGGCGTCAGTGGCTGGCTGGTACGCCCCGGAACCCCGAATCGATGGTCTCGTCGACCGTCGATGCCCATGTAGTTGCTCTCCGGCATGTGGCAGGCCACGCAGTCCTGGCTGCGATCGTGTTCCACGGCATCGAATCGAGCCAGGTGACAGGTCGTGCAGAGGGCATTTCCCTCGGCCACAAGCCCAGTGCCATGGGGTTCGTGGCAATGGGTGCACCGCACCCCGGCCCGGGCCATCGCACTCTGGGAAAAGGAACCCCAGACAAAGGCCTCCAGGTCGTCCTGGATGCCGCCGTCCAGGGCATAGATCTCGCTGTCCAGGAGCGCCGGCGTGAAGTGGTCCAGCAGCGGATCCCCGGGCTTCCAACCCGGGGACAGGGGATCCCGCCGGCTGTGACAGGCGCCACAGGTCTCGACCTGTTCGGGGCCCCGGGCCAGGGTCTGCACCTCGGCGCCCTCGCCATGACAGCCTTCACAGGCCACGTCCTCGTGGGTCCAGGTCGTCTGGTAGCTGGCAGTGGCGGGGGTATAGGCCTCGACCACGCCGGTGCTGTGGCAGGAGGCACACATGTGGTTCCAGGTGCCAAAGAGTCCGGCCCAGTACAGCGGGTCCGCCGGATCGGCAGCCACACCCTCGGGGGATGGATCGAACCAGCGCTCACCGGCCACGTCCCAGGCGATGGGGGCCACCCACAGTGCCCCTCGATCCCCCTCGAGCAGCACCTGCTGAAGGGGGTCGTGCCCAAAGGTGTGCAGCACCTTGTAGCGACGGGTCCCCGCGCCATCGGTGACCTCGACCAGGCGCAGGTCCCCCTCCTGGAAAGGCCGGGCCTTCAATCCCTCCAGGTCAATGACCTGCCCATCAAAGTCCCCCAGTGCCGCCTCTGCCGGGCCCAGTGCGAGGTCGTGAGGAGAGTCGCGCCAGTCTTCGGCCTGGGCGGTGTGACAGTCGGCGCAAGGGCCGGCCTCTTCATGGACGTAGACCGCCGGGCGTGCATCGAGCTTCGCCGGTAGAAGCGCCTCGGGGAAATGGGACACAGCCTCGGCAGAGGCATCCTCTGGCCCCTTCTCCGCAACCGGGGTGACCGGTTCGGTGCCACATGCCAGGACCCAGAGAACCCACATCCACGTCACCTCTTGAGAATCCCTAAGAGGTTCCTGCCTGGATCAAGTCCTTCCCTTCCGACGCCAGCCAGCCGCTCCAGCTTCCGACATAGAGCCGCCCCCCTCCCGTCGCCCCCCGGTGAGCCAGGAGCGAGACACAGGCGGTCACCCCGGAGCCACAGTAGAAGATCGGGTCCGGGCCCGGCACGTCCGGGCTCCTGGCCAGCACCCCGTCGTCGAGCAAGGCACCCCAGTGCCGGTTGATCGCCCCGGGAATGTGGCCCCCCACCGGGTCGATGGGCTCCACCTCTCCGCGGTACCGGGCCGGTGCCCGGCAGTCCACCAGCAGGCCCCCTGAGCCACTCCGGCCAACCACCTCGTCGTGTTCAGCCAGCCAGCCCGGCTGGGGATTGGCCTGCCAGTCTCCCGGTGGCCGAGGCTCCGGCGTTCCGGTCTCCAGGTCCTGGCCTTCCAGGCTTCCCTGGAGCACCTGGACCCGTTCGTGCCCGAGCCAACGCAACAGGAACCACAACCGGGCGGCAAAAGGCCCGCCCCGGTCATCCCAGGCCAGGACGCGATGAGAGGACTTCAGCCCCTGGGTCCGCATTCGGGCGGCAAACACCTGGGGTTCCGGCAGCGGATGACGACCGCCAAGGCCCTCTGGGTGGAGCGGCGCCGAGAGGTCCGTGTCCAGGTGGAGGTGCACCGCACCGGGCAGATGGCCCCGTGCAAAGGCCCGCCGACCGGCATCAGGGTCGGCCAGGGCGTGGCGGCAATCCGCGATGAAGACCGACTCCGGTGGGACTTCGCGCAGCGCCGACAGGGTCAGGGTGTCCATGGTGCTCCCATATGCCAGGGCCCCACCCGCAGATCGAGGAACCAGCCGATTCTTCTTTCCCACGCTACAGACGGCCGCCCGGAGTTGTCATGCCCCAAGGACAGACCGCCCTCATCACCGGCGCTTCCCGCGGCCTCGGCCTGGAGCTGGCCCACCTGTTCGCAGCGGACAGCACCAACCTGGTCCTCGTGGCCCGGAGCGCCGAAGACCTGGACAGGTTGGCCGCCGAGTTGCGGGAGTCCCGTGGCATCGAGGTGCGCACCCTGGTCGCGGACCTGGCCGACCCTGCTGCCCCCGCCGCGATCGCCGCCGCGTTGGAAGGGACGGCCATCGATGTGCTGGTCAACAACGCCGGTTTTGGCACCACCGGCGCTTTCTACGCCCTCCCGGTTCAGCGAGAGGTGGACCAGGTCCAGGTCAATGTGTCCGCGGTGACAGCGCTGACCGGTCTCTTCCTTCCCGGCATGGTCGAGCGGGGTCAGGGACGCATCCTGAACATCGCCTCCACGGCTGCCTTCCAGCCCGGCCCGTTCATGGCGACCTATTACGCCACAAAGGCCTATGTGCTCTCCTTTTCCGAGGCCCTGGCCCACGAACTCAAGGGCACCGGGGTGACGGTGACGGCCCACTGCCCGGGCGCCACAGCGACCCAGTTCGGGGCCGTCTCCGGCAACGAGGCCAACAAGCTCTTCACCCTCCAGAAGCCAGCGGAAGCTTCCAGCGTGGCAGCCCATGCCTATGCGGCCACCCGGTCCGGCAAGGCCGTGAGCATCCACGGCTTCAAGAACTGGCTGGGGGCCTTCTCCGTGCGCTTTGGCCCCCGGGGCCTTGTCCCCTACTTCTCCGCGATGCTGAACCAGCCCTGAACAGGGGGTTCGCTCTCCCGCGCTAGTCCAGGGCCAGCATGCGAGCGCTGTGGGCCAGGCCCGACCAGGCATGCTGGATGTAGTCGATCCGGATCTCCGGGCTGGCCATGTGTTCGCTCCAGCTCCCGGGCACGACCGGATCGGGTGCACAGGCGAAGCAGGTGGTCGGAGTCCACTGGTTCTGAAGCATGAAACCGAGGCTCAGCCGAAGGCGTTCCCGATCCCGATCCAGCGATTCTCCCCGGGCCTCTTTGAGCGCCATGGATGCGGCCAAGGCCTCCAGGTAGCCAGCAGTACCCGTGTTGTGGGGCAGGAAGACATTGCCCCAGCCGTACCCACCGACCAGGTCCCCGTCCACGCCGTCATCAGGGCCCAGCACCAGGCGGCCCTTCATGGACACATAGTCCAGGCAGAACCGCTCGTAGTCGTCGTTGCGGTGAAAGGGCAGCGCCGTCCTTGCCGCAAGGCAGTGCCAGTTCTCCTCCAGATACACAAATTCCGCGGCACCGTGATCCCAGTAGGGCCCGCCATACCAGGCCATGCTCCGTTCCACGGCCGCCTCGATCTCCGCCAGGGGAGGCAGCCCGGGCAAGGCTTCTTCCCGCTGCAGCGCCTCCATCATCACCAGGGCCAGGGTCGCCTGCCCACCCGAGTAGACAAGCTCGGCTCCGGGGATGGGCTGCTGGCCCTTGGCGTCCCAGAGAGGGTAGTACCCCCCATCCGGTCGCTGCATCGCGAGCATGAAGCGCCCCAGGCGCCCTATCAGGTCATCATGGACCGGACCGACCCGGGACCGACAGCTGAGAAAAGCGATCAGTGGAATCGTGCTCTGGCGAAAACCGATCCGTCGGGAACCGCCCCCGGAGGGGTACTGCAGGGCCCCGACTCCCTCCCCCAGGGGACGCTCCAGCGCTGCCATCATCGCCAGGGAGCGGGCGGCAACCTCTGAGACCTCGGCACTGTCCTCCCCCACATCACAGAGGGAGTAGGTGGTCCCGCCCTGCCGAGGCAGGGAGAAGCGCCCGCCTGGCGTCTTTCCCCGCATCGGGTCGAGCAGGTACCGAAAGCGTCCGCTCTCCAGGGTGGCGGCGATCACCTGGTCCTGGGCTGCCGCGATGGCCTGGGCCAGGGACTCTGCCGTTACCGCTGGCCGGGGGCCGTGCATTCGTCGCAGGGGGGTCACCACCCCACCGGGCTCGATCACGAAGCTGTCGGTCTCGATACGCCTCAGTCCCTCGAGACCCGAGGCCTTCGCGGGCCCACCCAGGACCTCTTGCAAGAGACCGGGGGCAAGACCGAATCGAATGTCCTGGACTGCCGAAAAGGGCCGGTAGGTGTTGAAGCGGTCGGCCGCCACCAGCTGCCAGGGCATCAGGCAGACCCCTTCGCGGCAGGCCCCATCAAGACCCGGGCGGAGGGCCAGGGCAGCCAGGGAACCGGTGAGCGCCGGCAGATCCTGCACGGCCGTGATCACGTCCAGCTTGATCCTGGACCCGGCCATGGCGTCAGCGGTGGCATCCACGAGAAGAGGGACAAGGTCCTTTCCGGTGCCAGCCTGGACACAACGGGACAGGATGCGAGACCCCACCGCCTCCTCGGGCACCGCCAGGGTGACGACAGCCGTGGCCACATCCACCCCAGGTGAGCGATCGCAGGTCGTGGGTCCCGTCCGGAAGAGACTCGGAGCCGATGCCCCCGGCGGTGGCGCGAGAACCCCGAGAGCCTGGGCATCGATCCCGGCCGGCGCCGCCTGGGCACCCCCCTTGCCCCAGGACAACCCGAGACCACCCACGATGAGAATGCCAGCCAGGGTTGCTGCGCCGGCTTCTCCTTTCCGCCAGCACAATCCACCGGTGGCCACGATCCCCCAGATGGCCACTGGAAGAACCACCAGGGCGCACAGCCCGATGCAGGCCAGGAGCACCACGCCAATCCCTTCCCCCAGTCCCCCGTAGACCCTTCCGATGTACAGCGCCCCCGTGGTGAGCTTCCATCCCAACCATCCAAGCCATGCCAGGGAGGCCCAGGACTGGACACGCCAGGCCCGAAGGCGACCGGTGGCTCCCGCGAACGCCAGCAGGGCGGTGATTCCGTGGAGCCCTGCAAGCACGCCGGTCACGGCCGCAAAAGCGGTGTAGTCCTGCCAGGGCAAGGTGGTGGCTCCCCAGGCCAGGACCCCGGCGATGAGGCTGGAGAGGAGGGCCAGGGACCAGCGGGGTTCAGCAACGGAATCAGGCATGCCCCGACCTATCCCGAGAGCAGCCTCACCCGGAAGAATGAGAACCGGGGAAGCCACATGCCGACTCCTACCACCAACAGTCTTCGGGCAGGGGTTCCTGTTCCTCCAGGCCCTCTCCAAGTCCGGACGGCCAGGACCCCTCGACGAATCCGGCCTGGACCGAACCGGTCATCACCGCCCCGACGTACCCCCGGTCATTCTGGTGGCCTCGAACCCACACGGTCTCTTCCCCGGAGATCGCCACCGACCCTCCATCCCGGGTAAACGGCTGCTCGTCCGCATGGCTGTGGTTCAGGACACGCCGGTACGCCAGCTCCCCGTCCTGGTCGACCACCTCCCACCAGTCGGCGTAGTGACTGCAATCCACGTCGTCACTGAGCAGGGTGACGGCAAAGGTCCAGTCCCCCTCGGACCCGCTGACAGAAACCCCCACGACATCCGCCCCTGGAAGCCCGGACCCGGAGTCGCTGTCACCCGTGTCCGTGCCTGCGCCCTCCGAGTCCCCGGTCGACCCGGTGTCCAGCGTGGGGTCTCCCCCGCAAGCCAGCAACAACCACCACACAACCACCTCCAGGATGTTTCCATCACCAGGACGGACATCGTAGATTGCCCCATCATAGGAGTTCGATGTCGATTCACCTCCCTGACCTCGTGACGCCCAGTGACTTGCCCTTCCTGTCCGAGATGGCGGCAGCAAGGCATCATGGGCCCACCGGGCTGATCTCCGGCGTCCCTGCACCCGCGGCGACCGAGGCGATGCGCTGATGATGTCCCTCCCTCTTCTTCTGGCACTGGCCTGCACGGGCAACGACACCGACAGCGGCGTTGTCGCGGCCGAGGACTGCCAGTTCGTGCCGGTCGAGAATTGCAACGAGACACGGGGCTGTACCAATGCCGTGGCCTCCCTGCAGGAAGTGGATCCCGCATCGGGCCGGGACTGCTGGACCCAGGAACTCCAGAACGCGGTCTGCGTTCCCCAGGGCACCTTTGGGGAGTGCGTCAACGTGGAGACGCCCGCCTCGCCCGCCGACGATCCCGACACATGCATGCTCTTTCCCAACGACTGTGCCCCCCCGGGCTGGCTCCCCTGTGACAGCATTCCCGAGGTCACCTGCCCCACCTGTGTGAGTGACGAGGCCCCCGTGCCCCGGGCCCCGGACATCACCATCACCGGCGGCGTCGGGCTGGGCCGCGCCCTGGCTCCTGCTGGCGACACCAACGATGACGGCTACCCAGACCTGCTCGCCGGACGCAAGCGTGGGGCAGTCCTGTTGTTCGGCCCCTTCACCGAAGGCGAACGCGAGGTGGGCGAAGACGACGCCACCTGGGAACAGGAAGAGCCCGACGACCGGGCAGGCACCGCCCTCGCCGGTCTGGGCGACCTGGACAATGACGGCATCAACGACATCGCCATCGGAGCCCCCCGAGCCAGCCAGGGTGGAATGGCCACCAACCTGGGTGTGGTCTATGTCCTCCGGGGACCCCTCGGCCCCGGCACCTTCGAACTGGCTGACGCGGCCATTCGCTTCCACGGAGAAGAGGCTGGCGACGAGTTCGGAAGCGCCGTGGCCTTTGGCCGTCTGACCGATGACGGCCCCGGGGACCTGGTGGTGGCGGCGCCCTACACCGACACCAACGGGAGTCAGTCGGGCAGCATCTACGTCATTGACGGGCCCATCGCACCGGGACTGGTCACCATGGAAGAGGCCTACACCCAGATCCTGGGGGAGGCCGAGCTGGGCAAACCGCTCACTGTGGCCGATGTCAACGGGGACAACCTCGACGACCTGGTCTTCGGCCAGGAGCCTGCCTCGGCCACCGTGCTCTACGGCCCCCTGTCCCCCGGTGAGGTCAATGCCTCCAGCGGGGAGCGGCTCACGCCAGCCACTTACAGCGCCACCCGCGTCAACTCGGTCGCCGTGGGCGATCTGGATGGTGACGGAGACGTGGACATGGCCTGGGGCGCTTCCGATGACCAGACAAACGGCAGTGGCGCAGGCGCGACATGGGCGGTGGCCGATTCCTGGGGTGGTGGCAGCCAGACCGTGGAGCCCACCACCTCGGTGCTGGGGCGCTGTGACGAGGACGAGGTGGGCCAGACCCTGGCCCTTGGGGACGTCACCGGCGATGGCATCGAGGACCTGCTCGTGGGCGGTGCAGGAACCGCCAGCACCCGGTTCGGCGTGGCCTTGTTCGTGGGACCCGTGACAGGGGGTGAGTTGCTCGTCAGCGAGGCCGACCACTGGCTCGGCGAAGCACCCGCCACGGCCCTGGCCTTGATGGACCTGAACCTGGACGGCGTCCAGGACATCGTCACCGGCAACATGGACAGCGACGCCATCTCCATCTGGTTCGGAGGAGCGTGGTAGTCCCCGAGAGGACTGACCGGATGTCACGACAAGGCCGTGTAGGTAGGATCGCCCCATTCCCACCGTCCCACCCCAACTGACCGCAGACGAGCGCCTGGCACGGTTCGGCTGGATCACCCTGGCCACCGTCGTGTACAGCGCCTACCACCCGCTGGGCTCGGTGACCCGGGACCTCCAGGGGGCATCCCCCGCCACGGCCCTGGACCTGGCACTGCCCCTGTGGCCCAGCTGGATCGTCCCCTATTCGGCGGTCTTCTTCCTGGGTTTCCTTCCCGTGTTCGTGATCCGGGAACCCCGGCTCTTTCGGCGGATGGCCCTGGCCTACATCGTCTTGGAGTTGGTGGCCCTGGCCTGCTTCTTCTGGATCCCCGTGGAGATGACCCACGCTCCTGACCAGGTCGCCGTGACCTCCTTCACGACCTGGGGGCTGGCCCTGACCTACTGGCTGGACACCCCCGCCAACTGCTTTCCGAGTCTGCACGTGGCCACCGGTCTGTTGGCAGCCCTGACGACGGCCAGAGTCGATCGCCGCCTCGGGTTCCTGGCTGGTGGACTGTCCCTGGTCATCTCCGCAAGCGCGGTGCTGGTCAAGCAGCACTACCTGGTGGACGTGGTGGGAGGAGCCTGCCTGGCCTGGGGGGTTCACCGGGTCTTCGTCGACCCTCTCGACCTGTCCGGCGTGCCCCTGGAGCGCCTGCGACTGCCCCGCTGGTGGGCCCACGTCCCCTGGGTGGCCTGGCTCCTGACCCTCGCCGGATTCTACGGAATGTACTGCACCGGCTGGGTTCCACCGCTGGGTTAGATTCGCAGCGAAGATGCCCACCATTCCCTCGATCCAGGTGCGCCACGCCCTCCACGACCATGTGAACGCAATGTGGCCCGGGCACGACAAGTCCCTGCTGCGGGTCGATGAGCACCCGATCACGGACACCGTCCCGAGCTTCCGGGTGGCCTGCATCCATCCACAGAACGACCAGGAGCCATGGGTGTACCTGTCCCTGGGAGGGTTCGAACTCGACAGGGACCCCACCTGTGGACTGGAGTGGATGCTGCTCGCTCGCGAGTCCTCCTCGGAGCACGCCAGCACATTGGCCCTTGTGGCCTCTCTGCACTCCCAGGGGCCCCTCCGTCAGGGCAGCGTGATCGATCTGCACGAAAAACGGATCGCCGGGGGTGAGTTGCGACACCTGCTGGTCACCCTGCCCTACCCCTACGGGCCCCAGTTGGAGCGCTGCCAGGCCGGGCTCTTCAGCGTCCGCATCCTGTGGTTGCTTCCCATCACGGAAGCGGAATTCGACCTACTCAAGCAGGAAGGAACCGAAGCACTGGAGTCCCGTTTCGAGCAGGCAGGCATCGACTTCCTCGATCCCTGCCGAGCTTCGGTCGTCTGAACACTCTGCTCTGGCTCATCCTCGTCGCGCCCTCCTGGGCTCAGGAGAGCCCACCTGGAGGTGACGAAGGCGAGGAAGAACTCGTCGTCGAAACTCCGGAAGAGGCCCGAGCGCCGATGGACCGGCGCCTGGATTCAGAACGGGTGGAACGCTTTCCTGCACCTTCCAGCGGCGAGTTGCTGCGGGCCATGCCGGGGCTGCACCTGACCTCTCACGGCTCTCCTGGCGGCGCGAGCCTGGCCTATGTCCGGGGATTCGTGGGGGCCTACGGCTCCGCCCTGCTGGTCACGGTGGAGGGGGTGCCCCTGAACGAGGTCAGCAACATCCACGGGCACGGGTACCTGGACCTGCACCTGGTCCCCGCCGCCGCAGTCATGCGCATGGACCTGCGCAAGGGCAATGACCGCGCAGAATGGGGGAATTTCGCCGTCGTCGGCAGTGCCGACTACCAGCTCGGACTGGAGGATCCCGGCTGGACCCTCAAGCTGGGCGCTGTGACCGATCTCGGCGCCAACCTGGTGGTGGCATGGCGCCCGGAACGAGCCAAGTCGAGCACCTTTGTGATCGCGGACCTGGAGGGGGGACTGCACTGGGCCCAGGACCGCAACTGGCGCCAGAACCGGCTGGCGGCCGGGGTGGGGCAGGATCTTGCCCTGGGTCGCGCCGAGGCTTTTGTGCTGGCCTATGACGCGGCCTGGTCCCACCCAGGCGTTCTCCGTTTCGATGACGTCGAGGCGGGGCAAAAAGACCACTACGGGAGCTATGGACTCCGGCAAGGGGGCACCTCCCGCAGGGTCCTGGCTGGCGCGACCTGGGAGCTCAACCGGGACCTCTTTCGCGGGTCTGCCATGGCCTACGCCGGGGGACGATGGCTGCACCTCATCCAGAACTGGACCGGCTACTTCGAGGACCCCACCCACAGCGACGGCACAGGCCAGGCGCACCAGGCCTTTACCGCCGGGGTTCGAACCGAGGCCCACCAATTGTTTGAATGGTGGGAGGACTACAGCCTGGGCAGCGCAGGCGTGGAGTTTCGGACAGACCTGTTCCAGCAGTACAACGAGTCCATCCAGCCGAATGGGCAGGTGGTCTCCCTGGACGATCGCATCGAAGGCCGCCAGGTAGATCTGTCCACCTGGACCTCCATGCGGCTGGGAATCGCCCGGATTCTCAAGATCACGCCAGGCCTTCGACTGGACTGGACCTGGCTCCAGGAACGCGACCTGCTGACCGTCCTCGATGACGACACCACCCACCGACGAGAACTGGTGATCCAACCCAAGCTCTCCGCAGCCCTTCGGCCCATCGATGAGTTGGCGATCTTCGCCGCAGGTGGCAGAAGTTTCCGGTCCCTGGCTGTGGGCCAGGACAGCATGGAAGCCAACGCTGGAGAGGTGGGTGTGCGGGCCTCCCCCGCCTGGTTCCTGGGTGTCCAGGCCAGCGTCTATGGCATCTGGGTCAGCGACGAACAGATCTTCGACCCCGCAACCGGACGAGAGATCCAGGCCGGCCCTACCCAGCGACTGGGGTTCGAGACCGTGGTGGATGTCTCATTCCTGTCCTGGCTGGACATGCAGTTCGACCTGAGCTTCACAGACGCACGATTTGTGTTGGACCAGACACGGGTGCCCTACACCCCCCGCTGGTTGGGGGCGCTGGCTGTCTACGCCAATGCCATCCCCCTGTATGGGTTCGAGATGAATGGCGGGATCCGAGTCTGGGCCCTTGGCGCCAGGCCACTGCCAGAGGACTTTGTCGGCGAGCCTACTCTCATGGTGGACCTGCTGGCCCAGGCAAGCCGAGGCCCCTGGGCCCTCGAGATCTCGGTGAAGAACCTCTTGAACACCCGGTGGGCGGACGGCGAATTTGTCTACCCGAGCTGGTTCACGCTCACCGAACCCCGAAGCGAGGAGCCGGGGCTTCACTTCACCGCCGGCACCCCTTTCACCCTGTTGGCTTCGGTCGAGCGACGTTTCTGACAGCCCGACGGTCCACCAGGACAGGTGCTACTCACCCGACTCCAGTTGCTTGGCGGCGTCCTTGAACTCGTCCTTGCGGTTGCCGCCGTACTCCTTGCCCTTCTCACGCAGTGTCGGGGCAACCGAGGCATCGCCAGAGGCGGCCAGCGCACGGGCAGCGTAGATGGCCGCCTTCTCGTGGGAATCGTCGAGCATCGAGACCAGGAAGTCTGTGTCCGACGGAAGCACGTTCTCTGCCCACACCCGCAGCACACTGGTGCGCTCCGCCTCGGGAAGACTCCTGGTGACACCGTAGATGGCCGGCCGGGCCCTCTGACTTTCGATGGCAAGGAGCCCGTAGACCGCGTCCCGCTTGACCAGTGGTTCCGAGTCAGTCAAACCATGATCGATCATTCCTTCCTCCATGCCGGCCCAGGAGACCTTCTTGGCGACGGCCAGGGCCTTGCGCCGAACGGAAACGACCTCGTCATTGGCCATGCGGTCCAACACCACCGAAGCGCCATCTGACTCGGACACGACCTTCTGGATGACCACCAGGCCCTTGCCTCGATTGGCAGGTTCCGGGTCGTTCCTGGCCATGTAGATGGCCGCCGGGGTCACCTGGGGTGTCGCGAGCTTCTCCAGGGTGCCCAGGGCGTGGGCTCGAATGACCTTGACATCGGACTCCTTGACCAGCCCGACGAGCGCGTCGCTCGCCTCGGCCACGCCCTTTTCCGAGATGTAGTTCATGCAATCCCGCTTCACATCGTCCGGCTGCTCCGAGAGACAGGCCACCAGTTCGTCATTGCTCGCCTTCTTGGCCTTGAAGCCGGCCTGTGCTGCGGGGGAAAGAAGAAAACCCACCAGGACCAGGGGGAGTGTGCGGGACAGGCTCATGTCAGCTCCGATAGAAAGACCCCTGACGGGTACCCTGTTCGGTCAGCCGGGACTACTCCCGCTCCGGCACGTGGTCCCGGTCGTTCTCGCAAAGCTCCCCTTCCACGAAATCATCGGCGAACTCGAAACTCTCCTGGATCCCGTTTCGGATCAGCAGGCTGTAGAGATCATTCGTCACCCCGGTCATCTCCAGGGAGGACCAGATGCCGTAGAAGCGCAGAGTCTGACCCGCATCGTCCGGGTGGGCGATGCGCACATCCAACATGTAGGACTGGTGAAAGGTGGCCTCTCCGCCATCGGACACCGCGGCAGCGAGAAGCCAGCCCCGACTCACGAGAGCATCCTCACCGTCCAGGGGGACACGCCGAAAGTCGGTGGCATAGTCGTACCAGAAGTCCGCGATGGCCTCCTCTCTTCGGATCTCGGCCAGGGTTTCCAGGTGGTCACAGGACCCCTCGGCAAAACAACCGGGATCGGTGACAAAACTCCGCCGGTGGTAGACCGAGGAACCGCTGTCGATGCAGACCTGGTTTTCTTCGACATTCAAGAGGAAGTGTTCCTGGATCGGGTGACGGCTCGTCCAGAGAAGAGCCACCGGGACCTGCTCCTCGACCACGGCCCCCGGTGTCTCCGGTGCCCCCCCAAGGTCCTCGGCGGCAAGCGTGGGCAGGGTCACCGCCCGGTCGGCGACATCCCAGACCGGGTCCACCGCCACCAGGAAGTCCTGCATCACCGGAATCCCCACCGCCATCGCCTCCTGGTCGATGTCGAAGTTCTCATAGAGGTAGAGCGTCAGCGCCGAGAGGTCCTCTGGGGCTTCCGGGGGCGGTTCGCAAGCGCCTAGCAGCCCCAGCCACAGGACCATCGTCATGGCGTTCAGATCCCGGGTCCACCGGCAAGGACATAGGCAGCCCCGCTCTCTTCGGTGGTTCCCCAGGCTCCCAATCCCAGCTCCAGGTAGCCGTCACCATCCAGGTCCCCCAGGACCTCGACACCTCCGCCGACGCGGTCCTGATCACCCAGGCCTGGGAACCAGGGGTGCCTGTCGCTCAGCACCTCTGCTCCGCTGAGGGGACCGAGAACCAGGAAGGCTCGACCCTGGTTGTCTTCCCACCCCTCAGAACCGACCAGCAGATCCTGCACGCCATCGGCGTTCACATCCCCCGAGGAGATCGACGAACCCAGACGCTCCCCCTCCTTGTCGCCTGACACGCGGAAGAGCGCATCGGCCAGGGCCATGCTCTCGGTCACCGGACCCGCAATCACCGCCACCACTCCGGTCGTGGGACCCGTATCGCCCGCCCCTGATGCCCCCAGGAGCATGTCGATGTGGCCATCCCCATCCAGGTCCACCAGTTCGATCGCCTGGCCCAGGGTCTCGTTGGACCCCCCCAGGATGACCAGGGCCTCGTCAGCGGACAGGTCCCCCTGGTTCATGCCATCGACCACGTAGACCGAGCCGTCATCCACCTCGGCTCCCGGTGCACTGGCAACGAGCTCTGCCACACCGTCTCCATTGAGGTCCCCGGCAGCGACTCGCCAGCCCAGACTGTCATAGGGGGCGAGCCCGGTGAGGCGCCAGGACGCCAGGTCCTCCATCTTTCCGCTGGCTGTGATCGGCCCATGCACAAGCCAGGCAGCCCCTTGATTCTCCATCTCTCCCCAGCCCCAGCCCCCGCTCCAGAGATCCACCACGCCATCCCCATTCACATCGCCCGGACCGACGACCGAACGACCCAGCCGCTCTTCCGTCAGGCCAAAGATGGTCACCGCATCGTCTGAGAGCTTCACGTCTCCCCTGAGGTCCAGCGAGACCAGGTGAACCGCACCGGCCAGTTCGCCCCCTTCCGGGTACCGCTCGGCCCCGATCGCCAGGACGTCCAGACCACTTCCATCCACGTCCTTCACAAAGGCCATGCTGACACCGGTGCGATCGTCATCGTTCACACCCAGGTACCGGGTCGAGGCCGCTGTACTCAACCCCTCCTTGCCTTCCACAGGGTCCAGCACCAACCCGACAAGACCTGCAAAGGTCTGGACACCGGTCCAACCCCTGTACTCGGCCACTGCAAAGTCATCGGTGTCATCCCCATTGATGTCCCCCAGGGCCAGGATTTCCAGTCCCAGGCGCCCACCGTCGACCTCTCCCAGGATGACGGGCTCCTCCCCCAGGTACTCCTCGCCATACCAGCCGCAGTCCCCGCCCTCGCCATCACAGTTGTTGTCCAGGCCATCACCGCAGATCTCCTCGGAGGCCGAGTTCACCAGGGCCTGCTCGTCGTTGCAGTCCATCCCACCATGTTCCTGGGAACGTTCCCCGTCCTTGTCCGCATCGAAGTCGTCCCAGCCATCGCAGTCCGAATCCGTGCCGTCGTACCAGATCTCGGTGGCCTCGGGATGGATGGTGGCATCGCTGTCGTCGCAGTCTCCTTTCTGGGGAACGAACCAGGGTTGGTGTTCGCATTGGGTGTGCGCAGCCGTGGTGTTCCCCCAGTCGTCATTGTCAGCGTCAGCGAACCAGGTGGTCTCGGCGCCTACCTGCGGGTCCGAGTCATCGCAGTCGTCGTCCACCAGGATCCCATCGCCGTCCGCGTCGATTCCCGTTCGCTCATCGATGTCATCGCTGCTCACCCAGAAGCAGCCCACAAGCAGCGAAAGCACGACGATTCCCATGGCCGACACCTATCATGCCTTGAAGAGTGCAGGGAGGCAGCGAATGCTCAGGGCCTGGGCCATGCTCGCCAGCGGATTGTTGGGTTGCGAGACCTGTGGCGACGAGGCCGGGTTCCTGGACAGCGCCTGCGAGACCTCGCACCAGGACTCGGCGGAAAACACCCCGGACGGGGGGCCCGAGGCACTTGAGATGGTGGTGAGCGGGGCCCTTCTCTCACAGGGGATCTGCATGGGTTCGCCCGAAGGACCCGGGGTGCGCAGCTTTCAGGGAGAAGCCGAAGACCAGCCGGTGACCCGTGCAAGCGTTTCCCTGTCCCTGGAGCGGGAAGCAAGCGCGATCCTGACCTGTACCCACAGCACCGAGAGCACCGACAAGCACCGCATCGAGAGCACGAGCCTCGGGTTGGAGCACACCTGGGTGGTTCACGGCTTGCTGTCCGACAGCACCTACAACTGCACTGCTGAGGCCCGGTGCCCTGATGGTGGCACCGCAACGGCCACGACGACTCTGTACACCCATTCACTTCCCACCGACATCGCAGCGGGGACCGTGACGACGGACGACGACCTCGCCATGACCGGCGCCTACACCCTGTTCAACCACAAGGGCTTCTGCGATGGCGAACAGACACACAGGCTGGTCATGGTGGATCCACAAGGCCGGGTGCGCTGGTACTGGGAAGGCCTGGACAGCGCCTTCGGGGTCGGGGTTGTGGCCGACTTCCCGGGGGACGACCTGGTGCTCTCGGCAGGTGGCACCAGCATCCGCGGGGGGCCCCGCCTGACGACCCTGGACGGAGACCTGTTCTACGAAACCCCCTCTGACTGGGAAATCGTCTTCCACCACTACGCCGAGCAACTCAGCAACGGACACCTGCTTTCGGTGACCGAGGCCGAGGATCAACTGGACGGAGAGACCTGGAAGGGAACGGAGATCCTCCAACATGACCCCGAGACGAACACCATCGTCAAACGCTGGAAGAGCCAGCAGGCCCTGGACGCAGGGGAGCGCGGGGCCTGGGACGTGGGCACCACTGGTCAACTCCTCAACACCAACTGGACCAGCCGGGACACCAGCGGCGACTGGTATCTGAGCCTGTGTGGCGTCCAGCGACTGGCCAAGGTGAACCCCGACACCGGCACGGTTTCCTGGATGATTGGACCCAGCCTGGACTGGACCCTGGTGGACAGCACTGGCGCTGCACTGCCGGAGGATGACTGGCCCCAGTGCCAACACGGGGCCGAGGTCATCGCCGAAGACAAGGT
Source organism: uncultured Enterobacterales bacterium (assembly GCA_964567625.1). Lineage (GTDB taxonomy): Bacteria > Myxococcota_A > UBA796 > UBA796 > CAJQPC01 > CAYFPX01. The sequence goes on along the minus strand of CAZMNK010000009.1, from coordinate 35,845 downwards.
ACTGGTCTACGACAATGGACGAGACAGGCTCCAGTCGCGGGCCTCTGAATTCCAGGTGAACCCCGGCTCTGGCACCGTGACACGCACCTGGACCTGGACAGAACCAGACTGGTACGAACGGGCCTGGGGCGACGTGGACGCCCTCAACGAAGAGAGGGTGCTCATCGCCATCGGTCACTGCAGTTGCTGCGCCAATGCCTCGGAAAACGTGACACGCATTCTCGAGGTGGACCGTCCCACCGGAACCGTGGTCTGGCGATATGAGCTCCCCCCCGACGACAGCGTGCTCTACCAGGCGGCCAGGATCGACGGTTGTGATGTCTTCCACAACCTCCGGTACTGCGAGTCCCGGGCCGAAAAAAAATGACCCCGAAGACCCTCACCCGGTGAGGCCGGCTGGCCCTCGAGATCGGTTAGATCGGCTCCCCCAACGGTCAGATGGAATCGGAGGAACAGATGTTCTGGATCGCGCTCATGGCCTGCAACGGCACGGGAGATGACAGCGGTACTCCGGACACCGGGGTCGCCATCAACTGCGAGGACTATCCCCTGCAACTGGCCAACCCGGTCGGAGAGTTGGAAGGCGCCTGGGACAAGGCTCGGGGGCGACTCGTGTTCTTCGGAGGCAACCTGGCGCCAGCCGAGGAATGCCAGACCCGCACGGAATTCGGGGATGAGACCTGGGCCTTCCTTCCCTCTTGCGGCACCTTCGTGCCCCTGGACACCTCGGGTCCCTCGGCCCGAGGTCGCTTCATGGTCGCCCTGGACGAGACACGGGACCAACTCCTGCTCTTTGGGGGGCGCTACCGGGATGGCAACAGCGGCAGCTACACCCTCCACGAGGACCTGTGGGCCCTGGATCTGACCACGGACACCTGGTCCGAGCTCAGCCCGACCAATGACGGTCCCTCGGCCCGAGTGAACGGGGCCATGGCCGTTTCCGGAAACAACCTTGTCCTGTTTGGCGGGAACACCAGCACCTCGGGAGCCTCCTACAATCCACAGGACGATCTCTGGAGCCTGGATCTCGCCAGCCTGGAGTGGACGAGCCATGGCAGTTCAGGAGGCCCGGACGACAAGCTCTTCCACGTCGGCGCCATGAGCGATGACGGGGGGACCTACTACCTCTACGGGGGGGGCGACGAGAACGCGTTCTTTGGCGACTTCCACACCGACACCTGGGCCCTGGACACCTCGGACTGGTCCTGGACCGAGATCGACGACGGACAGGAGGGCAGCGATCCCCTGGGCCGCCTGGCACCTTCCCTGGTCCACGATTCCGCTCACAACCGACTTCTGATGTTCGGCGGACACGATGATGGTGCCCTGGGGAACACCAACGATACCTGGGCTCTCGACCTGGGCGGCGGCGGCTGGTCCAACGTGGTGGAAGGAGACGTGATCGACGCCGGAGGCAGCGGCTTCTGCGACTTTCCCTCCGACTTCACCGAAGTGGACATGACAAGCCCAGAGCGGCGCCATCAACACGTCAGCACCCGGGCCGGCAACCGGATCATGGTCTTCGGCGGAAAGACCGACTGCGGCCTGATCAACGATGTGTGGACCCTTGATCTGGACAGCGATGGCTGGACCGAAATCAGCGCCGCCAGCGCCGGCGAGTCTTGCGTCCGTACCAGTGCCAATTGCTCGGAGCACTGCTACTGAACAGGCCTTCCGCTCGGGACCCTATTCGCCGGTCCGGGCCGAGGAGACCGCCTCCAGGGTCGGGTGACGGTCGCCGAACAGGCGCGTGACCTCGTCGTCCAGGCGCCGGGTCCAGAACAAGGCCACCATCTTCCAGTCCCCGAAGAAGGACCAGAGGGGGTACCGGAAGCTGGCAGGCCTGTTCCGCTCCACAAAGAAATGTCCGATCCAGGACAGGCTGTAGCCAATGACCAGGGCCACAAGCAGTGCCCATGAGTTCTGTGTGACCACGGACAACACCAGGAGCCCCACCGCCGTCGTGGAGCCGACCACGTGGAGCAGTCGGCAGAAGGGACTCCGGTGCTCGCCCAGGTAAAAGGGCCAGAATTCCTGCCAGTTCTGGATGCGGGTGTCCGACACGGCTGCCTCCCTGTTGACCCGGAGGATAAGGGAACGGGTGCAGCCTCTCCAGCGATTCAGGGTCATGGATCTGTCAGCCCTGCTGTCGGGAGACAGGTCGGGAGAGCGCCCATGAATCCCTGGCGTGCCGGACTGCTGGCCATGGTCCTGCTCCTTCCCTCTCTGGGCCTGGGGGCCCTGCTCGACGACCACCAGATCCTGATTCTCCTGGGTGGCGTGGTCGACGCGGATCTCCCCGGGGGAAACCTGTTCGCCTTCATTCCGGATGACCCGGTGGCTCGACAGGGGCTGCTGGACCACGGAGGCTTGCCCTGGTGGACCGCCGAATCCCTCAAGATGGCCTTCTTTCGACCTCTCGCCAGCTGGCACCTGGCCCTGGACCACGCCTTGTTCGGTCGCACCCTGTGGGCCTGGCATGCCCACCAGATTCTCTGGCTGGGGGCGCTGGTGACCATCGGGGCCACCATTCAGCGCCGTGTCCTTCCCGGAAGCCTGGCGGGCCTGGCCATGCTGATCTGGGCCGTTGACGTGTCCCACGCCATGCCTGGTGGATGGATCGCAAACCGCAATGCGCTCAACGCGATTCTCCCCGCCTTGCTGGGTCTCCTGTTCCACCTTCGCTGGCGTGAAGAGGACTGGAAACCAGGGCTCCCGCTTTCACTGGTGGCCTACACGATCGGCTTGATGGGAGGAGAGGCGGCTCTGGGGATCCTGGCCTACGTGGCTGCCTATGAGCTCGTGGGGACCCGGCACAGGTCGCTGAAGGCCCTTCTTCCCGCGACGTTGGTCGTCCTGGCGTATCTCGGGCTGTACAAGGCCATGTCACTGGGGACACACGCCTCCGGTATCTACATCGACCCCATCGCAAGCCCCCTGCGCTGGCTGTCCGAGGTGCCTCGGAAGCTCCTCATCTTCGCCGCCGCGGACCTGGCGGGCTTTCCGGCCGTGCTGAGCTCCCTGAATCCGCAATTCCTCACGCCACAACTCGTCGTGGGACTCGGCGTGCTGGTGCACGTCAGCCTGCTGGGTCACTGGGTCTGGAAGCAGATGGAGCCCGACCGGCGACGGACACTGGGGTGGTTGGGTCTGGGGGCCTTGGGGGCCTTGCTGCCCTCGTTGTCGACCTTTCCGAGCGACCGACTGCTCCAGGCCTCCAGCCTGGGCACCTCGGCCCTCGTGGCGGCCATACTGGTGACGGCCCGGGACACGGTGGGTGCACCCCGGCTGGCCAAGTGGGCCGCTCTGCCCCTGGCCGGCGTGGCCCTGGTGGTGATGCCACTGGCCGGGTTGGCCACCCAGGGCACGCTGCTGACGATCGGCCGCTGGGCAGACGAGGTCGCCCAGGAGGCCGAGCTGGACAACGAGACCCTGGCCACCACCCACCAGGTCGTGCTCGCCGCCTCTACCCACGAGGTGGGGTTCTACCTTCCCTTCATCCGCTGGAAGCAGACGGGGGTGCTGGCGGACTCCTGGCGAGTCCTCAGCGTGGCCCCCCACGATCACCGCTTCACCCGAACCGGGCCGCAGACCCTGGAGATGGAGGTGGTGGATGGGACTCTTCTCACGGGGCTGTTCGAGGCGATGTTCCGAGGGCCTGATCACCCCCTGGTGGTGGGAGACGTGCTCGACGCCGGCCCACTCACCGCAGAGATTCTCGCCGTGGGGGAACCGGGTCCCTCCCGGGTGCGCTTCCAGTTCGAAGGCGAACTCGATGGACCGGACTACCGCTGGCTGATGTGGACCCCAGAAGGACTGGTCCGCGTGGATCTGCCCGCCCTTGGTGAGACCCTGGTCGTGCCCTACCACCACCCGGCAGAACCGAAGCCTTGACCGAAATCCCCCTGTCGTCCGACCAGGCCCGCCGGTTCCTGGTGGCCCACTGCGGCCTGGGCCGGGACCGCCATCCCGCAAATGCCGCGGGGGTTCGCGCCCTGTTGGCCACCCGGCGCTGCATCCAACTGGACCCCCTGGACCGAATAGGCACCAACGCCGACCTGGTGGTCCTGGCCCGTATTCCAGGCCTGAAGAAGGGCGATGTCCACCGACACCTGTGGCCCGGTCATGCCTTCGAGCACTTCGCCAAGGAGCGCTGCCTGCTCCCGGCTGAGGCATTCCCGGCTTACCGCCACCAGAGCGCCGAGACCCCCTGGTGGCGCCTGGCCGAGCGGTACCAACGGGTTCTCCCGAGCGATGTGGAGGCCGTCCTGGCCGAGGTCCAGGACCGGGGCCCCCTGACCGCTCGGGCCCTGGCTGACCGGGGACGCGTTGACCCCATTGACTGGCACGGATGGAAGAGCACCTCGAAGCGAGCCACGATGGCCCTGCAGATCCTGTGGACCCGCTGCCAGGTGGTGGTCTGCGGACGCCAGGGACGAAGCAAGGTCTACGACGTCCCCGAACGGGCGCTACCCCAGGTGGCGAATGCTCCGGCACCTGCCGACGGCTTCGGGCGTTGGGGGGTACTGCAAAGGGTCGAGGCCGCAGGACTGCTCAGCACCGCCGGGGGGCCCCAGTGGTCCATGCTGAGCACCTGGCGCTCCTCGCTCCCCGAGGGCCTGGTCTCCGAGGGGCTCCTGGCGCACTACCGGGTCACCGGGTCCCGCCGGCAATACCTCGGGCCACCCGACCTGCTGGATCGAACCCTTCCCGAACCGGATGACCGCATGCGGATCCTGGGGCCGCTGGACCCCCTGCTCTGGGACCGCAAGCTCGTTCAACAGGCCTTTGGCTTCGAGTACCTCTGGGAGGTCTACAAGCCTCCGTCCCGGCGTCGCTGGGGCTACTACGTCTGCCCCCTGCTGCACCGAGGCCGACTGGTGGGCAGACTCGAGGCCCACACATCGGACCAGCGGCTCGTCGTGGACCGCCTCTGGCGCGAATCCGCAGACTTCGATGACAGGGCACTCGAACAATGCCTGGAGCGACACGAAGCTGCGGTCACGGGAGCCGACTAGTTCAGCCACTCCGAGCAGTCGTCGTCGTCGGGCTCGCACGCCTGGACCACGAACAGGTACTCCCCGGTGCGCTCGTCTCCCTCGCCATCGACCCAGGAATCCAACACAAAGGCATAGTCCCCCGGAGGAAGGGTTCCCTCGAGGGTCCGGTGGGCCCGGGCCAGGCATCCCGCCTCGGACACGCTGTCGTCCAGCAGGTGCAGGTCGATGTCGGTGTCTCCCTCGTCCAGCACCATGGCCCGAATGGACGTCTCCTGGTCCAGGTGAAGGCGGTAGGTCACCTCTGGCCCGGATTCGTCGGCGTCGCTGTCACAGCCGGTGTAGAGCGACAGGTCCCGGTACATGGAATCCGCGGTGTTCCGACGGTCGGCAAAGGGGAGCTTCTCGACCAGGACAGGCGCGTCGGGGGTTCCTTGCCCTCGAATCGGCGAGACGACGTCATCCAGAGCCGCTTCTTCGCCCTGAAGCACCTTCACCACCCGGTCAAAGGCCTCCAGCACGATCAGGTTCCGCATGTTGTAGCCATGCTCGAGGCCCTCCGGCGTGAGGATGCAGGAGCCCTCGGAGTAGCCGTTGAGGTGGATCCCATCGCTCGCCAACCCATGGCCTTCCAGGGGATCCATGGCCAGGTGGAGATCGATGAAGGGGATCTGTCGAACCTGGGCCATGCCCCGAATGACGGCGTTGTAGCTCTCGACCCACAGATCCGCCGAGGTCCGGTCTCCCCGGTGGGAGATGCCCGTGAGAACAGGCACGATGCCCTGGTCCATCAGCCCATCGATCAGGTCGGCCATGGATTCGTAGAAACCGGGCATGGCGCTCTCGTAGGTGCTGCCCATCCCCATGTCGTTGGTGCCGTAGTGAATGACAGCCAGGCTGGGATCGATGGCCGCGATCTCCTCGTCCACAGGAGAGGGGTCCCCGGAAATGGCCCAGGCCGCCGTCTTGCCCGAAATCGCCGCCTCGGTGTCCCGATCAAAGGGGGTGGTGCCCGCGGCATCTCCCTCCAGGAGGTACAGCCAGGTGTCCTCCAAGGCGTCGTAGTAGAGGTCCAGGTCCACGTCATCGCCGGCGAAGCAGTAGAGGGTGGACCCGCTCACGGTGCTCGACGCACCGATCTTCATGAAGACATCGGGCTGACCTGACCCACGAGCAGCAATGGCTCTCATCGAGGCCGCCACCGACGGCGGGACCGGAGACTGGACCCGGTCGTCCGGGTAGAGCTCGGGGCCGGACCGGTTCGGATCCTCCACAGTGTCGACCGTCCCTGTCGACCCGTTCTCGGGCCAGGGACGCACCAGGAGACCCTCGTCACAGCCCACCAGGATCCAGAGCATTCCAAGCATGGCCCGGTGCTAACGGTGTCCAACCCCTCCAGGCATCCGAGGGGGGGCCGTGCTGTACAAGAGTTTCACCTGGTCATCGTCCAGGCCGAACGCCCGGATCACCAGGCTGGTCACCCTCGCTTCCAATCCGGCAACCCGGTCGGGAGCAGGCCCGGCGCACAGGGCCTCGACCGCTTCCGCCACCTCTCGCTGCAGGTCTGCCGGAGCATCCGGAATGGGCAGCGTCTCGGTAAAGGACCGGATGAGACGCAGGGCCTCGTCCTTGCCATGGGTCGCACGGCGCCACATCCAGGCCCACATCACCGGGCTGTTGACCACCCCCAACAGGTAGAGGTCGTCTGTCGGCCACACATAGGCGGAGTTCAACACCACCAGCGGTTCCCTGGAACGTGAAAAGCCAGGACGCCAACTGATGTCGGTGTGGAGGATCTTGGGGCCCTCGAAGATCGGCCAGTAGGCGGTGGTGTCCTGGAGTTCGTACCAGGCATACCGGCCCGGTTTTCTACCGGGACCGGAGGCACCGGGAACCCTGGGGGTCAGTCGCTTCCGGTAGCCCTCCAGGTGAGCCCGGATCGCCGGGTAGCGTTCCAGGTCCACCCCTCGCCGGGTCGCGATGAGAAAACGTACCGGCTCCGCCACCTGCCAGCGTCCCAGGTCCCGCCCACGAGCCACCGGGTGCAGAAGTTCCGCGGACCGGGGGTCCTCCAGGATCAGCCTGTCTCGGGTCGCCTGTTCCACCACAAAGGCCTCGTTGCACCCGGTCAGGACCCCCCGGCGGAGGGGTTCACCCAGCACATCCTTCAGGGGAACCCCAACCTGGGCGATGTGCTCCAGCAGGGAGTCCAGTTCCCGGGGTTCCAGTCGCCACGGCGACGCCCCGAGCCTGGTCTGGGGCACGGCGTGCTGGTGCCCCTCCGCCTGGGAATGCAGGCTCCCTTTCGCTTCACGAGGAATCCTGCTCACCGCCACCATCGTCTCCGGACCTGGTGGCTCCCGGCGCAGCACCACCACACAGGGAAAGGCATCCGTTCCCTGGAACAACGGCGCGTGTCCGAAGTCCACGATCCGCTCCAGCACGGCCTCTCGAGCGAGCAGGCCGCGCAGGCCCGCGCCATAGCCCACCCGCAGCCACTTGTTCGGGGCCACAAAGGCCAGTCGTCCTCCCGGCCGGAGCAGGCGCAGCCCCAGTTCGAAGAAACAGACAAAAAGGTCCGCTGCACCCTGGTGGCTCTCATAGCCGCTGGCCAGTTGGGCCTTCAGCGGCCCCAGGCGCTCGTGTCGAATGTAGGGAGGGTTTCCGATCACCACGTCGAATCCCCCGGCGCCAAGAACCTCGGGGAATGCCCGCGTCCAGTCGAGGGCCAGGCTCTCTCCCACCCGCAAATCCACCCGTGCGCCAGGCGCGGCCAGGCGGGTCCGGGCCACCTCGATCGCATCCGCGTCCACGTCGACCCCGTAGAGCGCCAACTCCCCCTCCGCTGCCCGGGCAACCCCCGCCAACAGGGCCCCCTCCCCACAGGCCGGATCGAGCACCTTCATCCCGGGGGACAGTCCGGCCCCCAGTGCCACCTCCACCAGGAACTCCGTCAGCGGCTCCGGCGTGTACACCACGCCTGGGGCCCTGTTGCCCCTCAGTTCGACGACGACCTCAGGATCCCCTCCAACTGGGACCGCACTGCTCGAACGGACCGGGCCAGGGCGAGCTGGCCCCGGGCCCGAAGCAGGTTGTGCTCCCCCCGACCAGCCGCCACCGAGGGGTCCCAGCCAAAGTAGGACTCATTCAGGGCGTCCGTGGCAAAGCGTGCCGTGAGTTCCAGACAGATCCGCTCGATGCCCCCGGGCAGGGCCTCCAACTCCTCGGGCGGAAGCGGCCGGACGGCCAGGTATCCCCGGGCAGAGGCCTCAAAAAGCGGCAAGGAGAAGGCTGTCTGGTCCGTGTCTTCACTGGCCGGGTTGCACCAGCTTCGCCAGGCATCGCCCAGTTCCAGGTCCAGGGGAAGCGGCCCCATGGTGTCCAGGTCCAGCAGGCAGACACCCCGTCCCTGGTGGTCAAAGCGAAGATTGGAGATCTTGAGATCGCCGTGGGCAAGCTGGGTGGGTCCGTCCATTCGCCCCTCCCATGTCCGAAATCGCTCCTGGATCTCTTCGGCCAACGGGTCCACAAGGGCCCGCAGCCGGTGGTCCCCGTGGTCGGCCAGGGCGGTCGCCAGCCGGCCCAGGTGGGCATCGGTGTCGTGAACCCCCGGTCGCCCGAAAGCAAAGCTGTGCTCCAGGTCGGACACCGCCCGGTGCCAGTGCGCAACCAGGCGACCGGCCTCCACCGCGAGGGCTTCCTCCCTCAGCGCGTTGTGGGTCACGCCCGGCACAAAGCTCAGAGCTCGCCAGCAGGCCTTTTCCTCGTCGAGGGTCCAGAGGGCGCCATCGTCGGTGGCCAGGACCTGGGGGGTGGCCATTCCCCGGCTGGCCACATGTTCGGTGATCGCCGCGATGTCCAGGTTGACCTCGGGGGCAAAGATCGGGTGCAGGCGCTGGATCACCGCCAGGGGAGGCTCTCCGACCGTCCATGACGCGTTGATCAGTCCCCCCGCCAGGGGAGCGACTGGCTGGTCGCGCAAAGAGGACCACGCGTCCACGATGCCCTGGCCCCTGGGCCCTCGTTCGGCGGGAGCAAGGGGAGTCGATCCGGTCTGGTCTTGGGCCATTCACCGCCTCGCGTGGTGGGAGCCTACAATGGGGCCTTCCACAAGCCGACTGTGCTCGACGCTCACTGCCACCTGGACGACCCCCGCTTCGACCGCGATCGTGCGGCAGTGATGGATCGCGCCCGAAACGCGGGAATCACCGGCCTGGTCGTTCCCGGGGTCACACCGGCGCGCTGGCGTCAACTTCCAGCACTGCGGGACCGGTATCCAGAGGTCCTCATCGGCTATGGCCTGCACCCCGAGGCACTCGACGACCTGAGCCCCGCCGAGGTCCAGACTGCCCTGGATGATCTCCGCCCCCGGCTTCTCGGCGATGGGGCCGTCTGCGTGGGGGAGACGGGACTGGACCGACGGAGCAGCGTGCCCCTGACCGACCAACTCGCCTTGACCCGGGCGCACCTGGAGCTGGCCCGACAACTGGACCTGCCGGTCGTCCTGCACTGCGTGCGGGCCCATGGCGCCCTGCTGGACCTGCTCGAGGAAGACGGTCCCCTGCAGGGCCTGGTCCACGCCTACTCCGGAGGTGCTGAACTGGTGCCGCGCTACTGCGCACTGGGTCTGCACCTGTCGTTTGGGGGGGCAGTGACCTGGGCTGGTGCAAGGCGGCCCCTGGAGGCCCTTCGCGCCGTGCCTGCGGACAGACTGCTCCTGGAGACCGACGCCCCCGACCAGACCCCGGCCCCCGGTCGGGATCAGCGCAATGAACCCGCGAGACTGGTGGACATCGCTGCAGCTATCGCCCGAATCCGTGGGAACTCGGACCAGGCCGATGGCCGATCACTGGGCTGGGTTTAGGCCGCCTCGGGGCACGCGAAGAGTCCACCGGGAGTCCCGCCAGAGTTCCTTCCAGCCATTGGTGGCCCGTTCCAGTTCGGGCTCCCGAAGACGGTCGATGAGCAGGGGACACTCCCCCGGCGTCGTCCGCGTCTCCAGGTAGGCCGACCAGGAGGCGTCGTCCGCCAGCCACACCCGGACATCCACAGGCACCGTCCAGCCCCGCCCCAGACGCCAACGCACCAGGCCTCCCTGGGCGAAGGGGACGCAGACCTGGGTAGGGTCCACCACGCCAGCCAGGACATCCAGCGCCTCCACCGGTGCGTTGTGTTCCAGCCAGCTGTCCCCTGGCCGTTCCGGCACCGGTGGGCCCGCCACCCAGGGGAGGAAGCGCACCAGCCCGCTCAGCACCAGGAGACCCACCGCGCCCAGCCCGAGACCCCATGAGCGCGGGGCCTCATCACTGTTGGAGGTGGGCAGCCAGCCCGCAAGCAGGGGACCTCCCACCACCCCCACCCAGGCTGCGTGGCGCAAACCGGTACAGGCCAGCAGCCCAAGCCCAAGGACTGGCAGCCACTCCGTCGGCTTGTGCCGTGCTCCTCTTGCGCCCACAAAGGCGAGGAGCAGCAGGGAGGGCCAGAGTCGAAGCCCGACGCTATCCAGACCAGGCCGGGCCCACTCGTTCAGTCCCCGACTCGCCGGCCGACTGCTGTTGCTCCAGGCGTAGACAAAGAGTTCCAGGCCCCAGGGCGTACACAGGGCACCCGCCAGGGCTGCCAACCACTCCCATCGACGCCCCCGCTGCAGGGCGCAGGACGCCGCCAGGCCCAGCCCCACCAGGAAACTGCCGTGCAGGTTCGCCCAGATCGCCAGGAGAAGAAACCAGGCTCCCAAGCGCCACCGGGTGCCCCCCTTCCCCACCAGGAGCGCCACCGCCAATACCCCCAGGGGAAACACCAGCGTCTGCGGGCGAGCCGCGTGGTTCTGAAAGACCAGAGCCGCCGCCAGGACCGCCGAAAGACCCGCACCGATCCCCCTGCCCCGGTGCCAGCCCAGCAACCCTGCGCCTCCCAGGGCCGCCCCCACGGCCAGACCATGCACAGCAACCAGGAGCGGCCACCCACCCGCCCAGAAGATCGCCCAGGCCAACCTCTGGTAGCCCAGGCCGGCGTTGACGAAGCGCTTCCCGGCGGCCCAGGTCCAGGGATCCACATCCCAGACACCTTCGCGGGCAAGTGCCAGGTAGGTCGGCACATCGGAGGCAGGAACCGGCGTGGCCAGGGCCACCATCGTCACAAAACCCGCTGCCAGGACCGCCAGGGCTACCCCAAGAACATCGATTCGCGTCCATCCCGGCATGCCCGGCAGCCTACCTCCGAAGTGGCAGGCGCCCCCGTCCGATCAAGCTCGGACGGGGGCGCCTTCAGCGACAGCTTCAGCTGGGATCGGCGCTACTGCAGGAAGAGCATCTCGTAGTACTTGGGCAGGGGCCAACGGGCGTCAGCCACCAGGTTTTCGAGTCCATCCACCGCCTCGCGCACGGTCTCGATGGCGGGAACCACCTGCTGGACACAGGCCATCGCCTCGTTCGGGGCCCCATGAACCCTTTCCACCGCGGTGTCCAGGCTCTGGCGAGCTTCCTTGAGGTCCGAGACCAGCCGAGTCACAGCCTCAAAGCGTTCACGCTCGATGCTGGCATCGGCCCGCAGCCCCTTGGCCTCCAGGGCAAGTACCTTGCCCACGGCGTCCGCCAGAACGGCCCGCTCTTCGAGGGCTGCCGGCAGGATCATCGTGTCCACGAGGCCCTTGAGAATGTCGACCTCGATGGCCACTGTGGTGACGAACTGCTCGGTGCGCACGTTGTAGCGGGCGGCCACCTCGGCGGCAGACAGCACCCCGTGCTTCACGAACAGGGCAATATTGGCGTCGTCCCGAAGCTCTTCGAGGGCATCCGGCGCCGTGCGCAGGTTCTTGAGCCCTCGCCCTTCAGCCTCCACCACCCACTCGTCGGCGTAGTTATTGCCCTCAAAACGGGTCGGGGTGGACTCGACAAGCGCCTTCTGGATGGCCTTGAGCACGGCCTCTTCGCCACCGCCCAACTCCTGGATCCAGGCGGACAGTTGGCTCATGCCCTCGGCGACAGCCGTGTTCAGGGCGCAGACGGGAATGGCGGGCGTCTGGTTGGAGCCCACGGCCCGGAACTCGAACTTGTTGCCGGTAAAGGCAAAGGGGCTGGTGCGGTTGCGGTCCGTGTTGTCCTTGGTGACCTGGGGCAGTTTGGCGACCCCCAACTCGATCATGGCCTGGGTCGGGTTGTCAGGCAGCACCGTTCCCGCGCAGAGGGCATCGACGATTCGAGTGAGAGTGGCCCCCAGGAAGACCGAGATGATCGCTGGCGGGGCCTCGTTGGCGCCCAACCGGAAGTCGTTGCCATGGTGGGCCACGCTCGCCCTGAGCAGGCCACCGTAGCGGTGGACCCCGAGCAGAACCGAGGAAAGAACCGCCAGGAAGCGGAGGTTGTCCTGGGGAGTGTCTCCAGGCTCGAGCAGGTTCTCATTGGCCGCCGTCCGCAGGGACCAGTTGGAGTGCTTGCCCGACCCGTTGACCAGGGCGTAGGGCTTCTCGTGAAGCAGACAACGGAAGTCATGGCGGGCCGCGACCTTCCGGAGGACCTCCATGATCAGGTGGTTGTGGTCCACCGCGATGGAGGCATCGGTGAAGATCTGGGCGAGTTCGAACTGGCTGGGGGCCACCTCGTTGTGCCGGGTCTTGGCGGGCACCCCGAGCTTGTACAGCTCGAACTCCACCTCCTGCATGAAGGCCTGGGCCCGGGCAGGAATGGCGCCAAAGTAGTGGTCATCCAGGCTCTGGCCCTTGGGCGGCTCCGCTCCGACCAGCGTGCGGTTGGCCAGGGCAAGGTCCGGACGCAGGGCGTAGTAGGCGCGATCCAGCAGGAAGTACTCCTGCTCGCAACCCACCGTCGGCACCACATAAGAGGGGGTTTCGCCAATGTTTGCCAGCAACTGGACGGCCTGCTTGTTCAAGGCCTCCTGGCTGCGAAGGACCTGGGATTTCTTGTCCAGGACATGACCGGTGTAGCTCACAAACACCGAGGGAATGCAGAGGGTCTTGCCGTTCGGTGTCTCCATCAGGAACATCGGCGTGGTCGGATCCCAGGCGGTGTACCCCCGAGCCTCGAAGGTGCTCCGAATGCCACCACTCGGGAAGCTTGAAGCGTCGGGCTCGCTCTGGATCAGCAAGGCGCCCGTGAACTTGTCGATCGGGCGACCGGTCTTGTCGAAGTCGAGAAACGCATCGTGCTTCTCTGCCGTTGATCCGGTCATCGGCTGGAACCAGTGGCAGAAGTGCGTGGCACCTCGACTGATCGCCCAGTCCTTGACCGCCTGGGCCACGTGCTCGGCAATGCTCGCGTCGAGCTTCTCGCCGTGGGCGATGGCGTTGCCAAGTTGGTCCACGACACCCCGGGGAATCTTCTCTCCCATCCTGGCCAGGGTGAAGGTGTTGATTCCGTAGTAGTCGGAGACCCGGGAGACAGGCTGACCGTCGATCTGCCTTTCGAAGATCCGAGGGGTGCGACCAGTGGCGGCCGAAATGGCGGCGAAGCGAGCGGAAACAGACATCGGTGGAGACTCCGATTCTTGAGGGTGGGAAGCGCTGTAAATGGAGGCGGGGAACGGTGGGAACGCGGTTGTGTGACAACTTGGTGCCGCGTCGAATTCAGGGGAGCTTCGAACTCGAGCGTGAGTGCAGAAGAGCGGTTTGGAGAGAAGGGGTCGGAGACTGGGGGCCCTGGACGATCCCGGGATCCCAAACGACGGGAACAGACGTTCCCGCACGGAAATTCTACCGCCGAGCCAACACCGCTCGCAGGAACTCGACGTCATCCTCGGGGGCCTGCCCTGGGTCCTCACCAGCTTCCAGGCGGGCCTGGAGCGCCAGCACCGATTCAGCGGCAACCTTGCCGGCCTCGACCCCCGGCTGGTCATAGGCATTCACGTCGATCAACTCGGCGTAGAGCCCCACCGCCCGCTCGTGGATCGCGATCAATGCCCCCAGGTGGAAGGCATCCAGCCGCTGCAGGACCAGGGTCAGGCTGGGGTGGCCCGCCCGGGTCAGAGATCGCCGAGTCCCCAGGAGAAATCCCCGCAGGTAGTCCCCGCTCGTGACACCGGGCTCGACCTCGGGAGAAGGACCCAGACGGCCTTCTTCCAGGGTGGTGACAAACACCGTGAAGTGGTCATCGGGGCCCTCCAGCAGCTGCTGTACAAAGGCATGCTGGTCCGTAGAGCCCTTGTTGCCGTAGACGGTCAGGCCCTGGTTCACCACCCGGCCCTGGCGATCCAGGCGCTTCCCAAGAGACTCCATGACCAACTGCTGGAGATAGCGAGGCCACAGGAGAAGTCGATCCCGGTACGGGAGCACGACCATGGCCCGGCGGGCTCGGCCCTCAGTGGCCTCAAACCAACTGGCTGCCAGCAGTGCAGCGGGGTTCTCACGGACTGGGCGCCGGCCCGCAGCGTCCGCAGCCGCTGCACCAGTCAACAGGCCGTCCACGTCCAGGCCAGCCAGGGCACCGGCAAGCAGACCCACTGCCGAAGTCACCGAGAAGCGTCCTCCGACCCAGTCCCAGGTCGGCACGCATCCAAGCCACCCCTCCGTCCGTGCCAGCTGGTGCAAGACCGACCCCTCGCAGGTCACCGCCACAGCCCGACTCGGCCAGTCCAGGCCCTGGGCCGCACAAACAGCCCGGACCTCGACCATGGCATTGCGCGTCTCCCGAGTGCCTCCGGACTTGCTGACCACCAACACCAGGGTCGTCGCCAGGTCCAGCCCCGCCAGGACACGGTCCATGCCCTCGGGATCCGTGTTGTCCAGGAAGGCCACTGACAGCCCATCTCCTGCCAGGGCACCGTTCAACAGTTGGGCCCCCAGAGCCGAACCGCCGATACCGATCTGGAGCACGGTCTTGAACGTCTCCTGGTCACGAACCTGGCCGGCCAGCAAGCGAATCGCTTCCAGGGCACCGGTGATGTCATCCCCGAGGGCATCTGGCGCCCGTTCGGGGGCCCGGAGCCAGAAGTGACCGACGCGGCGCCCCTCCCCGGTGTTCGCCAGTGCCCCTCCTTCCAGTCGTGCGAGCCCATCCAGAGCCCGTGACATGGCCTCACCCTCCAGGACTGCTGTGACATCCCCCACTCGCCGGGCATCCACCCAGATTCCAAGGTCGTCATCGCGCAGCATGGCCATCCAGACCTCTCCATGGGCCCCCACTCCGACGAGGGCCACCTCGGATCTCTATACCGTGCTCTCGTCCGTGCCGGCGACCAGACCCGATGTCGAAGGGAAGGTCCTCGTTTCCGGAGGGCCACGAGGGGTCAGGGCGAGGCGATCAGGACCCGTGCCAGCTTCTTGACGTTGCCACAAACGCTCTGCCCATCACCGGGGGGAACCAGGATCCGAAAGGGGCCACCCTTTTCCGAGGGCAGCTCGACACCGTCCAGTCCATGGACCACCACCGCATCGCCGACCTGGTCCACCGGCGCCGGCTCCGTGCTCATGCCGTCATGGGCCACCAGAATGAAGGTGGATCCCACGGGAGGCACCACAAGGGCCAGGATCTCCCGCAGCCAGACCCCCTGCCCGGATCGCCCGGGAATGACCTCGGCCACCTCGCCGATCTGTCCGGGGAGGGCCGCCAAGGCCGGGCGCGTCAACTCGATGGCATAGCCCCCCGGGTCGACGATTCGCACCACTGGCACCTCGTCTTCCGCAGGCACCTCGTAGCGGGCCGCATCCATCACCGCGATCAGCGCCTCGACCCCGGTTCCCTCGAGGCCGATCACGTCGACCCGGCCTGCGGTTCGCTGGGAGGAAGGCACCGCCTCGACCTGCCCACCTGCCAGCTCCAGCCGATACCAGCCGATGTCCGTGTGAAACACGCCCTTGACCCGCTCCACGTCGCTGTCTCTCAAGGCTCTCTTGAGGACACCCATGTCCAGGACCACATCGGCATCCCAGCCACGGGAGGCCGACTTCCACCCCGAAGTGCTGTCAGCCACGGACTCAAGGACCGGCCTCCAGACCGTTTGTGGGTTCGTGGGGCGGACATCAAAAGCCTGGAGAGGCGCCTGCCCCCTGGTGACGCTCCAGCTGCCCAACAGCGGCGGATAGTGCCCTTCGACGAGCGCTTCAAGAGCCGCCAATCCCTCGGGGCTTGCAAGGTCACCACGGTTCGCGATGAGCACCGCTGCCGCATCCACCTGAGCCATCAGGAGTGGCGGCGGGGACGGAACCAGGCGGTTCGGGTCCACCACCACGACCACGGGGGCAATTTCGATTCGATCCCCGAAACCGCCCCTTGAGAGAGTGTCGACGATGTCACCAGGGCGGGCCAGGCCGGTGGCCTCGATGAAGACACGGTCCGGTTGTTCGCCGGCGATCAGGGCACTGAGGCTGGGCGCAAGCCCCTCCGGCGCCGTGCAACAGATGCAACCTCCAGGAATGTCCCGCACCGGCACCGAGCCTGCGAAACGATCCGCATCAAAACGGGCCTCGCCAAAGTCGTTGACCAGCACGGCGCAGCGTTCGGTCTCCGACCGGAGCCGCAACTGTTCCAGCAGGAGTGTGGTCTTGCCGGCCCCAAGGAAGCCCGCGACCACGTGGACAGGGACCTTCACTCGATCGTGAAGGCGCCGGAGGTGCAGACCAACGAACAACCTTGCTGCGTGTCGTACTCAAGCGAGTACGCGGTCGTCTCCCCGTTGTCGATCACGACCTCAAAGGTGTCCGGGAAAGACCGCTCGGGCCAGCGGACTTCGAGGCCCCCTTCCAGGCAGTCGTGTTCGATGCTGCCCGGTCCACCGACCGAGGGACCATCGGGGCAGTTCACGTTGTAGTTGGCGAATTGCTCCCCGGACAGTCCGATCTGGAAGTCCGTCCGACCGTCGACAAAGGTGATCTCCAACACCGAAGTGCAGGTCCAGGCCTCACAATCAGAGGTGTCGTCTCCGGTGGTGCCGCTGGTACAGCCGAACAGACCGATGACCACGGCCAGCCCGGCATGAAACCTCACTTGCCTGCCTTGCCCTTGACCAGCTTCAGACGACCACTCCGCTTCTTGGTGGCCTGGGTGGTCTTGCGAACGCGCTCACGGCGACGCTTGGCGACAAGCTTTGCGGTCTTGCGCGCGGAGCGGGACTTGGTGGCCATGAGACTCTCCTGAAACGAAAGGAGCCAGCCACCTAACCCCTCTGGGCACCCGGGGTCCAGCGCAGTACAGCCGGTACCATGCGACGCGCCGGAATCCTCCTACACGTTGGCTCTCTTCCTTCTCGGGGACCGATCGGTGACCTGGGGGCTGCGGCCCACGAATGGCTGGCGTGGCTCGAGAGCGCTGGCTGCACGTCCTGGCAGTTGCTGCCGTTGAGCGTTCTGGGCCGGGACCACAGCCCCTATGCGTCGCCCTCCGCATTTGCCTCAGAACCCGCGTACCTGTCGGTGGAATCCCTGGTCCAGGACGGCCTCCTGGAGCCGGTGACAGCCCCGGACGCTTCCCAGCGCGTGGACTGGGAAGCGGTGGCGAGTTGGAAGCGCCCCCTGCTGAACCAGGCGGCTCTTCGCCTCTGGGCCACCGATCCCCAGGGAACCGAGGACTGGGCACGTCAAAACCCCTGGGCCCGGGACTGGGCCTTGTTCCATGCACTGGCCACAGGACACGGAGCCCTGGAAAAATGGCCTGCCAACCTTAGAAACCGGGAGCCTTCGGCCCTGGCCCTCGCCACCCGGGAGCACGGGCAAGATGTTCGCATCGCCCTGGCCCTCCAGCGTCTCTTCGACCGCCAGTGGAAGGCCTTGAAGGTCGCCGCAGACCAGCGGAGCATCACGCTGATCGGGGACATTCCCCTGTTTGTCTCCAGCAACGGAGTCGACACCTGGGTACGTCCGGAGTTGTTCTGTGTGGACGAGTGGAGGCGGCCGACCCACCAGGCAGGGGTACCCCCAGATGATTTCAGCCCCCAGGGCCAGCTCTGGGGCAATCCCCACTACGAGTGGGAGGCTCACCTGGCCGAGGACTTTGCCTGGTGGAGGGCACGTGTGGCCCGCTGCCTGGAACAGGTGGACCGGGCACGGCTGGACCACTTCCGCGGCCTGGTGGCCGCCTGGGCGGTTCCCCCGGATGCAGAGGTCGCCACGAAGGGCCGGTGGTTGAACGCCCCGGGGCGGGCCCTGCTCACCGCCCTCGGCCAGCAGCCCTTGATCGCCGAGGATCTTGGCTTCATCACTGCCCCCGTTCGCGAGCTGCGGGACGAATTCAACCTTCCAGGAATGAAGGTTCTGCAGTTGGGCTTTGGCGGAGACCCGGAACACCCCTTCCTGCCCCATACCTGGGAGCATGGCCGCTGGGTGGTCTACACGGGAACCCATGACAACAACACGGCGCAAGGCTGGTTTGACCAGGCGGATCCCGAGACACGGGCCGCGTTCCAGGCCTATACCGGCGGGGATGGAACCCGGGTTCCCTGGGACATGATCCAACTGGCCTGGTCGAGCCCTGCGGACGACGCCATTGCACCGCTGCAGGACCTCCTGTCCCTGGGCGAAGAAGCCCGTATGAATGTGCCAGGAACCCAGGATGGCAACTGGTCCTGGAGGGCCCTGGCACTACCCGGCGCCGAACAGGCCCGGGGGCTTCGGAACCTGGGCGGGACTCACGGCCGACTCGGGAACCCGCGGTAGCCTCTCGTCGTGGCCCCACGTTCCAAGGCCCTAGTTCCCACTGTCCAGGCCCTGGTCTCGCTCGCGATCCTGGTCCTGCTGGTGCGACAGGTCGAGCTTCAGGCGATTGCACAGTCCTTTGGAAGTGCTTCGCTGGGCTGGCTCCTGATCGCCCTGGCCTGCAAGACCGTGGGACTGACACTGCACGAACTCCGGCTCTGGGTGTCGCTGATGCCGACACACCATCGACGGGCCTGGCCCGTCGTGGTCATCGGCTATGCCGCCGGCCTGGTCAACACCGTCCTGCCGATGCGCTCTGGCGACCTGTTTGCGATCGTCCTGCTGAAGACCGAACAAGACCTGCCCGGGCCGGCGGCGATCTCAGCGGTGGGCCTGACGGCCTTTCTGGAGGCCTTTGCCTTCGGAGTCTTCCTGCTGGGAGTACTCCTGCTGGGAGCGCCTCACTTCGACTCTCTCCTTGGCGCCACGTCGACCTCCCGAGCGACCGGTGCGGTCAGCATGCTCGCCCTGGGGTCCCTGGTCGGTGCCGCCATCGCCGTTTTCCTTGCTCGGCGCCTGGGCGAGGCCCCCCAGGAGGAACGCCCCTCCGTGCTGAGAGAAGGCCTGAAGGGGACGCTCCGGGCCATCGGTGAACACCTGGGCCACCCCAAACTGGCCTTCTGCAACCTGGCCCTGGCATTCGGCCAGGTCCTCTGCCTGGTGGTGACCTTCTGGTGCCTGCTACCAGCCGTCGGGGCGGACACTGCCCTGCCCTTGCTCGCCGTCTCCGGCATCCTGGCTGTCGGTTCGCTGGCCAGCATCGTCCTGCCACCGACCATGGCGGCCGGGCCCGCCGCGGTCTCCATCTTCGTCCTGGGGTTCTTTGGCATCGGCGAGGCCCAGGCCCTGGCCTACGCTGCCCTCTCGTGGGCGGTCAACGTCGTCCCGGCCCTGGTGGTGGGTGCCGTTCCCCTCTGGCGTCGAGTCGGGCTGCTGGGCGAGGCCGTCCTGGGGGACTGAAGGGCGGTCCAGAGACGGGAAACACGCCCGAGCAGTGCCTATTTCGACTGCATGAAATTCACGTCCAGCTTGATCGCCACGTCGTTTGAGATGGGGTTCAGGTTGGACTGGTAGTCCACGCCAAATTCGTTCCGGTTGATGGTGATCTCCCCGGCCAGCCGGTACCGGGTTGCGTCGGCGTACTTGATCGCAACAGGGACGGACAGGCTCCTGGTCATCCCCTTGATCGTCAGATCACCGGTCACCACGAGGCGTTCCGGACTCTCCACCTTTACGCTGCGGGACTTGAAGGTCGCCTTGGGGTAGGTCTCCGTCTCGAAGAAGTCCGGGGACCGGAGGTGGTCGTCGCGCTTCTGGATGCCAGTGTCAATGCCCCCAATGTCAATGGAGGCCTCCAACTGCATGGTGGACAGGTCTCCACCTTCCACTCTGGCGACCGCGGTCCACTGCTTGAAGGTTCCCTGGGCATCGATCAGGGCCGACTCGACCACAAAACTAACGGTGGAGTGAGCGACGTCAGCCTGGTATTCCTCGGCAACGGCAGGAGAGAGGAGGACAAGGGCAGCAGGCATCAGAGCGTTCAGCATGAGACGAATCTTCTCCTGAGATGAGGAGGAGGCGCAGGATAGCACCCCTGAGACACCCACGATCCCGATGTCACATCCCAATCGAAACCTGTTTCTTGTCGCCACTCCTGGCATGGAAGCCTTTGTGGCCGAAGAGGCGGCAGAGCTTGCCGACACCCGGGTCGAGGTGATCCCCGGGGGTGTCCGGTTGGCAGGGAACCTGGAAGATGCCGCTGGCCTGGCCCTGTGGTCTCGGACCGCAGCGAGGGTGCTCGTGGAACTTGGGGAGGTGTCTGCACCCTCTCTCCAGGCCCTGGCCGGTGAGGCAAAAAGGCTCCCCTGGCGTGATTTCGCCGTGCCGGGCCAGAGGATCGAAGCAAAGGTCACCCTTCGCGGAGCACGGATCCGGCGGCCCGATGCGGTGGCCGCCAAGGTGGAACAGGCCGCACAGGATGCCCTGCGTGGGCCCAGAAAGACGGCCGTGCGGCCCCCAGCCCCCCTGCAGGTGCACGTCCGGATCCAGGGAAACCGGGCGACCCTCAGCGCCGACGCGGGGGGTGGGCTGTTGCATCGACGTGGTTACCGCAAGGCGACCGCCAAGGCCCCTATTCGGGAGAACCTGGCCGCCACCCTGCTCCGGGCAGCCGACTGGCAGTTCGATGAGCCCCTCGTGGACCCCATGTGCGGCTCGGGCACCTTCCTGATCGAGGGAGCCTGGATGGCCCAGGATCGCGCCCCCGGTCGCGGAAAGACCCCACCCGCCGTCCACTGGCCGGCCTTTCCCAAGGGACTATGGCGCCGCCTCTCAGCTGAGACCGAGAGACCGCTGGACCCGGTCGAGGCGCCCCTCATGGGACGAGATCGAGATCCGGGAGCCATCAAGGCGGCGAGAGCCAATGGGGATCGCGCCGGTGTGGCCGGGAAGATCGCCTGGTTCCAGGGCGAACTCCATGAACCCTGGCCTCCAATCGAGGAGTTGCCACCCGGGCTTGTGATCCTCAACCCCCCCTACGGCATCCGGGTGGCCGACCGGAAGAAGATCAACGGTCTCTATGATCGAATCGGACAGGGCCTGCGGCAGACCTTTCCAGGGTGGCGCCTCGGGGCGATCACCCCCCGACCAGAGCTGGCACGACGGCTCACCCCGGAAATTGAGGAGATCACCTCCTTCAAGAACGGTGGCCTGAATGTGGGCTTCTACGGGGGGGTAATTCCAGGCTGACCGGTTCAGCTCCGGGCGACCTTTCGACTGTCCTCCAGCAGCGTCCGCAGGCTGAGTCCCTGCAAGACGATGAAGGTCCCACCCAGAAGCACGGTGAACAGGAACTGGCCCAGGTGCATCACCACCGCAAAGGTCGCCCCCACGGCCTGGTCGACCCCCCAGATCATCAGTCCAGCCAGGCAGAAGGCCTCGTAGGCGCCAAAGAACCCCGGAGTGGGTGCCACCGTCATCCCGGCCAGGGTGATGGACCAGGTGGTCAAGGCAGCAGCCAGGGTGTGGGGCAAGCCATCAAAGGCCTGCAGGAGACAGGTGACGGCCACGATGGTGATCGACCAGATCACCAGGGAAAGACACACCGCAGCCAGGCCCTGAACCGGTCGCGCCACCAGGCTTCCCAAACCACCGTGAAAGGAGACCACCAGCGGGTGAAGAGCCCGCAGACCCGGGGTCCGCTCCAGGAGTCCCAACCCCCAGGGTCCCGCAACCAGGAGCCCCACGATACCGCCGACCCCGACAGCGCTGACGGCCCCGGTGAGGTGCTGACCAGCGGAGACCACATCGACCCCGGAGACCACGACCCCCTCTGCGGGCAGGTCCACAACCCAGCCCACCAGCAGGAGCATGCCCAGCAACATGAGGATGTCCAGCAGACGCTCCACAAGGACGGCCGCCAGCGAGGTGCCAAAGGGCACCTGGTGCGCCTCCAACAGCAGGTAGGGACGCACAAACTCCCCCAGCCGAAGGGGCACCACGTTGATCGCCAGAAATCCAATACTGGTCACCGAGAACAGACCCCAGAAAGGAACCGGTTCGCCCAGCAGGAGACCCAGCCTGAGGGAGCGAAGGCCATGGGCACACAGGTAGATGCCGAACATCGGAACCAGCCAGATCCACCGGGCGCTGCCCAGGGAGACCTTCACCTGGTCAAAGTCGATTCCCCAGAGCACCCAGGCCAGGCAGGCCACGGTCACAAGCAGAACACCAGCGATCTTCAGGCGCACGGCGGGAGTGTGGCACGGATGCAAGGAGGGCGCCCCTTCCTTCCCCGGTCAGGACCTGGGAGGCCCTCCCCCTCTTCGGCGTCGATCCGTCCGTGATTCGACCTTCTCTTCCGACCCCCATGGCGCCTCTGCCAACACCCGCTCGGCATGGGCTCGCACGTGCTTGGAGGGCCTGCCCTCTGCCGCCATCACGAAGGCATCGGCATAGGCCTCCACCGTGGCAAAACGGCGCCCCGGCTTCTTGGCCAGGCCGATGGCCAGGACATCTTCGATCCCGGGAGGCACCTTCGAGTAGGACGATGGACGCGGAGGCTGGGCATAGAGCGTCCGGTAGAGCACGACCTCCAGTTCACGGCCCGTGAAGGGTCGACGACCGACCAGCGCCCGGTAGGTCACCGCCGCCAGGGCGAACTGGTCGGTGCGGGCATCGATGACCTCACCTCGGTATTGCTCCGGAGCCATGTACCCGGGTGTGCCGAGAATCCGGCCCTGGGTCAGGGTCGTATCGATGTTCTGAAGCTTCGAGATTCCAAAATCCAGCAGCTTCCACACCGCCGACTGATCCTCCTGGTGAGCCAGGAACAGGTTTGAAGGCTTCAGATCCCGGTGAATCACACCAGCCTTGTGAGCGGCCTCCAGGGCCTCCGCCAGCTGGCTCACCATCTCGGTGACCTCCGACAGTGAGAGCCTCCGACCCCGGCGCAACTGTTCCGCCAGGTCCTCTCCCCGGAGCAACTCCATGGCCAGGAAGGCTGGTTCCTCGGGCACGACCTCGTAGACCCGGATCACGTGTTCGGAGTTCAGCTCGTCGAGCACGGCGAATTCCCGCTGAAGCAAGCCCAGGCCCGTCTCATCCCGAGCCCCGGGGCCCAGGAACTTGAGGGCCGCCGCCTGCTGGGTCTCCACGTGGATGGCTTCGTACACGTCGCCCATGCCGCCACGTCCGATGCGTCCACTGAGCTTCCAGTTCCCGAGCCTCTGAAAGGCGAGGGGTCCGGCGTCACTTCGAGCCTGGTACCTCTCCAGGGCCTCGCTGGTTTCCTGCAACACCCACCCCTGTTCTCGCACCTCACGCCAGGCCTGTTCCATGCCCTCCACGGCACGATCCGTGGCCAGGCGGCTGCCCCTCGCCAGGATGAAACCGGCGCTGTACACCAACTGGACCAGCAGGACATAGAGCACCCGGGCGTTGAACGAGAGTTCCTCGGCGCGGACAAGGCCGTGGTCCCGAACCTCCCCGACCGCCAACAGCACCATGGGAACGCCGATCATCAGGGTGACCGTCGCAAAAGCCCAGATCCCAGATCGGGCGGAACGACTCAGGCCGAAGAACCCCACGGGCAACATCAGGACCATCGGGCACGGAGAGAAGAAGCCGTAGTACGCGCAGGCGGAGACCCCAGCCACGTTGCATCCCGTAATGACTGTGAGCGCCAGGTCGGCGCTGTAGCGGGCAGGGTCGCGGATGTGTCGGTACAACCACGTATACCCCACCACCAGGAGGGTGACTGAACCTCAGAACAGACCCTTCAAGGTCGGGTCTCCGGGCAGCATCAGGCTGGCCCCCGCCCCCAGGACAGACAGTGTTCCGGACACGACCAGAAAAGCCCGCGTCCGGTTGATCTCGTCTGTCAGCAGCGTGTTGGAAGTCCGGCGCTGGGCGGCCCCTTCCGCTTCTCGCGCCTGTAAAGCCCTGGCCGGGTCACCGGGTTCGGTCGGATCGCTCGACGGGTGAGAAGACACCCCTTGTTGTAGCCCACTGCCCGATCTCCGGACATACACGCCCCGGCAGGCCGAACCAGGAAGCCGATCAATTCCTGGGGTTGAGAAGCTGCAGTTTCAAGATGCCGACTTCCAACTGCTGGCTCGCCTCGATGCCAAAATCCTCCGGGAGGACCTTGCGCGTCACCTCGGTCCCAAAAAGGCGATCCCAGATGATCAGCACGTTGCTGTAGTTGCCATCGACCAGGGGCACCTCGTTCGTGTGATGCCAGGCATGGAAATGAGGGTTGTTCAGCAGCTTGTTCCAGAGTCTCAACCAGGAGGTTTCCGGATCGACCCTGAGGTTGGCGTGCTGGAAGCCGTCAAAGGCCACGGAGACCAATAGCAAGGCTGGCAGGAGCGCCGGCGGCCAGGAACTGGTGTCCAGCAGCAAACCGAAACCGATCACCGGCAAGGCCCACAACTGGACAAAGTCCACGACATGCATGCGAAGCCCCGAGGTGGCATCAAGGGTCTCGCTGGAGTGATGAACCCGGTGGAAAAACCACAGCCACGGCACCCGGTGGTGCGCAAAGTGCAACCAGTACCGGGTGAAGTCCAGGGCCACGAAGGCCAACACGGCCTGGAGCCAGATCGGCGCCAAGCCGGACAGTTCGATCAGTCCCAAGTCGACCTGTGCCGACAGGGGCTTCAGGGCGAACAACTGCAAGAGGAACAGGATGGCGCCCGTCACTCCGTTTACAACCGTGTCCGTCGTGATCCACCCCTGCCCCCGCCGCGGCCAGATCCAGCCAACGACCAGGAAGGCCCCAAGAATCAAGCCGTGGGCGACCGCTGACCAGGGCAATTGGGTACTGCCTCCTCTTACGATTCGGACACCCGCCAAGGATACAGGGCCACCCGTCAACCTCGCCAGACCCGGAACCTCGACGGGCATGCGCTGGTAGAATGCCGTGTACCCAGGGCATCAATCCCATGTCATCCCACCCCACACCGTCTGCGGCCTTGTGCGGCCTTCTGCCTGCCGGGCAGTTCGGTGCTTCCAGCACGGGGGTGGAGAGTTGCACTCCACAATGATGTTCCTCTGGCTCTGGAGCTGTAGCCTTCCTCACGACAACGGGGCGGAGGACCAGGCTCCTGCCATCGAACCCGAAGCGGCCATGGCGGAAGAAGCAAAGCAGGCCTCTTTCGATCCACTTCCCGAGGGCGTGGAGTTGATCCTGGAGCCCGCCCGCTTTCACCAGCAGATCTCCCCTTACGGGCTGGGCCCCTCCCTTGCCCGACACGCCAGGTCCGTCCAGTACAACACCGACATCCTGGTCGCCCAGATGGCAGCGGCGCGCAGTGGTGCTGAGCTCGGCGCCCTGATGGTCGAAGCGGGGTTCCAGGATCCTCAGACCATCACTGCTCGGCTCCAGAGAATCCATGACGGGATGAAGGCCATCCGCGATGACGGGCCGATCCTGGACCTGCTGGTCATGTTGCAGGGCACGGCGGAAAGTGGCATTTCCGGAGAAGCCTGGGTCCAGGTACTCCAGGCCCAGTACAGCCCGATCCGGACCCACATGGCCGATCACCTGGGAACCGACGTGGTCCCCCTTCTCCTGGCGGGGGCCTGGATGCAGGGCGCCCTGCTGTCGGTCAAGGCCATGCGCGAAAAGGACCAGTTGGGGATCGCCCCCGCCCTGTTGAACCGACCCGAAGTCGGACTGTACTTCGAGCGCTGGATGAATCACGCGGGACCCGAGATGTTCTCGGACTCGGCCGTGGCGGACATCCAACAGTCCCTGCTGACCCTCCGGGCGCTCTCCGACAACGATCCAATGACGCCCGCCGACGCCGCGACAATTGAGAAGAACCTGGAGGGCCTGCTGGGAATGCTCTGACCGTCCGGTTCAGAAATCCAGGCCGTTGAACACCGAAGGACCCGTCCCGCCTATTCCGTCGAGGAGTCTCCTTCGTCGTTGCGGACCAGGGTAAGCCCCGGTTGTTCGTCTGCCTGGATGTCCTCTCCCTTGAGGTCGAGACAGAGCAACTCCCCATCCGGGCAGTCCGTGCACTCCAGGTTGTAGTCCGCCGCATAGGTCGTGCAGATGAAGTCCTCCTGGTCCAGGTTGAACAACATCGAGAGGTTCCGGGTGTCGATCAGTCCCTCCAGGGCAGCCCCGACAATGGACGTGCCATCGGGGGCAAAGGTCCCCTGGAGAGCAAAGTGATGGACCGGGATCTCCACCTCCTCGAATGCGAAGAGAATGACCTCGGCCTGCGCCTCGAACCAGGCCCCATGACTCAGGTCGACATCCAGGATGTCCCAGGTGGGCTCTTGCTTCCGCTGCTTGAATCCCTCCATGTCCGTGAATCGCCCGAGTGCCACCAGCAGATCGAGGGTGTCCCCATCCACGGCCTGGACCCCGACCAGCAGGGGTTCGGTGAAAAAGGCGTTGAGCAATTCCTCCACGTTCTCCGGGCGGGTCCAGGTGACCTTGCCCATCTCCAGCACCCAGGTGCGTCCGAGCAGGCTCTCGGCACCGCCCTCCACGGGTGATCCCAGGTCACTGGTCGAAAACGGCACCGACCAGTTCTGGTCACAGGCATCGATCGACAGCGTGTAGTCGGTCAACGGCAACAGGGGTTCTACAGGGGTCAGCAGCACCTGGGCCAGACCCTCATCCCAGCTGGCACCATGAACCACGGTGGTGCCCCCCGCCTCCTCGGCAAGCTGCAGTTCCGGCAGGGACAGGCCATCAAAAGAGCCATCAAACCAGACCTGGAGCGGGTCTCGCCAGAACACATCGTCGTCGCCGGCCTGGGGCTCGGTGTCACTGACTGCAATCACACAGGAAGGGGCGGTGTCCTGGGTGTCCTGGGTGTCCTGGGTGTCCTGGGTGTCCTGGGTGTCCCCGGAGTCCAATGTCGCGGTCCCCGTGTCCCGGGAGGTGGTCCCGGTTTCGTCGTCGCCGCAAGCCAGTAGCGCGATGGCGAGCACGGTTGTCATGAAGGCCCCCTCACCCCGAAATGTCCTCGTCGGTGACTTCCACGTCCAGGACGTACCAGAAGGCATAGCCCCCGGTCTGCGTTCCCTCGTCGGTCTCGATTCGGACCGAGATGTAGTAGGTCTCGGCAGAGTCCAGAGGCACCGACACGACAGGGTCCTTGTCATAGCTGTCGCCGATGCCCTGGGTCGCCGCCTCGAGCTTGCTCCCCACGCTGTCGTAGATCGCCAGGCGCCCGTCCAGGGGGGAACCGAAATTGTTGGCCAGCAGGGACAGCGTCAGGTTCGGCTGGCCCGCCTGGGGCAGGAAGACGAACCAGTCCAGGTCATAGGTCTCGCTGACGGTCCCGAAGACCCGCGACCCATCCGTGACCTCGACCAGGTCATCGCTGAGGGAGTCGTTGGGCTCCACCTCCTCCGCATCCCAGTTCAGGGGTTGCTTGCCAACGATTGCCCGGAGGAACCAGCCGTAGTCCTCTCCACTCCCGGCGTACTTGTCATAGAGCGCCAGGTCCCAGGTGCCATCCTCACTGACCGGGAAGACCACGTAGGGATCGGTGTTCCGATCGAAGTCCTCGATCAGGAAGGGCTCGTGGTCCGGCCCATAGACGATGACCTCCGGATCGGCGATCGAGGCTCGGTTGGAGGCATCGACATCGATCTCCACCCAGGTGGCGCCTGCGGCGTCTCCGCGCACCAGGTCGAAGGTCACGTGGTCCCAGTCGTTTTCCTCGGGATCGTAGAAGGTGCCACAGGCCCAACTCGTCAGGGCGATCTCGGTGGCCTCGGTGCGCTGGTCGTTGGGCTCGACCTCGATCTGGGCACACATGGGCGGTGGCGCCGTGTCTGCGGTCTCTGCGGTCTCCGCCGTGTCGACGGTGTCCGTGGCGCTGTCCAGGGCCTGGGAGTCCTGGTTCGTGGCCACCGGCGCCCCACAGGATCGGCATCCAGTACAGGCGATGAACATCAGAAACAGACGAGGCATGGTGTTTTCTACCCTGCCAAACCGTCGACGGCCTGGGGAAGGTCCGGATAGGTTGGCAGCCTATGTTTCTTTTCGCCACTCTCTCCTTGCTCGGCTGTGACACCGAGACCAACGTCCGCGCCCTGGAGCCGGACTGGGCCGTGTCCCCCGAATTTCTCGATTTCGGTGAAGTCGTTGTCGACTACACCGAGACCCTTGAAATCGAACTCCTGAACACCGGTGAGATCCCGATCGCCATCTCGGAGATCGCCCTGACCGATGGGGCGGTTTTCACCGTGGCCGAGGAGTCCCTGGAACTCCAGGTGGACGAGCGGGCGACGTTGAATGTGACCTTCGCACCGCCCAACTACCTGGCCTACGCCGACACGGTTCTGGTCAGCACCACGGACACCCGGCTCGAAACCCTGGAGATCCCGATCACCGGCATTGGTGGAGACGGCCCCACGCCGGACATCGAGGTCGATCCCATCTCCATCGACTTCGGCAGTGTGGACCCGGGGTCCAGCGCCATCGAGTTCTTCACCGTGGAGAACACCGGCGACGGACCGTTGAACCTGTCCTCGACTACCCAGACCGGTGGCGGCGTCTTCGAGATCGTCGGGGACCCCGGCGGGTTCACCCTGGACGGCGATACGGTGGCCAACGTGGCCGTGACCTACACCCCGGACCACGTCTACGGAGACCAGGGCACCTTCCGCATCCTCTCCAATGACCCGGACGAGCCCGAGGTCGAGGTCACCCTGCTCGGAAATGGCGGCGGGGACTATGCCTACCCGGTGGCGGTGATCGAGGGTCCCACCCAGGTCGATCCTCCCGAGCTGGTCACCTTGAATGGCAGCGGCAGCTACGACCCCAACGGCGGCGCCATCATCAACTACGCCTGGTCGTTGACCAAGCTCCCGGACGGCTCCCAGGCCGAGCTCAACGCGGACGTTGCAAGCACCGTCAATTTCCAGGTCGACGTGGCTGGAACCTACTGGGCCGAGCTCCAGGTCATCAACGACGCCGGGGTGGCCTCAGCCCCCACCAAGCAGGTGATCGAGGCCATTCCAGAGGACCTGATCCACATCGAGCTGGTCTGGGACACCAACAACACCGACCTGGACCTGCATGTTCTCGATGGGCCCACCTCGCAGTTCTACTTGATCCCTGGAGACTGCTGCTACTGCAACCCCAACCCCAACTGGGGAGAACTGACAAACGCAGGAGACGACTGCAGTCTGGACCTTGATGATCGCTACGGATTCGGCCCCGAGAACATCAACATCGATGACCCCCAGGACGGCGAGTACTACACCCAGGTCTACTTCTTCAAGGACAATGGCGGGGGTGCCACCAACGCCACCGTCCGCTTCTATGTGGATGGGGTCATGGAGCGCAGCTTCACCCGCCAGCTGAGCCAGTCCGAGTTGTGGAACGTCGCCTATGTGCGCGTTCCGGACAACGTCGTGGTCCAGCAGGACGAGGACCCTGTGACCGACGACAACCGGGACTGCCGACTGGGACTGCAGTAAAGCCCCCTACTCGACGACCAGCAGCGCCTCGATGGTCGCGGCAAGATCCCGGCCGGTGTAGGGCTTCTGCAGGAAAACGACCTCGTCATCGGACGGGCCCAGGTCCACGTTGTCCGGTGAGTAGCCAGAGGACCAGACCACCGGCAGGGAGGCAAAGGAGGCCTGCTCACGCAGGGCGCCAAGCAGTTGCGGTCCGGTCTGGCCAGGCATGATCACGTCCAGCACCAACAAGTCCGGGGGCTCCGTGTCGCTTCGAGCGGCCTGCAAGCATTCCTGGGGATCACCGAAACACACCACCTGGTAGCCGTAAGCCTTCAGCGCGAGCTCGATGAACTCCAGCAGCACTGCCTCGTCGTCCACCACCCAGATCACCTGCTTTCGTGGACTGTCCTCGGCGACGGAGTCCTCTACCGCAGACTCCGAAACTGCAGCTGGCAGGTAGAGCTCCACCCGGGTCCGCCCGTCTTCGTTTTGGACATGCAACGCCCCCTCGTGGGCCGACACGATTCCCTGGATCGCGCTCAGGCCAAGCCCGTGTCCTTCCTTCTTCGTCGTGAAGAAGGGCTCGAACAGGTGACTCAGGGCCTCCGCAGTGAATCCGGGCCCCGTGTCCTCGACAGCCACCCGGACATAGGAACGGCTTCGATCGAAGTCCGGGGCCTCCCAGGTCGGGCTCTCCGGTGGAGCCCCCTGTTTCACCCACACGCGGATCTCTCCCTCTTCGCCAACGGCCTCCCTGGCATTCGCCAGGAGGTTGACCAGGGCCTGGTAGAACTGTCCCGGGTCCGCCAGGGCCGGGCCGAGGGTGCGCGACAGGCGCGTGGTCAAGGTGACCCTGTCCGGAAGGGTTGAACGGAAAAGCCGCACGGTGCGCTCGATCTCGGGGCCCAGATCCACCTGCTGGGGTCGAATCGTTCCACTGCCGGAAAATGCCAGGAGGCGGTTGCTCAGCCTGGCTCCTCGCACAGCTGCATCGGCGATAGTTGCAGCCCGGGAGATGACCTGGTCACCAGCCCCCGGCGAGTGCTGAATCAGGTCAGCGTGCCCGAGAATGGCCCCCAGGAGATTGTTGAAGTCGTGGGCAATGCCCCCGGCGAGCCGACCCAGGCGGGTGTAGTTCTGTTCAGCCATCGCCCGAGCCCTGATTCGACGACCCTCGGTGACATCCCGCAAGAAGACCAGGACCAGCGGATCTCCGCCAGGCCCCATCGTGGGCGTGCTGGTCACCTGGATCAGGCGGAGTGGCCGACCCTCCTGTTCCAGGGTGACCTCGATCGGCTCAGCAGAATGCGAAGCTTCCCTGGCGAAGATCGACTGGAGTGCGGCATCCCGCTGATCGGCGTCGGGAAAGACCCGATCCGCCCAACCCTGGGAGGTCATCTCCTCTTCGGACATGCCCAGGATCCGCTGGGCCCTCAGGTTGCCGAAGATGACCCGCCGCGACCCGTCCAGGCCAAGCACGCCATCGGATACCGCATCGAGCACCGCCTCCAGGAGCCGATGCTCCGAAGCCAGGCCATCGGCCGCAGCCGCACGGTCGAGGGCCACGGCCGCGATGCTTGCCAGCTGGCGCAGCGTCCGCAGCAACCCACGGGTCGGAAGTCCCCGCTTCTCCCAGGCCACCACCAGGACACCCAGGTGGCGCCCTGCGATCTGCAAGGGCAGCAGCGCCAGGGCCCGAGCACCGCTCTTCTGGATCAACTGGTCCGCGGGGTGGCTCTGGAATCGTGGATCGCTGCCCACATCCCCCGTGACCAGTGGTGCACGAGCCTTCAAGACCTCCCAGACCACCGAGTCACCCGGCTCGATCTCCAGGGGGAGCCTGTCCCGAAGCCCGAAACCGCTCCGGAGGACCAGGTGGTCGCCCGATAGCTTCCAGACTCCCGCGGCATCGCCCAGGTCTTCGCCAGCGACCTCGGCCAGGTGTCCCAGGACATCGTCTTCCGTGGCAGCTCCCCCCAGGCCTTCCATGGCCTGGAGCAACACGCCGATGCGATCCGGGGTCTCGGCACTCCCGTCCAACCCAGGCCTCCCCCGCAGGGCGATGACCCGACCGGTCGTGTGCCTGAAGGCCATGATCTCCCGCCCGACATCCCAGGCCAGGGGCCGTGGTTCAGCGCAGCCTCTTGCCTCGAGCTCTGCCAGGAGGATCCGAGCGGCGTCCGCGGCATCGTCCAACACCTGGTCGAGGGTGGCCCCCACCTGGACCGAAGCATGGTGGGCGCCCAGCCCGCCGAGCACCCGGTCCTCTCCATCGAGAATCCAGCCACGCCATCCGGACATCGCCAGCACCACTTGCAGGCCTTCCTGGTGCTGGGGGTCCTTCACTGCTGCCAGGCCTCCCCCACTCGGTCCAGGTATGCGGCGTCCCGTTCCACGACGCCTTCCAGGTGATGAAGGCGTGTCAGTTGGGCACGGGCCTGTACTCTCGGGTCTTCGATGGAAGACAGCCCGGACAGCTGGACCAGGGTGGCAAGCTGGCGACAGACTGGCGGAAGCTGAAGCGTCGCCAGTGACTCCGGCGCCTGGAGCAGATTTTCCAGGGCCGCGCGAGGCCCAGCGAGCAGGTCTTCGTCGAGGGATCGCCCCAACCAGTCGAAGAAGGACTCCTGGAGAGACATCCGCCGGCAGTCCCGCAGGACCTGGAGCATCAGGGTGTTGTGGGTTCCCTCCCAGTTCTCGTAGACCACGCTGTCCCGGAGCATGCGGGGAAGGACAGAGAAACTCTCGATGGCACCGTTCCCGCCCAGGATCTCGATCCCGCGACAGACGGCCTGGAGACCCTGCTGTGCTGTCCTCATCTTGTTCAGGTTCAGGGCGATTCGAAAGAAGCCCCGCTCTGTGTCGTCGGCCAGCCCCTGGTCCAGGCGCTCCTGGATTCCAGCCAGGAGCCAACTGCTCGCCAGGCTCGCCTCTGCATCAGCCAGGAGCAGAGCCAGGGTCTCCTGGACCAGCGGATAGGCTGCGATGGGCTGGCCAAAGGCCCGGCGGTGTCGGGCGTAGCCACTGGCCACCAGGTAGGCCCGCTGGGCGATTCCTGCACACCCGAAGGCGTTGTACAGCCGAGAGGTGTTGATGACCAGGGTCACGAGGTTCACAAAACCCGTCTCGGTGGGACCCAGGGCATGGGCCACCGCACCGTCGAAATCCAGCTCGGCGGAGGCCATGGACCGGGTCCCGAGCTTGTCCTTGAGCCGTCGGACCTGGAAGTGGTTGCGGGTCCCATCTTCCAGGGTGCTCGGCAGGACGAACATGGCCAGGCCACGTGTGCCGGTGGGTGCCCCAACCGGGCGGGCAGACATCAGGATGACGTCCGCATCCACGTTGGAGCAGAACCACTTCTCACCGTGGATACGCCAGCTCCCGTCGGGCTGGGGTTCCGCCACGCAGGCATTGGCCCCCACGTCCGACCCACCCTGGACCTCGGTCAGGAACTGTGCCGCCGTGTAGTTGGTGTCGAAGTCGGGATCCAGCAACCGAGCAAGGTACCGGTCCCGCTGTTCCGGCGAGCCCAGGGCCTGGATCGCACGGATCGCACGGATCGCACCGGCCGTGCAGGCCAGGGGGCAGTTGTGACCGCCTTCGCCCACGTGGGAGGACAGGTAGAACAACGACAGGATGTAGCGGTGGGGCGCAAGGTCCTCGCCATAGGCAGCCATGACCCCCGAGCCGTAGACGTGTCGGCCGGCCTGCCACCATGTCGGGTGATGCTGTACCGGCGGACCCCGGTGACCGATGCCATCCCAGCCCGTCATCTTCGGCAGGTTCGTGGTCTGGTTGTTCTCGACAGCCAGGGCATCGAGTTCCCGGGCGACAGCCCGGCCATATCCACTCAGACCTTCGCCTCTCCTTGCAACCTCGCCCTCGCTCCAGTCTCGCTGATGAAGCAAGCGAAGGAGCCTGGCCGACGCGTAGAAATCGTCCGGCTGATCTGCGAGCCACGCTGCGAGATCAGCACGGCCTGCTGCAGCGGCATTGGAGACGGCGTGTTCCTGGGAAATTTTCAATTCCTACTTGGAGGGCGTCGAGTAGACCTCGCCCGGACCCGCCCGGAATTCCTGGGCTTTCTCGGACATACCCGCCTCGACAGCCTGGGATTCGGACAGCCCCTGGGCCGCGGCGTACTCCCGGACCTCCTGGCTGATCTTCATCGAGCAGAAGCGGGGACCACACATGCTGCAAAAGTGGGCTGTCTTGGCTGCAGCCGCTGGCAGGGTCTCGTCGTGGTACTCCCGGGCGATCGAGGGATCGATCGCCAGGTTGAACTGGTCCTCCCAGCGAAATTCGAAACGCGCTCGGCTCAAGGCGTCATCCCGATCCCGGGCTCCGGGGTGACCCTTCGCCACATCGGCAGCATGGGCTGCGATCTTGTAGGCGATCATCCCCTGCTTGACGTCTTCCTTGTTCGGCAACCCCAGGTGCTCCTTGGGGGTGACGTAGCAGAGCATGGCGCAGCCCATGGAGCCGATCAGCGCGGCCCCGATGGCCGAGGACATGTGGTCGTACCCGGGGCTGATGTCGATCACCAGCGGGCCCAGGGTGTAGAAGGGCGCGTCGTGGCAATGCCGTTGCTGCTCGCTGATGTTCTCCGCAATCTTGTGGACGGGCACATGCCCCGGCCCTTCGATCATCACCTGGACATCGTGCTCCCAGGCGATCTTCGTGAGTTCTCCCAGGGTACGAAGCTCCCCAAATTGGGCCTCGTCGTTGGCATCGGCCAGGCAACCCGGCCGCAGGCCATCCCCCAGAGAAAAGGTGACATCGTAGGCCTTCATCACCTCGCAGATGCGATCGAA
>CAZMNK010000009.1:0-1441 GCA_964567625.1 uncultured Enterobacterales bacterium | reverse complement strand
AGTAGTCCACCCCCTGCTCGGCCTGCTCTCTCAGGACATCCAGGAAGAGTTCGATATCCAGCTTCTCGGCCTGCCCGTTTACCCGCTCCAGGGCCTGGTAGATAGGCACGGTGCCAATGGGGACCGGGCTGTTCCGAAGAATCCACTCCCGGGTCTCGTGGATGTCCTGTCCGGTCGACAGGTCCATGACCGTGTCAGCACCCCAGCGGACGGCCCATGAGAGCTTCTCCACCTCCTCCTCGATGGAGCTGGTGACGGCCGAGTTCCCGATGTTTGCGTTGACCTTGCACAGGAATTTTCGGCCAATGAGCATCGGCTCCAGTTCCAGGTGACGCCGGTTGGCCGGGAGCACCGCCCGGCCTGCTGCGATCTCCTGGCGAACGAACTCCGGCTCCACGTCTTCCCGAATGGCGGCGAAGCGCATCTCGGGGGTGACCATCCCCTTGCGGGCATAGTGAAGCTGGCTGAAATTCGTATCCCCACGGGTCTGGCGCTCGGCAATCCAGGCCTCTCGCCGCTTCGGAAGTCCCTTCCGAACATCGATCCCCTGGGGCCCCGAGGTGTCGTAGATCCGCTGGGTCTCGCCGGTGCTCAAGGGGATCTCCCGAAACGGGACCCCCAGGTCACCGACCAGCACCTTGCGGGACAGACCACCATTGAAGTTCTCGTAGTCCACACCTTGATTGTGCTTGCTCATCCTCGCTTTCCTCCGCCGGTCCGAGCCGGATCAGGTTCTGCGGTGTGTTCTCATGACCCCGTGGTCCACCCGCAGCGAGCCTGGAAGAGGTAACGCAGACCAGGACCTCGCGAGACCTTGTTCATGAGGCTTCTTCAAAGGGCAGATGCAGGGAGGGTGTTTCCGGGGTGAGCGCTGGCAACAGGTCCTGGGCATGGGCAAGTGTTCGCGCCAGCCTGTCGACGCTTTCGTAGCGATGTTCCGGGTCGGGCAAGGCCGCCCGGGTCAACGGCCACACGAGAGACTCCGGAATGTTCTCTCCAAAGCGGGTCACGTCCTTCAAGGGGTGGATCGGGTCCCGTCCGACCAGGAGAGCCAACAGCAGGGCTCCGATCGAAAAGACATCCGTGCGCGAGTCGATCCGCTTGGCGTCGTTCTGCTGCTCCGGGGACATGTAGCCATAGGTACCCATGGTCATTCCCGTTCGGGTGATCCGGCCCGGGTCCTCCACCATCCGGGCAATTCCAAAGTCCACCACCCTGCAGTGTTCCAACCGATCCACCAGGACATTCTGGGGCTTGATGTCCCGGTGAATGATGCCCTCTTCATGGGCCGCGGCAATGGCCTCGCAGACCTGGAGAGTCACCCCCACTGCCTGTCGGGGCTGCATCGGACCATGGGCCCTCATCCAGTGGTACAAGGTCCTCCCCTCGACCAATTCCATCGCCATCCAGAGGGTGCTGCCATCCTTCCCATGGCCCAGAA
>CAZMNK010000008.1:58267-70968 GCA_964567625.1 uncultured Enterobacterales bacterium | reverse complement strand
TGGTGGAGAAGATGGGACTTGAACCCACGACCTCTGCGTTGCGAACGCAGCGCTCTCCCAGCTGAGCTACTCCCCCATGACCGACCCCGACTTAACGCCTCGAGAGTGGTTGTCACTCGACGCCTGAGACCCCCTCACCCTGCCCGGAGGGCGTCGTCGCCGCCTCCTCCACACCATCCCGGGTCTCGACACCAGGGACCGGGACGTCGAGGACCTCGTAGAAGACCCAGCCATAGCGCCACTCGCTGCGCAGCGGACGCAACTGCCGCCGTCCCAGGTCGTGCACCCGCTCCTGCGCCAGCCAGGGCGCCACCACCGGTGCCTGGGTCCAGTCCTCCTGGAACCAGAGGACGTAGCGAATCCGCTCCTGCACCAACCATTCCCCGAACTCCTCGGTGGTCCACCCGTGAATCTCCCCGGACTCAGGATCCCGAAGCTCCTCCACCACGTCCATCCAGGACCACAGCGTGCGCGGGTGTTCCTTTCGGTCCAGCCAGCAGCCGGGAATGTTGTCCACCAACAAGGCCTGGTCCTCGGGAACCTCGGACTCGATCCACCGGGCGAGTTCCAGTTGGGGTGCATAGAGTTCCTCGGAGACCTGGAGCTGGCGAAAGGTCTCGGTGATCATGGCGGTGACCCCCTGTCCCAGGACCAGTCCCACCAGCACCCAGCTCCCCGAGGCACCCAGGACGGGACGCAGGCGATCCGCGACCTGCCAGAGCACGGGAAGGCCGACCAGGACCAGGAAGGGCAACACCCCGTGCAACCACTTCCAGTAGAGGTTGTGTCCCGGGTCATGCTGGGCCAGGAAACCGATTCCGAGCCAGAAGGCCAGCAGCCCGGCAGCAGCCACCTTCAGGGTCCGGCGAGGATCATGTCTGCGCCATGGCCCCGTGAGCAGGCCCGCCAGGACACAGACCCAGATACCCCAGCCGATCCGGGATGGAAGCACCTCCCCGAGCAGCCGCAGACTGACCATGAAACCGCCAACCACCCGGTCCAGGAGGGAAACAGCCTCCTCGACACCGCCGGTCTCCAGGTTCACCGCCACGCTGTGACCCCAGAAGGCCCAGGTTCCATGGTCCAGCCGACAGTAGGCCGACCATCCCAGCACCAGGAGTCCCAGCGGGGCAAGGCCCAGAGCCAGGCGCTGCCATCGAGGCCGACGCCCCATCCCGTGCAGCGCCAGGGCAGGACTCCAGGCCACCAACACGTCCATGCGGGTCAGGAAGGCCGCGCCTGCCAGCCAGGACGCTCCCCCCAGGCGCTCACGGGTGGCCAGCGTCAGCGACCCCAGCAGCAGGGCTGCGTAGAGAGGCTCTCGCAGACTGGAAGCACTCTGCAGCGCCAGTTCTGGCTGCAGGATCAGCACCAGGGCCACAGTCCAGGCCACCCGCCTCCCATACAGCCGGTCTGCCAGAGCCACCCCCAGGCCCACCACAGCGAGTCCGGAAGCCAGTGCAACGCCTCGGGCAGCCAGCACCGCATCTCCCACGACGGCCATCACTGCCGCGGACAGGCCGTAGTACAGCGGCAAGTGATTCATGTCGTAGTGCAGGAACCCGCCGTCGAGCACACCCCGCACCATGGCCAGGTTGCCGTAGTCGCTCTCTTCCCAGCCGGCGTAGTGGGCCCCGAGCCACAACCGCCAGAACGCTGCCAGTAGCACCGATATGAGTACGAGAGTCCGGCGGGAACCGCGCAGAGTTCAGTCCGAGAGGCTGCGGGTCACCCCCAGAGTGTACGCGACCCCCTGCAACAGGGGGCCAAAAGGACCGCGTCGCGGCCAAGGTGAAGGGAGACTTCACCCGGACCGCGACGCCCCCCTCCCTGGTGCCCACCACGTCCTCCCCCGCTAAGCGGGGTCGGCGCGGCGACCAGGTAAGTTTCAGTCGCTGTCGTTGGAACCTGGGCTCAGCGCTCCAGGTCGTAGAACAGGGGCTCTCGACCCAGTTCTGAGAGCAGGTCCACAATGGCCTTGGTCTGCTTTTCAGTCATCTCGACAAAGGAAACACCGCAGCCGTCCACATCGCTACCACTTCCCCGGTGCCAGACCACCTCGCCCTGGAGCAACATGACCTGTTCGGGTTTGAGACCAATCGCCACCTCGATCCGCGTGCCCATCGCTGGGGGGCAGT
Organism: uncultured Enterobacterales bacterium; assembly: GCA_964567625.1. Classification (GTDB taxonomy): domain Bacteria; phylum Myxococcota_A; class UBA796; order UBA796; family CAJQPC01; genus CAYFPX01. Next base: position 68,830 of record CAZMNK010000008.1, on the reverse strand, counting down.
GGGTGGAGATGAACAGCCCACCCATGGAGATGTCCTCGGTGAAGCCGGTGAAGAAGTTGGTCTCAGAAGTACCAGTGACCTCGGCCTCGAGCCGAACGCGCTGATGAACACGTCGCTCATCATCGGCTCGCTCTTGGTACTTGCGCTCAGCCTCCTGGGCTTCACGCATTTCGTCTGCCTCTTCTTCAGAGGGTCGGACCCACCGGCTCATACTGCTTATGGTATCCATCATGACCTCCTGTGGACAATGCACCATGTCCTCGTTGCCCAGGTAATCGGCGAACCGCTCGGTCAGCGTTAGTGGCGGTTTAGTTTTTTTTTGTCACGGGACCCGCGGATTTATGGGCGTTGGCAGAACTGAGAGTGGCTTCGTCACGGGAGAATCCGGGCTGAAGCTCTACTGGCGCAGTGCTGGAACCGGACCGGCGATCGTCTGCTGCAACGGGTTGGGCGTTTCCACTTTCTTCTGGAAATTCGTGGTCGAACATTTCCGGGATCGGTTCCAAGTCGTCGTCTGGGACTACCTGGGGCACGGCCAGTCCGAAAAGCCCGAACGACCGGACCAGGTCGACGTCACCATCGAGGCCTTCGCCCGAGATCTGGGTCGAATCCAGGAGGAACTGGACCTGGGGCCTGCCGTCATGCTCGGCCACTCCATGGGCTGCCAGGTGATCCTGGAGTACGCCCTGTCCCATTCAGACCGGGTCGCAGGCGTCGTCCCGATCCTGGGCACGGCCGGGCGTGTCCTCGACACCTTCCACGACACCTCGCTGTCCTACTACGTCTTCAGGGGCATCCAGTTGCTTGCCCGCCATGCCGGCAGCCGGCTCAACGACATCACCCGACTCCTGGTGGGCAGCCCCATCTCCTGGCAATTCACCCTGCTGACGCGACAACTCGATCGACACTATGCAGGCCGCGAAGACTTCGAGCCCTACCTGGAGCACCTGGCGGCCTTTGATCCCCACCTCTTCCTGGCCATGGTGTGGGAAGCCCACTGCCACGATCTCTTTCCGCGACTGGGTGACTTGAAGGTCCCTGCCCTGGTGATCGCTGGCGAAAGAGACAATTTCACCCCCCTGTGGACCAGCCGAAGAATGGCCACGAGGATTCCCGACGCGGAGTTGATGATCCTGGCGGAAGGCTCACATGCGGCCTTGATCGAACAGCCTGAGGACATCAACCATCGACTGGAGCGGTTTCTGGAGACCCGCGCGGCCTTTGGGTCTGGTTCTCAGGCGGACTCGGCACGGAGCTTGAAGGCCTGAAGCATGTCCTGCAGTTCTCGGCCCACCAGCGTGTTCACGAGGCTACCGGGGAGAAAGACACCGATCTGCAGGTCGATGGTGTAGGTGGCTCGGGTCCCCTTCCCGTCATCCATGGGTTCCAGGGTCCAACTGCCATCGTTGCTGCGGAAGAGCCCCGAGACCAGGGACCATTTGAGCCCGTTGGAAGCGAGTTGTTCCAACCGCAGGATGTATCGGACAGGACGGATGAGGTTGAGTTCAAACTCCACTTCCCAGGCCGCCTCCTCTTCCCGAAGGACCCGGGTGGCCCGGACGTGGTTCAGGAAGTCCGGGTACCGGTGGAAGTCCGTGAGCACGGCCAGGAATCTCTCCGGCGGCACATCAACTTGAATGGTCTGGTTTGCGCAGGGCACGGACCCAGTTCTATCCGCTCTGTTGGGGGGGGCGGAAGCATTCCAATTCAGGAGGCATGCGTACAGGTCGCTTGTCCGGCCCCAGACAGGCCAGGCTGATCCGCACCAGGGCGACCCGTTCACCCTGGACCTCAATCACCTGGGCAAAGGTGACCGAAGCCGCCTGCAAGCGCTCCACCCACGTCACCACCTCGACCACGTCATCGTAGCGGACCGGGATGAGGTAGCGAACCTGGGCCTCGACAACCGGGGTCAACACCCCCTGCCGGATCAGTCCATGAAGAGAAACCCCCGCATCCCTCATCAACTCGCCTCGCCCGGCCTCGCACCAGCGCAGGTAGTTGGCGTGGTAGACGATCCCGGCCGCATCGGTGTCCCCGAACAGGACCCGAAAAGCCGATCGGTTCATCAGGGTCCCCGCGGGCGGGTCAGGCAGCGTCCTCAAGCTCATCGACGTCCCGACCGCCGACGACGTCTTCGCCTCTTCCGGGTACCGGACTCGCCCTCATCCCCCCCGTGGTCCCCCTCCTCGGGCTCCGGGAGGCCATGGATCTGCCGGGCCAGTGCCCGGTGGGCCCTCTGACGCAACTCGGGGTCCTTGACCAGCAACTGGATGGCTGCCTTGCGAGCCCGGACAAAGAGGTCTCGGTCCTGGACCGGGTCCCCGATCTCGAACACAGGAAGCTCGGAGACGCGGCCGCCCAGGAGCTCTCCATCTCCTCGCTCCAATCGGTCCTGCTCTGCAATGGCGAACCCGTCTTCTTCCGAGGCCACCAGGTCGACGATTCGCTGTCCCGCCTGATCGGGCTCCTGGGAGACCACCAGCACACAGCGACCCTCCTGGTGCCCCAGGGAGACGTGCCCTCGGAGCCGATGCAATCGGACCAGGTCAAAGCGATCGGCGTTCTCGACGATCATGGCTGTGGCGTTGGTGACCTCTGGGGCATCCTCAATGGTCGTGGTGGCCAACAACACGTCGATTCGGCGGCTTCGGAAGTCCTCGAAGATCCGGAGGCGCTCCTCACGACTCATGCTGCCGTGGTAGAGCGCCACCCGGGCGCCATCGAGGGCCTCATTGGCCAGGGCCTGCGCGAGGGAGGTTCCCCGGGCCCTATCCACCACGTCTGCACCCTGGCTGAGTGGAAAGACGATGTAGGCCTGGTGTCCCTGAGCCAGGGTCTCCTGGATGACCTCAAAACCCCTCTGGCGCCTGTCCGGGGGCACGACCTCGGTCGAGACCCGGCTCGAAGAGCTCGGGGGAAGAACAGTCAGGTCATAGGAGGAAAAGAGGGTGAAGACCAGGCTGCTTGGAATGGGCACCGAGGTGACCACGAGCAGGTCAGGATGGAACTTGCCCTGTCCCAGGTCGGCCAGGGTGACCGTGCCGAAAGACTGCCGTTCCTCGGCGACCACCAGTCCGAGCTTCTTGAACTCCGGCAGGCCATCCGGCCGGTCCATCAAGGCACGGCTCGCGAACACGATGTGAGCCTCGCCTCGCCGGAGAGCATCGAGTTGCGCCTTGTTCGGCTCCCTCCCCAACAGGTGTGGCACCAATCCCACACTCCGCAACAGCGGCTCTGCGAACATGTAGCGGTGTTCCGCCGCCAGGGAATCAGGCGCCAGGAAGAGCACCTGGGACCTCCCCTCGGCCACCATGACAGCAGCCATCAGGGCCACCAGCGCCTTGCCGCTGCTGACATCGCCCTGGAGGAGGCGCACCATGGCCACCCGTTTCCCCAGGTCACGGCGCACATCGTCAAAAGCCCGTTCCTGCTGGTCGTCCAGCTGGATGCCGTGTTGGACGCAGAGCTGGCTGAGCAGGTCGTGGCAGACCGAGTGGGCAATGCCCTTGGGCCGGACGACCTTGGTGGCAGACTGGGTCAATCGGTAGGTGAAGAACTCGTCGAACACCAGCCGTGAGCGCCCTCGTCCCTTCGGACCCAGAGGCTGGTGAAGGTCCCGGTAGGCCTCTCCCATCCGAGGCATACGAACGCTTGCCAGCAGGTCCCGAGGAACCGGGTCGATCAGCCGTGGCAGGCTTACTCCCGCCACCTCGTGCAAGAGGCACCAGAGGTCCTGGTCCTCAATCCCCGCCAGCCCATAGCGGGGCCGCCAGACCCGGTCATCCTTGCCGGGCTTCCAGGGCAATGCGTTCTCAAGCACCAGGTCGTCTCCGACATGTCGCAAGGTGCCAGCGACCACCAGTTCATCGTCGGGCAGGGTGTAGGCCGCGCCATGAGGCCAACGCTCGGGCCAGCTGCACCGGAGCACGTGCTCTCCCCAACGCAGGTGGAGTTGCGCCTTCCCACCAGCGGGCAGCAGGGTGCGCCAACGAACGACCACCTTGCCCCGGATGGCCACCGTGGCACCGTCTTCAGGCATCTCCTCCTCGAGATCCGCCAGGGAGAGCGCCTCGACATCCACAGGAAGCTGCCGGAGCAGCTGAGCAATGGTCTCGATGCCTACTTCCGCCAGTGCCTTCACCAGGCCAGCGTCGACCCCGACCAGGGCCGTCAGGGGACGACCGGAGGCGTTCGGCGCACCAAAGGGGGCCGGTGGAAGGTGTGGAGAGCTGGGTCGTTTGCGTGGAGGTACCTCCAGGGTACGGGCTGCCCGAGAGCCCTTCTTCCGTCGCGAGTCCCTTCGCCCCCGCCTGGGCTCTTCCTCTTCCTCCCCCTCGACGGACGCTCCCTCGGCCCCGCTGACCAGCAGGGCCTTGGGGCGGAACTCCGGCCTTACCGGTTCCAGGCGGTCCAGGGCATCGTTCACCAGCCCGATGACCGTGCGAATGGGCTCCGTACGCTCAAACCAGGCAAGGTCGACGAGCGTTGCCAGGTGGTCACAGGCCTGGCCCAACAGCTTGGCCACCCCCTCGTCTACCTGGGGAAGCAGTCGTGACAGGCGGGGCAGACAGGTCTCGCCCAGCCAGCGGGCCTCCCAGAGGTGGCTGCCATCCTCTCGAACGGACCAGAGAAGGGTGTCTCGCACCGCCATCAGGTGGGCTGCGACAGAACCCGCGATCGGACTCGCGGGACCTTCAACCACTTCCGCGATCTCCGGGGTCACCGGGGCCGGGCCCGCCTCCTGGGCGGGGCTCTGCTCGGTCATGTCTTTTCCTAAGAGTAGTGGACTTCGAGGATCTCGAACGTGCGCATACCCTTGGGGGTCCGGACAGTGACCTCATCTCCCACGGATCGACCGATCATGGCCTGTCCAATGGGTGAACTGAAGCTGATCAGCCCTGCCTTGATGTCGACCTCTTCGGTCCCGACGATGCGGTAGGCAAGCTCCTCCTCTGTCTCCGCGTCGAGGAACTCCACGCGGGTGCCAAAAACGACACGTTCGGAGGGCGTCAACTCACTGACGTCGATGATTTCTGCGGCCGCAAGCTGGGACTCCAGGTGCGCAATGCGCCCCTCGAGCATCGCCTGCCGGTGCTTGGCATCCTCGAACTCGGAGTTCTCGGAAATATCACCGTGGGCTCGGGCTTCTTCAATATCCTGGACGATCCGAGGTCGAAGCACGGACTTGGAGAGCCGCAACTCATCCTCGAGCTTCTTGTGACCCTCGGGGGTCATGGGAACGCGCTGCATACGAAAAACTCCTTTCCCGGAGCCGCTTCGACGACCAGTGGTGCGTCGTGGGCTTTCCTGGATGGCCCGAATCCATGGGCTCAGGCCTCTACAATCCTCAACCTATCACTGGCTCCGGTCCGTGGACCACCCGTCCCCGGTGGATGGTGTTGAGAACAGGGCCTGGGAGGGAGCGACCCGCCAACGGTGTGTTTCGACCCTTGGTGCAGAAAGCATCCGGCTGAACGGTCCAGGCGCCGTCTGGATCGAACACCACCAGCTCTGCCGGGGCCCCCTCCGAGACGCGCCGGTCCAGACCCAAGACGCTGGCCGGTCCAGCCGAGAGCACCCGGAGGGTCGTGGACAGGTCTCCGATCGCCGCCAGCACGGTCCCCAGGGCTGTCTCCAGGCCCACCGCTCCCGGCCGGGCCCGTTCGAACTCCAGTTCCTTCTCCGCGCGAGTCCAGGGGCAATGTTGGCTGGTGACGGCCAGGAGAGTTCCGTCCCTCACGGCGGAAAGCAATGCCTGCCGATCCGACTCCGATCGCAGAGGCGGGTGCAGCCGGGTGTGGGTGTCGTAGGTGCTGTCCAGGACCGCCTGGTCGGTGAGCAACAGGTGCAGTGCGTGAGTAGAGCCTGAGACCTGGAGGCCTTCGGACCGGGCCCTGTCGAGTGCCTGGACTCCCTGGGCTGTTGTCAGGCCCGTCACGTGGACGGTCGCCCCTGTGTTCCGGGCAAGAGCGATCAGTCGCCCAATCCCCAACTCTTCGGCCGCCGCCGGCATCCCGTGCAGGCCAGCCCGACCCGAGACCTTCCCTTCGTGCATGGAACCGGTGGCCTCCAGGGCCTGGTCGCCAGCCCGCAGCAGGACAGGACGGTCATAGGGCCGTGCGTAGAGCAACGCGTTGCGCAAGATCGCGCTGTTGTCGACAAGGGCTTCCCCATTACCCACCACCGAAGCCCCGGCTTCGAGCAGCAGACCGACCTCGGCGAGCGCCTCACCCTTCAAGCCCACGGTCAAGGCTGCGGTGGCCAGGACCTGGACTCGGCCCAGCTCCGCTGATCGATCCAGGAGGTCCCGGACGACTGCGGGGTCATCGGTCACCGGACGGCTTGCCGGAGACGCCAGGACCGCCGTGTAGCCCCCGGCCGCCGCTGCTGTCGTGCCGGAACTCAGGTCCTCTCGCCAGGTCTCCCCCGGATCGCACAGGAGTGCGTCCAGGTCGACCAACGACGGTGCCACAACCCGGTCCGAGCAGTCGACTCTGGCAGCATCCACCCCGGCAGGATCGAAGCCCCCCACCGCGACGATGCGGTCGTCTTCGCACAGGACATCTGCCACCCGGTCCGTGTCCGTGGCTGGACAGATCACCCGTCCACCCGTCAAAAGGAGACGACTCATGGCCCCTCCTCGACCGGTGGCGGTTCCTGGCCCCTGCCCAGGAGCAGGAACAAGAGCGCCATTCGTACAGCGAGCCCGTTGGTGACCTGGTCCAGGATGACCGAACGAGGTCCATCCGCCACCTCTGGATCGAGCTCAACACCACGGTTGATCGGTCCGGGGTGCATGACGAGCACTCGTTCGCTCGCCCGGGCCAACCGCGCCAGGTCCAGACCATAGTGGGCTGCGTACTCCCGGCTGCTGGGCAGCATCCCGGGCGCCAGTCGTTCGCGCTGGATGCGAAGCATCATCAGGACATCCGACTCCTCCAGCACATCGTCGATCCTGTGACGGACTTCCACCCCCAGTTCCTCCATCTCCGGGCGACACATGGTGCCAGGGCCTGCGAGCAGAACCCTTGCCCCCATCGTTGTCAGACCGAAGATGTTCGAGCGAGCCACACGGGAGTGGTAGACGTCCCCGACGATGGCCACGGTCTTCCCTGACAGGTCGCCGAGTTGGTCCCGCATGGTGAGCATGTCCAACAACGCCTGGCTGGGGTGCTCATTGATGCCGTCACCGGCATTGAGCACGGAAAAAGGAAAGGCCCGGGCGAGCATGTGCGGCGATCCAGCAAAGGAATGCCGGATGATCACCGCATCGGGTCGCATGGCGTTGAGGTTCCGGGCGGTGTCCATCAGGGTCTCCCCCTTGGACGCCGCCGAGGTGGAGGCACTGATGCCCAGAGTGTCCGCACTCAGACGCTTGGCCGCCAGGTCGAAAGAGGTCCTGGTCCGGGTGCTGTTCTCGAAGAACAGGGTCACGACGGTGCGCCCGCGCAACGTGGGCACCTTCTTGATGCGCCGGCGCGAGATCTCCCGGAAGTGTTCGGCGGTGTCCAGGACTCGCTGAATCTCCCAGGCCTCGGCGTCCCGAAGCCCCAGCATGTCCTTCCGGTGCCAGCTGGTCTCCTCAGTCATGGGCGCTTCCGTACTCACCGAGCCTCCAGGGTCACGTGGTCCGTAGACGCCCCCGCTTCCACCAGGTGAACCTGGACGCGATCGCTCTTTGCCGTCTCGATTCGCCGGCCCACATAATCCGCAGCGATGGGAAGTTCCCGATGGCCCCGGTCCACGAGAACCGCCAGCCGGATGACCGCTGGCCGTCCATAGTCCATCAACATGTCCACGGCGGCCCGCACCGTCCGCCCTGTGAACAGCACGTCGTCCACCAGAACCACCGTGGCCCCGGTCAACTGGAAGGGGATGCGTGTGTCCCCTAGAACCGGCTTCTCCAGTCCCGTATAGAGGTCATCACGGTAGAGGGTGATGTCGACCTCTCCCACGGGTGGGGGGTCCCCTTCTACGGCCTGGATCTCCCGGGCCAGCCGGTGGGCCAGGGTGACACCTCCGCTGTGGATTCCCACCAACGCCAGGGAACAGTTCTCGGTGGTGTCCTCGACGATCTGGTGTGCCAGCCGGGACAGGCTGCGGCCAAGGTCGCGCTCGTCAAGAAGACTCTGCATCGGGATCAGTCCTGTCGCTGAGAGTGCGAGGGGGGCTCAATCTTCGTAAACCCAGACAGCGTTCTCGTTGGCATCCAAGTACTTGTGGACGCTGAAGTCCAGCGTCCGCTTGTACCCGAAGAGCTCCAGGTCGACTTCCCACCAACAATCCAGGTGCTTCTCCTGTTGCTGGGTGAAGAACTCGCAGTCCTCGGTGTAGACATAATCGGGAATGTCGCGCTTCTTCATCTCGACCGCGAGCCGGCTCTTGGCTCGGGCCTTGTTGTGGTCCCGCCATTCCAGCAGGATGATCTGGACCACCTCGCCGAGCTTGAACTTGACCAGGAACGCCGGGTAGACAGTCGCCGCGCCATACAACATCGCCAGGACGAGACCAGCCCAGATGAGCTTGCTCAGGGTGCTGTCACCGCGGCGGTTTACCACCGATTTCCTCCCACCGATTCCGGTAGCGCCCCTATCCGATCCGGTCTCGAATTGCCGCAAGGGCTTCGACTCCACAGAATGCCCCACACCGCCCCCTCAACGGCCTCTTCTGACACGGCACCCCAGTGACGCGAATCCGAACTTGCACCACGGTTGTCTCCCAGCAGCCACACCGATCCGAGGGGAACCACTTCCCGACCATGGCTCCCCCCAGGGAGCACCGACCAGCGATCTGAACCCGCCTGTTCCAGGATGGGCTCGTCCAGGTGTGCCAGGCAGTCGGCATCGATCCAACGCACCCCGGGCATTGGCCCCGCCCGTGTGTCGGCGACCTGTTTCCCATCCACGTAGAGTTGCCCGGCTGCCAGTTCAACCTCCTGCCCGCCTGTGGCCACCAGGCGCTTTAAATGCTGTCGCCCGTCGCCATCCGGATCGTCGACCAGGACGACACGCCCCACCCGGGGTTCCAACAAGGGGCTGACCAGGACCACATCGCCGGCCTGGAGCGTGGGGGCCATCGAGGAGGTGCGCACGCGGACCGGCTCCACGACCCAGGCACGGATGGCCAGTGCTCCCACCAAGACGCCCAGGGCGAGCCGGAAGCCTCTACTGCGCGGTTCAGTCACCGATCTTGAGCACTGCCAGGAAGGCCTCTTGGGGGACCTCCACCCGGCCCACCGCCTTCATTCGCTTCTTCCCCTTCTTCTGCTTCTCCAACAGCTTTCGCTTCCGGCTGATGTCCCCGCCGTAGCACTTGGCAGTCACATCCTTTCGAAGGGCCTTCACATTGGTCCTGGCGATGACCTTGGTTCCAATGGCCGCCTGGATGGCGACCTCGTACATCTGTCGGGGGATGAACTCCTTGAGCTTCCGGGTCATCTCGCGACCCTTGAAGTAGCTGTCCTCCTTGTGGGAGATGGTGGAGAGGGCGTCGACCACCTCACCGTTCAACAGCACATCGAGCTTCACCAGGTCCGAAGCCACCCACTCGGTCACCTCGTAGTCCATCGAGGCGTACCCCCGACTGACGCTCTTGAGCTTGTCGAAGAAGTCATAGACCACCTCGGCGTAGGGGATGTCGTAGGTCAGGATGACCCGCTTGGGACTGGGAACCTCGAACCCGACCTGTTTTCCCCGGCGGTCCTGGCAGAGCTTGAGGACCGGTCCCACATAGGTGTCCGGGGCGTGGATGACGACCTGGGCAATCGGCTCGCGGATCGCCACAATCTCCCCCAGGGGAGGCAGCTTGGACGGAGAATGGATCTCGATCTGGGGACCTTCCTTGACGTCAACCCGGTAGACCACGCTGGGGGCTGTCGTGACCAGGTCAAGGTCATACTCCCGCTCCAGCCGCTCCTGGATGATCTCCATGTGCAGGAGGCCCAAAAAGCCAGCCCGAAAACCGAACCCCAGCGCATCGGAGGTCTCCGGTTCCCAGTGCAGGGAGGCATCGTTGAGGCAGAGCTTCTCCAGGGCGTCACGAAGTTCCCTGTAGTCCTTGCTGTCCACGGGGTAGAGCCCGCTGAACACCATGGGCTTGACCTCCTTGAAGCCCGGGAGCGCATCGGTGGCGGGGTCCCGAAGAGTGGTCAGGGTGTCCCCCACCCTCGCGTCGGCCAACTGCTTGATGCTGGCCACCACAAATCCCACCTCACCGGCATGGAGCACGTCCCGCCCGATGGCCTCCGGGGCGAAGGCCCCCATGCTGATGACCTCGTGGCGCGCATCGGTCGCCATGAGCTTGACCGTGTCCCCCTTGCGCAACACACCGTCGAACACCCGAACCAGCACCACCACACCGACATAGGTGTCGAACCAGGAGTCCAGGATCAGGGCCCGCAAGGGGGCCTCCCGATCGGCCACGGGGGGAGGCACGTGCTTTACCACCGCCTCCAGGACCTCCTCGATGCCCTTCCCGGTCTTGGCGCTACAGAGCACGGCGTGGTCGATATCCAGGCCCACGCCTTCCCCCAGTTGCTGCAGCACCCCCTCGGGATCGGCC
>CAZMNK010000008.1:52740-58257 GCA_964567625.1 uncultured Enterobacterales bacterium | reverse complement strand
GGGCAAGTCGATCTTGTTGATGACCGGTATGACCTCCAGATCGTGTTCCATCGCCAGGTACACGTTGGCCAGGGTCTGGGCCTCGACCCCCTGGGCAGCGTCCACCACGAGGAGCACCCCTTCACAGGCAGACAGTGAGCGACTGACCTCGTAGTGGAAGTCCACGTGGCCCGGGGTGTCGATCAGGTTGAGCGTGTACTGCAGACCATCCTCAGCCTGGTAGGCCAGCACACAGGTCTGGGCCTTGATGGTGATGCCCCGTTCTCTCTCCAGGTCCATCTTGTCGAGGTACTGGGCGCGCATCTCTCGGGACGACAGGAGCCCAGTCCCCTCGATGAGTCGATCCGCCAGGGTCGACTTTCCGTGATCGATGTGAGCAATGATCGCGAAGTTGCGAATCCGATCTGGCGGCGATTCCCTGGGCATATCGACTGGCGTCCCTTCGAGATGTGGCCCCTCAGGGCCGCCCTATACAGTGGTATTCGAAGCCAGCCTTTAGCATTCGCCGGGGCGACCAGATGTTCCTTCCATCGAAGACGACCGGGTCGGCGGCCATCACCCCTTGAATCTCCTTCCAGTCCGGCTTGCGGAACTCGTTCCACTCGGTGACCAGCACCAGGACCCGGGCACCGCGGACCGCGTCGACCGGGGATTCCGCCCACGTGACCTGGTCACCCAGATCGTGACGGGCCTCATCCATCGCCTCTGGATCGTAGACCCGTACCCGTGCCCCCTTGGCGAGCAGCGACTCGACGATGATCACGGATGGGGCCTCCCGCATGTCGTCCGTCTCGGGCTTGAAGCTCAGCCCCCAGATGGCGACTTCCAGGCCATCCAGATCCCCATTGAAACGCTGGGAGATCTTGTTGCCCAGGTACTGCTTCTGGCGGGCATTGACCTCTTCCACCGCTTCCAGGATGGACAGGGGAAATCCATGATTCTCCGCCGTGGACATCAGCGCCTTGACGTCCTTGGGGAAGCAGGACCCGCCGTACCCCACACCGGGAAAGAAGAACCGCATGCCGATACGGGAATCCGAACCAGCACCCTTGCGCACGGCGTCGACGTCGGCGCCAACCCGCTCGCAGAGAAGCGCAATCTCGTTGATGAAGGAGATCCGCGTCGCCAGGAAGGCATTGGCCGTGTACTTGGTCAACTCAGCGGAGCGGTTGTCCATGAACAGGATCGGCTTCCCGGTCCGGACCAGGGGTTCGTAGAGCTCGCTCATGACCTCGCGGGTCCGGTCCTCCCGACAGCCCACAACGATGCGGTCAGGCTTCAGGAAATCCTCGATGGCATTGCCTTCCTTGAGGAATTCCGGGTTCGAGACCACATCAAAGGGGTGCCCTGTGCCCGCCCCGATCAACTCGCGAACCCGATCGGCGGTCCCCACGGGAACCGTGGACTTGATCACCACCGTCGTGGATTGCACCAACGACTGTCCGACCTGGGTGGCCACGGCGAACACACCGGAGAGATCGGCCGATCCATCCTCTGATGGCGGCGTCCCCACCGCGATGTACACGACCTGACAGACCTCCACCGCCTGGGGGGTGTCCGTGGAGAAGGAGAGACGACCCTCCCGGACATTTCGGAGCACGAGGTGATCCAGTCCGGGTTCATAGATGGGCATGACCCCATCCTTGAGTTTTGAGATCTTGTCCTGGTCACGGTCGCAACAGATCACATGGTGACCGAGGCCAGCCAGGCATGTACCAGCAACCAAGCCGACATAGCCCGTGCCGACGACGCAGATTTTCATCAGTTGCCCATCATGGGGGGATAGAAAACAGGAGAGTGTCTCGAAGCGCCGCGCAAACTACCCGCGCCCTCTCCTGCTGGCAAGGCCTCACACAGCCACTGGACCCTTGACAGTACAGGCATCCGTGCTACTTGGGGCCGCTGTAACCTCCCGATCATTTCGGGCAGAGATCCCCTGGAGCCTTCCGTGCCTAACCACAAGGGTGCCATGAAGCGGATGCGGCAGAGCGCGACGCAGCGCGGCCGCAATCGCCACTACCGCAGCGCCATGCGGACTCAGATCAAGCAGGTCCGGGCTGCCATCGACGCCGGGGACCACGACACGGCATCGGCCAAGCTGCCGGCAACCGTCAGCATCATTCAAAAGCTCGCGCAGAAGGGTGTGCTCCACAAGCGCCAGGCGAATCGGCGAGTGGCTCGACTCCACAAGGCGGTCAACAGCCTCAAGGCTTCGTCCTAGGCCTCTCTCGAGACCCTCTTTTTTCCGGGGTCTGCGGCGAGCAGGTCCAGGATCAAGCCCTCGAAGATCCGCCGGCCACCAGCCCGGTGGGAATTCATCGCCTGGTTGGCTTCGGCCAGGCGAGCAAAGACCCGCTCCGGCCGCAAGCGTCGCTGCCGCAAGACCTGTTGCAGGGCCTGGAGCTTGCGCGGATGCCCCTTGATCCCCGCATCCTTGGGGGACACGCCCAGGGCCATGGCCGACTGTAGCTGGAGGAGCTGGCGCAGTTGCCAGGACACCATGGCCAGCAGGTAGTGTGGTGCCGCGCCTTCTTCCAGGAGGCGGTGGGTTGTGGCCAGGGCCTCCCGCGTCCGCCTGCGAACCACGGCATTCGTCAGGTCCCAGATCTCGGCCTCGGCCAGCAGGCTGCAGACCTCTCCAAGAACCTCTTCGGTGATCCGTCCACCCGGCTCGTCCAGGAAGTCCGCCGCCTTGGCGAGCTCCTGCCTCAGCCGGCCGAGATCCCGCCCCACCAGCTCGACCAGGATGCGGGCAGCCCCCCCGTCCAGGCGCACGCCCAGTCGCCTGGCCTCCTCGGTGGCAAACCCCAGCGGGTCCTGATCCCTGGAGCGAAAACGCTGGACGGTGCCCACCTTGCGAGCAGCATTTTCCGCCCGTCGCCCCCAGTCGACGGCCTTGCCACCCCCCTGTGGCTTGGTCGCCTCTGGCCACTTGCGGCCCCAGACCACGAGCACCGTCGTCGGCGAAGGTTTTTGGCAATAGTCCAGCAAAGCCTCGAGAAGAGGCCCCCTGGCCTCCTCGACGTGCCGGATCTCCACAACCCGGCGAGGCCCCATCATCGGCAGTGTGCGGGCGATGGCGAGGGCCTGGGAGGCATCCTCGGCCCCAGCGGCAAACGCTCCGTGGTTGAAGGCGGCCAGGCCACCGACCAGTGCCTGTTCCACGACCCGATCTGCGGCCTCTTTCACCATCAAGTCCTCGTCACCCACGAAGATGTAGATGGGGGAGAGGCCCCGAGCCAGGTCTCCTTCCAGGCCTTTGAGACTCATGGATGCTCCAACCGCGCGGGCACCGCGAGCAGGACCGGAACTGCCTCCGCTGCGAGTTGCTCCGCGAGCTGACCAAAGGCCGAGACGCGAGAGGCAGAGGTCCCTCGCCAGCTTTCGGGATCGCCCTCGAACAGCCGCTGGCCGGCAAGACGGACCTCGACAGGTGGCTCCGTCGACAGTTGGAAGGCCACGACCATGCGGGCCTCCCACAGGCTTCCTGCGGGGGCGACCGGAGAGGCCGTGGCTGACAGGACCTGGGCACTGACGGACGGGCCGCTGCCCAACGAGGCCCGGGTACCAAGCTCACGGGCCAGGGCCTGGCTCAGATCTTCCTGCAACCTGGGCTCAGCCACCCCGACCTCGACAACCCCCAGGCGAACAACCGAGGTGGAGGCCGGGGCACGCCCCAGCTTCAGCCCGCACCCCACCAATGGCACCAGGAGGACTCCCAGCATGGCCAGGTGCTGCCATCGAGGGCTGCTCACAGGGGTCCCCCCACGTTGTTGACAGGGCTCATCTAGCCCCACAAGATACGCCTGCTCTATCGGAACGGTCGCAACGTCGCGACCGGGAGGTCTCCATGTGCTGGTTGATTCTCATCGCGCCCGCCCTGGCCTTCACTCCCCTGGACATTCCCGGACAGGAGACGGGTGAACCGGGAGAGTCTGAAGCCACCGCGGAACCCACCCCGAAAACCAGGCGAGCCGCCCTCATGGAGGTCAACCTTCGGGCCCGGTACCTGGCCGTTCCGGACGTGGTCCTGGACATCGGCTCCTACAACGGAGACGACGTCCACGAGACCACTGGAGCCATCCACACGGATCGTCCCAAGGTCCGGGCTGCGGCCGCCGGCGTGGAATTCGGCATTCGCAAAGACAACGCGAATGGCATCTTCTATTTCGAGTACATGCCGGCGCTGGTCGAGGACGGCTACTGGGACGACCGCGAGTCCGACCACGACAATTTCACCGATGGCGACTACGTCACCATGAACGGCCTGGCCCTGATCAACCTGGGTGCCAACTATGCCTACGAGGTCCGGCCAGTCCCGTTCTGGTCCTTCTATGCAGGTGCAGGGCTGGGGCTCGCCATCAAGCGAGGCGAGATCGTTCACTGGGACCGAGTGGACGCCAACGGCAATCCCGTGGGCGAGTCCAAGGTCCTCGACACCCCACCGGTACTGCCCATCCTGGACATCAACGCAGGCATGCGCTTCCATTTTGCCGATCGGGCCAACCTGCGTATAGAAGCCGGCCTCCACAACATGCTCTATGTGGGCGCAGCCGCAGGCGTGGTGTTCTGAGCGGCCCCCTTCGGGTTGCACACCGGGTTCGGACCCCATAAACGCGCTGGGTCCAGCCCAGATCGGGCCCCAAGAACAGAACAGGTGTTCCCTTGATTCTCGTCACCGTCCGTGAGAACGAACCCTTTGAGAAGGCCCTGCGACGCTTTCGGCGCAAGGTCGAGCGCGAAGGCATTCGCAAGGACATCAAGAAGCACAGTTTCTACCTGAAGCCCGGCGAGAAGCGTCGGCTCAAGCAGCGGCTGGCCGAAAAGCGTCGTCGGAAGTCGATGCGACGTGCCCAGCGCCGTCGTCGAGCAGGCTTCCGCTAGCGTTCTCAGTGTGCGTCCTGGAGCACCTCCAGGCGTTCCAGTCCCCGCCGGTTCTCCAGGGCCCAGACGTCGTCCGGACGAACCGGTGAGTATCGCTGGCGAACAGCGTTGAACGCACGTGTTCTCGTGGCACCGTCCTCCCCACCCTCAAAGGCATGGGTCAGACGATCGATCACCGGAGTGATCAGTTCAGGCTCCCGGCGACTGGCTTCGCGAAAGGCCTCTGCACCGGCTTCCCGTGCATCTGCATCTGCAAAGGCAGGAAGAGAATTGGTCATCCCGACGGCCCAGGGTGGAATCCAACTCTTCTCCTCCACGTCGAGAGCGAGAGCTGCCTCCGCCAGGAGACCCAGTTCTCGCAGGTCCACCCAGCCCGCCGGCCCCCGTTCAGCCGTGTGGTGAGCCAGGGCGAGAAGCGCGGTCTCCAGGCAGGGCCGGTCAGAACTAAGGAGCCGGGAGGTAACGTCGCGTTCCAGACGACCACCGGAACCGTTCAGTCGGCCCTTCCAGCCCGGGTTTCGAGCAAGGCAGCGATGGGAGAGTCGGTAGGACTGGCTGAAGTCGTCGAGGGCCTGCTCGCCACCATGGCCATAGCCCCGAGCGTCATAGGCCCTGGCGAGGACCGCCAGCACC
>CAZMNK010000008.1:17580-52730 GCA_964567625.1 uncultured Enterobacterales bacterium | reverse complement strand
CTGTTCGGGGAACTCATCGAGCACCTTCCAGGCCAGCGCAATGGTCTGGTCGAGCGCACCCGGTTCGGCCCGCCTCTGGAAGAGGGCCTCCACGTCATCCAGAGCCAGCGGTAGCGGTTCGGGGCCCTCCAGGGCGCGGCCAGTGCACGCCCCGAGCAGGGATAGGACAACCAGAGTCACTCGGGTGCGGGTTCCTCGGGGACTGCTTCTTCACCTGGTTCCCCAGCCTCTGGTCCCGGCACTGCCGCCTCGTCTGGAGAGGCCTCCTGACTCGAGGACGGATCCCCTTCTGCGCCTTCTGCGCCTTCTGCGCCTTCTGCGCCCTCTTCCTCAAGCTCCGCGTCCTTGGGCTTGCCGTCCTGCACCTCGGCCTGGGACAGGTCCACCACGAGCCCTTCGACCACTTCGGTGTCCACCAGCGAGATGGGATTGCCCGAGTACTCCACCCGCAGGTCCCCGGCGGAAGGTCCATCCCCGTCCGCGTCGACATAGACCACCAGCGCCACGCTATCGAACTCGCCCCGCACCGCAATGCGGAACGCTCCAGGCTGTTCGTAGCGATCCATTCCGACCACCTGGGGACTCCCGCCCTTTTCGGCCACCACGTCGACCTGGAGCATCCCACCGGTGAACTCCTCGTAGACCAGCGTGCCTTCAAGGCGCGCCGTGATCGGCGCGTCCCGGTCCGGCCCCCCTCCATCCGGCCCGACGTCCTCGACCTCAGCTGCCGGACCAGCCGTCCCTTCCTCTCCCTCCGCTCCAGGCTCCTCAACCGTTTCAGACTGGCAGGCAAGCAACGAAAAGGCGGCGAGAATCAGGATTGTCCGCATTTACTATGGGTCTCCGTCGAGGGGAAATGGGCAGCGACCTTGCCGCCAAGACCTATCTTATCAGTGTCGTCGCTGGCCTCTCACTCACCCCATGCGATAGCCTCAAGAGGCCCACGGCCCGGGTGGTGGAATGGCAGACACAGGGGCCTTAAAAGCCCCGGCCCAGAAGGGCGTGCGGGTTCGATCCCCGCCCCGGGCACCTCGCTTCATTGACTTGAACCGCCGGGCGCTCTACCCTCGCGCCCAGGATTGGCCTTTGGGTGACGTGAACGGATCCCGCCGAAGGTTCAAGGAGATCCATGGGCAAAGTCATCGGAATCGATCTGGGCACGACGAACTCCGTCTGCAGCTACATCGATCGCAGGGAGCCACAGATCATCATCAATGAGGAGGGTGGACGCGGCACCCCCTCCGTCGTGGGGATCTCGAAGACTGGAGAGCGGTTCGTCGGCGACATTGCCAAGCGCCAGCTCCTGATCAACCCGGAGTCCACGGTCCACACCATCAAGCGCTTCATGGGCCGGACATTCGATGAGGTCTCCCAGGATGCAGCCCTGGCCACCTACAACGTCGTGGAGACCAGCAACGGGGATGCCGGGGTCGAGATCGAGGGACGCATCTACACCCCTCAGGAGATCTCCGCGATGATCCTGCAGAAACTGCGGAAATCCGCCGAGGATTTCCTGGGTGAGTCGGTGACGGAGGCCGTGATCACGGTGCCCGCCTACTTCACTGACCGGCAACGCCAGGCCACCAAGGATGCGGGCACGATTGCCGGGCTGAATGTTCTGCGCATTCTCAACGAGCCCACCGCCGCAGCCCTTTCCTACGTGCACGACCGCCAGAAGTCCTCGATGATCGCCGTCTACGACTTCGGCGGGGGCACCTTCGACATCTCGATCCTCGAAGTGGATCGAGACGTGGCTGAAGTCCGGGCAACCCGAGGGAACAACACCCTCGGTGGCGCCGACATCGACCACAAACTCGTCGAGTGGTTGCTGGAACAGTTCACGGAGCAGCACGACGTCGACGTCTCCGAGGACCGGGTGGTCATGCAGCGACTGAGAGACGCTGCCGAGCGGGCCAAGGTTGCACTCTCCACAGCGCTGGAGACCGACATCCATCTCCCCTTCCTGCTGGCCGACGCCTCGGGGCCCAAGCACCTCCAGTGCACGATGACCCGGGCCACCATGGAAAGGCTGACGGCGGGACTGTTCAACCAGACCCTGGAGGAGTGCAAGGCTGCGCTCGGGGAAGCCGGGGTGGCTGCCACCGAGATAGACGAAATCATCATGGTCGGGGGTTCCAGTCGCATCCCCCGGGTCCAGGAAATGGTCCAGGAACTCTTCGGTCGGACCCTGAACAAGAGCTTCAACCCCGACGAAGTCGTGGCCATCGGAGCTGCCATCCAGGCCGGCATCCTGGAGGGCGACGTCAAGGGTGTCACCCTTCTGGACGTCACCAACTTCTCCCTTGGAATCGAGGTGGAGGGCAGGCGTTTCGCCCGGATCATCCCCAAGGGGACGAACATTCCCACCCAGCGCACCCAGCTTGTGTCCACGGTCGTGGAGAACCAGCGAGTGGTCAAGATCCACGTGCTCCAGGGGGAGAGTGCAAACGCTCGAGAAAACGTCTCCCTGGGCGAGTTCGAGCTCTCTGGCATTCAGAATGCCCCGCGAGGAGTCCCGAGAATCGAGGTGCGCTTCGCCATCGACAGCAACGGCATCATGAACATCACCGCCCAGGACGCCTCGACAGGCACGGCGGAGAACCTGACCATCCAGGCAGCCACTGGGCTCTCGCAGATCGAGGTCGATCGCCTGAAGGACGAAGCCCAGGACTACTGGAACCAGGAGGAGGCCACTCAAGAGGTCAAGGAGCTGCGGCACTCGATCGAGAAGCAACTCGTGGCGCTGGAGAACTTCCTGCGCGACAACCGTGGCTTTCTGCACAAGAAGGACATCTTCGAGCTGGAACAGGCCCTCAAACGCGGCCGCATGGCCCTGGTGAAGAGCGCGGACAAGGCCAATCTCGATGACCTCTCGGTCTACCTCTCCCGCTTCCTGGCTCACCTGGTGGAACAGACCGGTGGCGACTCGCCCACCCACTAGCCGGGCTTGAGTACAGGAGGAGACAAGAGGAATCCCCAGACACCAGAGAGCCGTCGAGCGGAACTCGACGGCCCTGGAGGGAAATGGTGGAGCTGAGGGGACTCGAACCCCTGACCCCTAGAATGCCATTCTAGTGCTCTCCCAACTGAGCTACAGCCCCTTGGGCGAGCCTTATAGCGCTACCCCCCTGAGGGGGCAAATCGGGAGCTTACTCCTCTCCCTGCTCCTCATGATCGAGCGTTTCCCCCGCACTCCGAGCCGCCTCGTGACGGGCCTCTTCGTCCCGGATTCGAGCTGCTCGTTTCACGAGGCCCGGATGGTCGACCTCCCCGGCCTCGACCAGGCAGACAAGCTCCCTGCCCAGCTTCTGGTAGAGGGTATCGATGTCCTTTGAGGCCTGGTGCAATTCCAACCGTCGGCGGGTCCAGCGGGCTGCCTCCTCGATCCGTGTACGCCCCTGGGTCCGGAGGAGCGCCACCACTCGTCCGGCGGCCTCGGCCACGATGGGCGCAATGGCATCGATCTGCCCTTCCGACCCTCCAGGAGCCGGGGGATCGGCGGCGGAGGACTCGTCTCCGTCTTCCATCGATCCTCCGGTTGTTGGGCAGGTTGGCCGGAGCCGGGATAACCTGCGGCGCCTTCTTTGGGGTGCAGGGTGATTCTCGTCACGGGCGCGACCGGAATGTTGGGCGGACAGATCGTCCGTACCCTCCGCCGGGCCAAGATGGACGTGCGTGCCCTGGTGCGCATGGGGTCGGAGTACTTCTGGCTCAACGACACCGGCTGTGGCTACTTCTTTGGAGACCTGCGGAACCCCACGAGTCTTCGGCGCTCCCTGCGCGGGTGCAGCCATATCATCCACGCCACCAACATCCGGCGCGAGACCACGGACAACCACCACACCGTGGCAATCCTGGAGGGCTCCAAGGCGCTGATCGACTTCGCAAAGGCCGCCGGGATCGAGCACTTCGTGATGGCGTCCTGCATGGGCGCCGGCGGGGACTACCCGGTGCCGGCCTTCCACGCGCTGCGCCAGGTAGAAGAACACCTGCAGGGATCCGGGCTCTCCCACACCATCCTGCGCTACAGCCTGTTCACCGAAGAACTGGCGAGCTTCGTGCACAGCCTCCAGTCCGGCGGGCGAGCGGTGATCTGTGCCGACAAGAGCCACGAGATCACCCCGATCTTCAAGCACGATGCAGCCAACTACGCGATTGCCTCCCTGGATCACCCGGCAGTTCGCGATGAACTCATCCCGATCTCAGGCAACGAGACCCTGACCCTCGAAGAGGCCATGGCCCAGGCCTGCCAGGCCGGCGAAGTAGATCCGGGCGACATCACCTGGCTGGGTGCAACGGGCGCCAAGATCGCAGCCAAGGGCGGCGCCCTGGTTCTGGGCCGCCGTTGGAAGCACCGCATGACCCAGCAGCAGGTCCTGCTGACCGAGGGGTTCCGGGCCGAGATGGGTCCGATCGTGGAGACCATCGGCGTACCGTTGACCGGATTCGCCGAGGGGATTGTCAACGCCGTGGCGGATCGCCCCCTCAACCTGGACCCGGAAGCCCGGGACAACCAGGTGGTTCACAGGCAGTTCCAGGCGACGGTCTACACCCCGGGCGAAACCACGGTGGAACAGCTTCCCCAGGGACCGCTGCACATGGACGACACCCCTTCCTGAGGGTGCACAAGACCTCGATTCCAGGCGACGAGGTCCCCGTCCGCTAAGCGCCCTTCGGCTTGGGCTTCGCGTTCCACAGACGCATGGCCAGCACCAATCCCACCAACGAGATCGGGATCATCGAGATGGGCCAGCTGATCCAGTTGGCGGGATCCGCCGCAACAGCCTTGTCCAGGTCGTTCGGGAGGATGAAGTAGTAGGTCAGCGACATCACCCCGGTTCCGGCGTAGACGAAGCCGTCGATGATGCCCACGGCAATGCCCACGTTCTTCTTGCCGCCGAAGTCCATGCTGGCGGTGCCCGACAACATGCCGTGGACCCCGATCACCAGCATGGACATCAGGACGACGAGCCAGGGCAGGAATGCGGTCTGGTAGGTGAAGACCATGACGATCCCACCCACGAGCATGCCCCCATAGAGGATGCCGGCCACGGGTCCTCGACGAGACTGGAAGACCCGATCCGAGAGAATGCCGGCGATCACGCCGCCCAGGATGCCGGCACAGCACAACAACATCCCCCAGTTCTCATACACAAAGGAGGCCTTGAGTCCCAGGACGTCGTTGGTCTGCTTCGCGTAGCTCCGGAACCACTGCATGATCGCCTGCCTCAGGAATCCACTGCAGAACTCGACGCAGGCGATGGTGATGATGACCGGGTTCCGGAACATCAGCTTGAACACCTCGATGGCCCCCATCTGTGGCCCTTCGTCCCCAGACGAGGCATCGGCGGTGTCAAAGTCGGAGAAGCCTGCCTCTCCGGGGGTGTTCCTGACGATGGCCAGGTCCAGGCACCAGAAGATGGCCAGAAGCACCGTCGGGATGAGGAAGACCATCTCCAGGTCCAGGTGGGTGATGATCAGGTAGCCCCAGTCGAAGGCAAAGTAGATGCCGAGGCTGATCAGGATGCCGAAGATGGCCCCGAAGACCCCCCGTTCATGGACGTGGAACCAGGGGGCATTGGTCTTGACGATGGCCACCGCTCCAAAGGACTGGAAGTACATGTTCAGCGAATAGAGCACGCAGAAGAGAACCGTCAGGTTGGTTCCGATGGCCTGGGCCCCCGGACCGTCGTTGAGCACCGACCAGGTCGCCAGGCCCATCAAGAGGTTCATGACCGAGGCCCCGGCAGCACCGACCAGAATCGAGAGCCGGCCACCATACCGGTCCGTCAGTGGACCGTTGATCAAGAAGGAACACCCATAGGTCCAGGTGCCCGCCAGGAAGATCAGGCTGAAGTCCTGGTTCGTCATCAAGGGGGAACCGGCAAAGTCGATGTCCCCAAAGGCGTGCTGACTGACCTTGATGTTGTACCGACCCATGTAGAGGAAGGCATAGGTCAGCCCCATGGGAAGCCAGTTCATGACTCGCCGCCGTCGGAATTCCTTTGAGTGGTCGAGCCCCTCCACCTGGGGCAGGCGACTGATGACGATGGCCACCACGATCAACAGCAGGGCGATGGGGGCGAATTTCTCCATCCAGATGGGCATGAAGACTCCAGGGGTCCGCAGGAAGGGCTGCCCACCTAACCGGAATTCCGATCAACCCCGATCGTCAGTCCACCTTGTGGATCCGTGAATCCGTCGGTGCCTCGACCAGGCCCGCAGAGGCAGCTTCCACCGCGACCTCGAACATGGTGTTCCCCGTGCCCAAAATGTTCTTGGGCTCGGCACCGCGAAGGTACCGGGCCGCCTGTTCCACCACGTAGGAGTTGCTGGCACAGCGATAGAGCCGATCCGGCTCCAGGGCCTCACCGGCCACGGTCACCTTCACCAGTTCGGGCGCTCCCAGGCGGGATCGCCAATGGACTGTCGCACCCGAGAGAGGAATCATGCCGCCACTGCCTTCCGAGGCGACCATGGCATTGCCCAGGAGGATTCCCATCAGTTCCGCACCGGTCAGCTCAAAGGTGACCACCTGGTTGCCAAAGGGAAAGACCTCGAACATGTCCATTCGAGTGACTGGTCCCGCGGAAATGTCAGCGCGAATCCCACCCGAGTTGTACAACCCGACCTCGACGCCAGTCGCTGCCCGCACCACATCTGCCGTCCAATTCCCCATGTCGGATTCGGCGCTATAGGCCCGCCCCATGCTCCGGGGAGCCTCGCTGATCGCCTGGCCGTACTCCACATCGACGAGATCCTGGTAGCGCTGAACCAGAGCCTCCATCTCGGCGGAAGGGGGACCGGGTGCTGTCCCAGGAACCATGTCCACCAGGCGGCTCTCAAAGTTCTGGATCTGCCCGTCGACCACTGTGGCCCGGATCATCCCCAGAGCCTTGCAATAGTCCCCTGCCTGGACGATGTAGGTGTCCCCCACCCGGATGGCCTCCTCCAGGCGTGTGTGGGAGTGGCCACCCACGATCAGATCCAGTTCTGGCACGGCCTCAGCCAGGGCACGATCCGCATCCACACCGATATGAGTCAGGGCGACCACGAGGTCGACATCCGGGTCCAGTCGTTCCACTTCGGCAGCCACGGCCTCCGCCACCGGTCTGAGGTCGATCTTCGCCATTGTGGCTTGCGAGGCCAGGTGCCCCAGGCCTTCGGTGGTGCCGCCGATAATGGCGACCTGGAGTCCATTGACCTCCCGAACCACCGAGTCCTTCAGCCCCGGGATGGCCGGCCCCGACCCATCCGGCGCGTCCAGGTTGGCGCTGACCACTGGAATTCCACTCGATGCGACAAAGGCCGCCAGGTTCTCGTAGCCCTTGTCGAATTCGTGGTTGCCCACCGCCCACGCGTCGTAGCCGACAAGTTCCATGAACTCGAGCATGGCGCCGCCCCGGGCCCCTCGGATCTCCAGGTCGGTGAGCGGTGTTCCCGTCAGAATGTCCCCGCCATCGAGCAGGAGAACGTTCTCTGGACCGTGTTCGGCCTCCAGACCCCCGACCCAGGCGTCCAACTCCAACATCCCCCCGATGTCGGGCTGACCGTCCAGCCACTTGGCCCGACCGGGCAGGAAGTGCCCGTGCAGATCGTTGGTGTGGAGCACCATGAACTCGCCCGGCTCCAGCCCCGAGGGGGTTTCCGGAACGGCTGTAGGCTTCTGACAGGCGACCAGGGCGGCCAGGGTCCAGAGCATCATCTCTCTCCGTTCAGCAGGCCCAGGACGTCCTCCACCTCCTGGGGCCCCAACGGCCCATCAAAGCGGCGCAAAAGGCGGCCATCCGCCCCCAGGACCTGCGTCTGGGGGATGCGTTCAAAGGAAAGGGCCAGGCCCTCAAAGAGCGCCTCTGGGGAGTCGGTGAACAACAACGAAGGCCAGCTGAGGCCAGCACTCTGCTGGTAGGCGACGATCCGCGCGACAACGCTGTCGGGATCCCCTCCCGCCTCGAAGAGTTCCCAACTGATGCCCAGCACCCGAGCACTGTCCTCCAGGGACTGCGCCAGTTTCTCAATGCGGGGCAGTTCTTCCTCGCAGGGCTCGCACCAGGTGGCCCAGTGGTGAAGGACCAGGGGCAGCCCCTGGGTCGCACAGGCGGATTGAATCCCGGAACTGTCCACCTTCTGACAGCCTTGAACCGAAGAGCCACTGCCCTCGACGGGCACGATCGGCTGGTCGCCGGGTTCACCGTCTTCCTTCTCTTCCTTCTCGGCGCTGGCATCATCGAGGGGCGGGGTAGGCGCACGTTCCCCTGGCTTTTCAAAGAGACCGTTCCGGGAAACCACCCGGGCGATACTCTCAGCGACACGCCGCGCTGCGGACCTGACGAGCCCCATCGGCGCTCCCAATCGGCCCAGAAGTCTATCATCCCCCGTATTCACGGCCAGGAGCGGTACGATGCGGACGGGAGGAGGACCAGGGTATGCCGTCCTTCAGCCACTGGATCGCTCGTGGAATCACCTTGCTGATCCTCTGGGCGCCGATCGTCCTTGTGCTGACGCTCATCCAGCCCATCTCAGGCAGGCCTCCACCACTGCACGGGCTCACGGCGCTGGCCCTCTCCCTGATCGCCGAGCACCTGCTGCGCACCCTGTTCTGGATCCCGATGGCGGTTCCGGCATCGGGGCGGCACCGGGTGGTTCCCCGGCGTCCTCATGGCGGGGTGCACGCCGCGGCGCTGGGGCTGGGGCTCTTCGGCTATGGCCTCTGGACCTCAGGCAGCCAGGGGTCTCCAGAGGTGGCTGGCCTGGCCCTGGTGGCTGGGTTGTTGTGCTTATGGCTTGCCCGCACCTTTCGCGCTCTGGCGATGTGGGGAGGCTGGTTCGAGGTCAACGACGGTCTGCTCTCCCTGGAGGGAACCGGGGCGAACTACGCGGTACCCCTCGGGCAGATTCGCGCCGTGCATCGGCGGGTCGGGGATGGAAGCTTCTGGATCGAGACGCCCTGGGCTGACCGAAACAGCCTGGTGCTCACCCCCGGTGCACATGGCCGTTACTGGATCGAAGATGCCGAGCAGCTCCTGGGGCTGTTGGAGCCTGCCGTGGAGGTCCGAGAGGTCAAGGCCCTCGCTGGACTGCTCAGCGGGCGACGTCGATGAGGTTGAAGTTCGCGGCATCGGTCGGGACCATCTTCACCGTGGGTGACTGGTGAGGTCCCCCTATGGCTGGGTTGCCGCCTTCGTGGCCTGGCTCCTGGTGTCATCAGCCTGGCAACGGCCTCTGATCGACCCGGATCTGTGGTGGCTTCTATGGGCCGGTGAACAGTGGCTGGAGGGCGCCCTGCCCGGCACCAATGCCCTCTCCTACACGGCACCCGATCACCCCTGGATCACCCACGAACCCCTGGTGGCGCTGGCCTATGGGGCGGTGGGGCTGGAGGGTGTGCCCTGGCTGCGGGGACTGGTGGTGAGCACCACGGGCGTTCTGCTGGTGAGGCTGGCCATGGGGCCCGGTTCCGGGTGGGCAGCCGTGCTCGCGTTGCTCTGGGTGGGCCCCCTGGCTGCCATTGGCGTCTCAGAACGAGCCCTCGCCTGGGGAGACCTGCTGCTGGCCTGTGAGCTCCTGTTGGTGCTCGGTCCTCGCGACCGCAGGCGGGACCTGGCGCTGCTCGCCCTCATCTGGCTCTGGGCCCAGGTCCATGGTTCTTTTGTTCTCGGCCTGGCTGTACTGGCCCTCTTTCGCGGCTGGTGGGCCCTGCCAGCTGCCCTGCTCACGCTCCTCAATCCCCATGGGTTGGACCTGTGGGGCCTGGTCCTTGGCTACGGAACCGGCTCCGGCGCCAGCGGGCTGGTGCACAGTTTCGTCGAGGAGTGGGGCTGGCTCAAACCCACGGACCTGCCCCAGTCCGTTCGCATCCTCTGCCTGGCCCTCGCCGGGGTCCTGATCTGGACCGACCGGGACTGGCGACCGAGGCTGCTGTGGCTGGGCGTGACAGCACTCGCGGTACGTCACTGGCGCTACTGCGACCCGGCTGGGATCGCCCTGCTCCCCTTTGTCGCCCGGAGGCTGGCTGATCTCGTGCCTGCGCGCCTCCAGGGGCGTCCCGACCTGTTGCTGGCAGGGGCACTGGGACTCACTGCGCTGGTGAGCCCCAACGTCACCCCCGATCCCACTCGCTATCCACCCGGTGTCCCCGGGCAGATCACGTCCGATGACCGGGTCTGGAGCGACTTCACCCTGGGGGGCTGGCTGGGTTGGCATGGGCACCCGGTTTTCTGGGACAGCCGGAACGACTGCTACCCCGTGGAGGTCCTCCAGCAGGGGTTGCTTGTGGCCTATCGACTGACGGACTGGCACCAGGTCCTGCTGGACTGGCGGGTCGACGTGGTGCTCACCCAGGACCCAGAGCTGGCCCGATCCCTCGGTGAGAAGGGCTGGGTGCGCCAGGAAACCTCGTCTCTCTACCTGCTGAGATTGCCTCCACCCGAAGGTGAAGGTACGATCCAAGAGCCTGAAGGAGCACCAGATGGGTCTCAGAAACCGCCTCCGACAGATGGTTGACAAGCTCTCCGGCGAGTACTCCGCCGCTGCCCCGGAGGAGATCCGTCCCTTCGAGCGGAACGTGGACCCGACCAGCTCGGGAGAGGTCACCAAGGCCAAGCTGGTCCGACCCCGTGACAAGGGCAAGAACAGCAACAAAGCGGACTAGACGGCGGACCGGGCGCCTGGCGTTCCGGGCCTTCAGGCAGTGGCCAACACCCAGAGGAAGGCGCTCTTTTCGGCATCGAGCTGCAAGGGGATTTCGGGCACCTGCCAGCCGTCCGAACCAAAGAACTGGAACCCGCTGAAACCCGCCGCACTGAGCAGAGCCCCCAATTCCGGAGGGGTCCAGACGCGCAGGCGCTGATCGGGAACCCGGTGTCTCCCGGTCTCATCAAAGAAGTTCACCTGGTCGATCAGGCGCCCTTCCACCGGGTTGAAGCGGTAGGTCCGTACAACGTCGACATCGGGCACAAGGCTGCCAGCAGGATGGTGTCGGGTGACCTGGTGGTGCGCCCAGAAGTAGGGATTGAAGAGCTCCAGGACCAGGGACCCGCCAGAGTTCAGTCGCTCGCGCGCTGCGGCCAGTGTGCGCACATGATCGACATCCTCCTCGAAGACCCCCAGGGTCACGTCGAGCATGATCACCGCATCAAAGGGCCCCGCCACCGGAGGCCAGCGCATGTCACCCGGGGCAAAGAGCGGGCCTGCCCGTTCGGGATTCCGTTCCGACCAGACCTCTCTCGCACGCTTGATGAGCCGTGGTGACAGGTCGATGCCCGTGACTTCGTGGCCTCTCTCCGCCAGCAGGATCGTGTGCCGGCCCACGCCACAGCCCAGATCCAGGACCTTCGCGCCAGCGCCCAGGTTGCAGAGCTTGCAGAGGAAGTCGACCTGGGCCTGGGCCGTCGCGTCGGGGGAACCGCAGAAGCCTGGTGCTGCCTCGGCCAACAATTCGTACCGTTCGGCCCACCAGGGAGTCTCTTCCATCCCCAAGCTCTAACCGCTGAGACAGGCCTCGAGAGTGTCCCGGGCCGCTTCGAGAGCCGCTCGACCCGGTTGCGCCGGCGTGAGCCGGCCATAGCTGAGCGTGACCCGCGCGAAGGGCTTCGGGATGCAGAACCGATCCCATGACTTCAACCGCCAGGCCTGCGCCACCTGGGCCCGGACCCAGACGACCGGCACCCCCTCGGCCCGACTCACCAGCAGAGCGCCACCCTGGGGCACCCCCGCAGGGCCGCGGGGACCGTCGACGGTAAATGCCGGAGAGGCGCCTGTCTCCAGGGTACGGCTGGCCTCTCGCAGGGCGCTGACCCCTCCCCTGGAGGAGCTGCCCCGGATGACCTCGTACCCCAGCGTATTGGCGACCCCGGCAGCCAGGTCTCCGTCCCGGGAGCGACTGACGAGCCCCACCAGGGGCAGGCCGCGGTGAAGGGCTACCAGCGGAAGCAACTCCCCGTGCAGCATGGCGATCACCAGCGGCCCCTCGCCCAACCACTGCTCCAGCGGAGCCCGTCCGGGGCCCTCGACCCGCCAGGTTCCCGCCAGGAAGCGCACCACGATCCCGATCAGCCAGGACAACATTCCCGCATGGTGCCACCAAGCGGGCGGTTCGGAGGGCATCGCTTGTCCCCAGTGGCCTCGATGACTACATCCCTGGTGCACACGGAGTGGGGGCGATGAGCGACCAACAGCCACCGGAACTCCGAGAACTGGACACCTCTCGGGCCCGAAAGTCGGTGCTTCTGACCCGCACCGGTGGGTCCGGGGAACCAGAGCACGGCAAGGGCGCGGAGGCCAACCGTCGCCGCAGGGTGCTCGGGAGAGGCCTGTTGCTGACCGGTCTCGCGTCCATGGCGTCGTGGCCACTCCTGGGCTTTCGCATCGGACTCGTGGTCTTCGTGGTCGGAATTGCGGCGACCCTGGCACGCAGCTTTCGGGCCATCGCACACCCGGCCAACACCAGTGGGGCGGACATCCGTGTTCAACGGGTCCAGCAGCGCCTGGACCAGGCAGACCTGCCCGAGGCCGCCAGGCTGGAGATCCAGGAGGCGTTGGCGGACCTTGCACAGGCTCGTGAGCGCGAGCTTGGCGCCCAACGGGAGATCGAACGCGCACTGGCCACGCTGAACGGCCCGGGGCTCCAGACGGCCCTGGCCAAGGCCCAGGCGGGTGGAGATCCCGACGAGATCGCCCTCCGTCGACAGGCTCTGGACAGCCACGAGGAGCTCGTGGCCCGTTGTGAGGAACGAAAGCACGGATACTCCCGCTCCGAAGCCGCCCTGGATGCGTTGGAAGCGGCACTGGCCCAGGCCAGCACCCCTTCTCCCGACGCAGATGACCTCCTCGAGATCAACAGCCGCAAGCTCCTGAACCAACTCGATGCCCTGAAACGAGCCGCCGGTGAACTCAACGCGCTGGAAGACGAGCGGGAACAGACATCCCGACGCCCCGAGCGTGCCTGAGCACAGCCTGTCCCCACGCATGGCCCTGTTGGTGTCCCTGGTGCCACCAGGCGGGGTGATCGTGGACGTGGGCTGTGACCACGGTCATGTCACCCACGCACTGGGGGCTGTGGGGGTGGAGAGAGCGCCTCACCGACTGCCCCGACGACCAGGGCACTTCGTCGTCGCCGACGGGCTCGCGCCCTTTCGACAGGTGGACACGGCGGTGATCGCCGGCATGGGGCCCTCCACCGTGTTGGGCATCCTGGACCGCGGACCGCGACCGGACAGCCTGGTGGCCCACTGTCCCGATGGCATGAGTCGCCTCCGACAGGGGCTCTCCGAGCGGGGGTACCGCATCGACGCCGAGGGCCTGGCCCGGGAAGGAACGCGCATCAGCGAAGTCCTGCGCGCCGTACCTGGACTTGAACCCCACGCGGGACACCGGCTCTGGTTCGGGCCCCTGTTGGAAGGAGATCCGCTGGTCGAGGAGCTGGCTGCCCACCTGCGAGGACGCTTCTCCCACCAGCAGGAGCAGGCCCCGAAGGGGAGCACCGCCCGAACCCAGGCCGAGGAGTGGATCGCCTGGTTGGACGCAGGACGTCCCGACTAGCCGTCCTTCACCTGGCCATGAGCCTGCACCGCGGCGAACAGGTGAACCAGGAAGCCAAAGGGGCCGGTGACCGCCCAGAGTCCCGAGGTGAAGACGAACCAGAAGATCGCCCAGAACCAGTGCCCCGCGTAGATCTGGCCCAGCCCGGGCAGAACAAGGGACATGATTGCCGCCAGGCCAGGATCACGGTCGGGGTTGGAAGCCACTTGTGCGTCTCCACAGATGGGGTCGAGCCTTCCCGGGGTCGGGCAGCTCCGATTCTATCTACGGGTTCGGCCCCGTCCTATTTCGATTCCTGCCATTCCTGGGTCCTGCAGGGGTTGGCCGGACGCCTGGGTGGGTGATCCTTTAGAATCCCGCCCATGGACATCCTGGGCCTTTCATGCTTCTACCACGACAGTGCAGCCTGCCTGTTGCGGGACGGGCGGGTGGTCGCTGCAGCCAGTGAAGAGCGCTTCACGCGAAAGAAGGCGGACTCCCGCTTTCCTTCGGACGCCATCCGCTATTGCCTGGAGGAAGGCGGCACCGACGCACAGCGCCTGGATGCTGTGATCTTCTACGACAAGCCCATCCTGAAGTTCGACCGGCTCCTGCGCAGCCAGATCCACAACTTCCCTGCCTCGTTCAGGCAGTTCGTCGACGGCATGGCTCCCTGGGTGGCGACCAAGCTCCGACTGCCCAAGGTGCTGAAGGACGAACTCGGCTACACCGGGCCACTGCTCTACTCCGAGCATCACCTCTCCCACGCCGCGAGCAGCTTCTACACCTCGGGCTGGGACGAGGCAGCCGTGCTGACCGTCGATGGTGTCGGGGAGTGGGCCACCGCGACATGGGGGGTCGGCAAGGGGCTGTCCCTGGACCTGAAGGGGGAAATCCGCTTCCCCCATTCCCTGGGCCTCCTCTACTCCGCTTTCACCTATTACTGCGGTTTCAAGGTGAATTCCGCCGAGTACAAGCTCATGGGCCTTGCCCCTTATGGTGAGCCTCGGCACGTGGACGCGATCAAGCAGTTGATCACCATCCGGGACGACGGCAGCTTCCGGCTGGACATGAACTTCTTCGACTACGACAAGGGCCAGGCCATGTTCAACCAGCGCTTCGAGGCGCTGATGGGACGGAAGCGTCGGCCCTTGACGGCCAGCGAGACCGACATCGACGAGCACTACAAGGACGTCGCTCGGTCCATCCAGGCGGTCACGGAAGAGGTGATGGTCAAGATGGCCACCCACGTGGTGGAGACCACCGGACAGAAGAAGCTCTGCCTGGCGGGTGGGGTGGCGCTGAACTGCGTGGCCAATGGACGCATCCTGCGAGAGGTCCCCATCGACGACCTCTATGTGCAACCCGCTGCGGGGGATGCAGGAGGCGCCATGGGCGCTGCCTACCTGCTCTGGAATCAACTCCTGGAGCGCGAGCGGGCACCACGGCTGGTCAGCCCCTACCTGGGGCCCGCCTACAACGAGGACCGCATCCGGTCGGACCTCGATCGCTACGGTGCCGTCTATCGCCGGCTGGACACCAAAGATCTGCTGGCCGAGGTGGCCGAACTCCTGGACTCCGCCCAGGTGGTGGGCTGGTACCAGGGTCGGTTGGAGTGGGGTCCCCGGGCCCTCGGTCACCGTTCCATCCTGGGGGATCCCCGGCACCCGGAGATGCGCTCAATCATCAACAAGAAGATCAAGTTTCGTGAAGGATTCCGGCCCTTTGCACCGACGGTCCTCGAGGAGCACTGCAACACCTATTTCGAGCTCGACCGCCCCTCGCCCTACATGCTGCTGGTGGCCCCGGTGAGGGAAGAACACAAGAACCTCCAAGCCATCACCCACGTGGACGGAACGGCCAGGGTTCAGACCATCAACCGGGACCAGGATGCGCTCTACTACGACCTCGTCCGGGCCTTCTACGACCGGACAGGGTGCCCGGTGGTCATCAACACCTCCATGAACGTGCGAGGCGAACCCATCGTCAACACCCCCGAGGACGCCTATCTCTGCTTCATGCGAACCGAGATGGACGCGATGGCCATGGGTCCCTTCCTTCTCCTGAAGCAGCAGCAACCCGCCTTGAAGCTGAAGTCTGCCGCAGAAGAGTTCGGACTGGACTGATCTCAAAAGGGCTTCTTTGGGCCTTGTAGGCGTGGATCCCCCGCCAAGGCTGGACTACGTTGCATGCCTCTCGCCCTTGTGGAGGTCTCCGTGACCTTGCTGCTGACCCTGCTCGTTCCCCCCGTACCCGCCCAGGACGTCTGGCCCGCAGGCAGCCTTATCGAAGAGGCCGTGTCCATCCAGGTGACGGATGAGGGGTTGGAGAGCTTTGGAGAGATCATCCCCGGCCTGATTCCCGAAGAGGCCATCGAGATCGACGAGACGGGCGACTGGGACGAGGTCTGGGGCTGCTACTACTACGGCTACAATCTCAGTGGGGCCTGGGTCCAGCTCACCGTCAAGGACATGGACATCACCCCGGACTACGGCGTTTTCAAGCTCCATGGCGTGTTCGAGGTCCAGATCAATTCCCCCTGGGACCGCTTTGATCTCTGGACCGCCCTGATCTGCATCGAGAGCACCTGCCACGGCTACGTGAACCCCTTTGACGTGACCTTCGATGGCGACATCGCCATGGAAGTCGTGGAAGACGCGGACGGCAACGCGATGATGGACGCCACCGTCGGTGATCTCATCGTCGACTACCAACTCAGCGAGAGCGACATCAACCTCGAGGACTGCGCCATCGGTGACGTCGAGGACATCCTCAACTTCTTCGGCCTGAGTCTCTACACGCTCATCCTGGATGCCCTGGCTCCTGAGGTCCAGAAAGCTGTCGATGACCTGGGCCCGGAACTCGAGACGACCCTGGAAGATATCTTCAACGACCTGGTCATCGAAGAGGAGATCGAGGTCAATGACGCCATCGTCGACCTGCTGGTCCAGCCCCACGACATGACCATCACGCCAGACGGCCTCGACCTGGTGATGGAGGGCTCGAGCAGTGCTCGCACTGTGAACGAGTGCATCGCGGCCTGGGACGTCAGTGGCTCCCTGCGCACCCAGAGCAGCGTCCCCTCGATCCAGGCCCTCCCTCCGGCCACGGACATCGGGATCCTGGTGAGCGACGACTTCGCCAACCAGACCATCTACGCCATGTGGCGAGCTGGGCTCCTGTGCATCTCGCTGGGCACGGCCGACGAGGAATTGATCAACACCAGCATCCTGGGCCTTCTGGCGGGCGAGGCCTTTGCAGGCATCACCGAAGACGGTGCCCCGATGACCATCGCCACCCGGCCCATGCAGGCCCCCACGATGGTCCTCGATGGTGCCCACGACCTCGACGTGGAGGTCCGAGAACTCGGGCTCGACTTCTATGCCGAGATCGACGACCGCATGGCCAGGGCCCTGGGTCTCGATCTCTCCGTGGATGCAGGGATCGACCTTCCCTTTGACGGGACGACCGGCGAACTGCTCGTCGAACTGGCCCTGAACGCCGAGGACCTGCAGGCCACCGTTTCGGCCAACGAGATCAGCACCGCCAGCGACGAGGATCTGGAAGCGACCCTTGGCGGGGCCTTCCAGTCCTTGATGGAGACCTTCCTGGGCCCCCTGATCGGGGACAACCTGGGATTCACCCTCCCCTCGGTGGAGGGCCTGGGGCTGACGGACCTCGAGGTGGATTCTGCAGGAGCGCAACAGGACTGGCTGGCCATGCTCGCCGGGGTGGGCCTCGTCACCTATGGCGCCGACTCGGAAGGCTGCGACGAGAGTGGTGAAGGCTGCAGCACCGGTTGCTCGGCTGGCACGGCGCCCGCCCGAACCCTGTGGTTGCTGGTCATTCCCCTGGGCCTGGTGGGGTTGAGGCGCCGCAACGACTGAGGAGCGCCCTCAGCGCTTCTTTTTCTTCTTCTGCTTCCTGGCCAGCGCTGCCTTGTTCGCACCGCTACCCCAGAGACTTTCAAAGGCCTCCGCTTCCACGGCGAGTGCCGTGTCGAGGGGGGCATCGTCGGCCGCGGCCACCACGGCCTTCATCGCCCGAACCGCCTGGGGCGGATGGGTTCGGTAGGAGGCCAGGAGCCCCGCCGCCACCCTTGCAGCCTCCCCTGAAGGTGCCAGGCGGTCCGCCAGCCCCAGGTCCAGGGCCTGCTGGGCATTGATCGGCTCGGCGGTTCCCAACAGTCGCATGGCTCTCGCCCGACCGAGCATCCTCACCAGCCGCGATCCCCCACCCCAGCCGGTGCAGACCCCCAGGCTCACCTGGACGAAGCGCAGGGTGGCGTCCGCCGCCAGGACCCGGTGGTCGCAGGCGGTGGTGAGTTCCGCACCCCCTCCAAGCGCTCCCCCCTCGACCGCCGCAACGCTCACGACAGGCAGGCGGCGCAGGCGTGTGAGCACCTGGCGCACATAGGCCCCCATCACCACCGCGTCCGCGGCGGTCGTGCCCTGTGCCGAGACCATCTTGAGATCGGCACCCGCACAGAAGTAGCCCCCGGCCCCCTGGACCAACAGGGTCACCCCATCCCAGTTCTCCAGCGCCTCCACGGCGTCTCCGAGCTCCGCGAGCATGCGTCCCGACAACGCGTTGCGTCGCTCGGGCTGGTCCAGGGTGAGAACCCCGTGCAAGCCCTCCAGCGCCAGGTGCACATGGCCAGGGCCCCCCAGGGCACGCAGCCGTTCCTTCAGGTCTTCTGCCATCTTTCTGCCGCCACGTAGGGGTTCTCCTTGCCCTGCTCCAGGTCCTGGCGAAGGGCTGTCTCGTCCCTGTCCAGGGAACAGAGTGCCTGGGTTCGGGCCTCTTCGGCCACAAGGTCGAGAAAGGTCCTCACCCGTCCCCTGCCCCTGCGGGCCTCCCACTGTGAGCGCCCATCTCCGCAACACCAGGCCAGGTGTGCCTGGATCTGGGTCAGGACTTCCTCCACGCCCCTTCCCTCAAGGGCAGAAGCCATCACCACGGGGGGCAACCAGCCAACCCCGTGATCCATGGCCACCGCTTCCTCCAGGTCTCGGGCAAGCCGCGAGGCGCCCTCTCGATCGGACTTGTTGATCACGAAGACATCGGCGATTTCCAGGAGCCCGGCCTTCATCGTCTGGACCGTGTCCCCCGACTCCGGGGTGAGGACCACCACCGCGGTGTCCGCCACCTCGCACACAGCCAGTTCCGACTGGCCGACCCCCACGGTCTCCACGAGCACCAGGTCAAAGCCCACCGCATCGAACAGGTCGACCACCTGTCCCGCAGCCCGGCAGAGTCCACCCAGGTGCCCTCGTGAGGAAAGCGACCGGACGAAGACACCCGGGTCCTCCACGTGCTGGTCCATTCGAATCCGGTCTCCCAGAATGGAACCCCCGGTGAACGGAGACGAGGGGTCCACCGCGACCACGGCGACCTTGAGGTCCTGGGCGCGAGCCTGGGTGATGAGACGGTCCACAAAGGTCGACTTTCCGGCCCCCGGTGGGCCGGTAATGCCCACCACGGCAGGCTTCCCTGGACCCTCGAGGCGCCGGGGCCGAAGGTGTCCCACCTGGGCCAGTACCCCTTCAGCCCGGTCCTCGATCAGGGAGATCGCCCGGGCCAGGAGCCGACGATCCCCCGACACAGCCCCATCGAACACGTGCTCGATCACGGGCTCACCATAGCCCAGCCGCGTTAGTTCCATGGCCTCGAGGAATCCCAATGACGACACTCCTGGCTCTCTCCATGCTCACAGCCTGCGAGCTTGAAACCACCATCGATGGCGACGTGGCGGGCTTTGACATCCCGACGGTCAGCACCATGTACTGGGGCGGGAAGTACTTGTTCTTCGCCAACGAGGAACTGGATTGCGTGGAGCTCGCCGCCGTGCACCACACCTACAGCACCGGTGTGGACCCCTTTGGCCAGGATCTCCTCGCCCTCCAGTTCACCTTCCTCGACGATTCCGATGCCTACTCAGGCCTCTTCTCGATCGG
The DNA here is from genome assembly GCA_964567625.1 of uncultured Enterobacterales bacterium. Classification (GTDB taxonomy): domain Bacteria; phylum Myxococcota_A; class UBA796; order UBA796; family CAJQPC01; genus CAYFPX01. The sequence continues at coordinate 33,255 of CAZMNK010000008.1, read as the reverse complement.
TGCCGACGCCCCGATCAGTGCCAAGCTTCTCGTTGTCGAGGGCGGTGCCTTCACCGAGTTCCGAGGACGCAGTGGGTCGCTCATCATCGACGAACTGGAATCCGAGGGCCTGGCCTCGGGCACCTTCGACGTGACCTTTGACGACGGCAGCCTGACTGGAACCTGGGAGACAGACTTCTGCGTCAACCTGCCGGACTGATCGCCCTGGTGGCCCTGCTCGGTGGGTGCCAGGAGGCTCCACCGACCCCAGATCCCGGTCCGGCGGAGTCGGTCCCGGAAAGTTCCCTGGTCTTTCGACGCATGGGTAGCGGTCCCCCGGAGCACTGGGTAGGGCCCGGTGGGGAGAAGGCCACCTTTGATCCCCAGACCGGGAAGCTGCAACGAGCCGGCTACCCCCCGTTGGAGGGACGCCTGGCCTGGCCTGGACTGGGCACCCTCGGGATGTGTCTGGGTGATGTGCTGCAGGATCCTCTCCCGGCTGATCCAGGCGCATTTCGCAAGCTGGAGTGGGCCATGGAACCTCGGTGGATGCTGGAGTTGAGTGGCGCCAATCGCTGCAGCCTGGCCGGGGTCCTCGTCCTGGGCGCGGTGTCCGACACCATCGACCCGAGCGGCCTTTCGATCGAGGGGCTTGCCTGGCAGGAGGGAGGCCGTCAACGGGCTCGGGTGATCCTCGCCGCAGGCCTGAGGGCTGACGCCGAGCAAGAGTGGCCAGGCCTTTCAATCCCGGACCGCATCCGGCTGCTGGACGTGCTCTCCAGGGACCCGGAGCCCGAAGCTGCTGCAGTGCTCCAACGGCTGCTGGCCATCGCCGGAGACCAGCGACCGGACGTCGAGAGTGCCCTGTCCCGACGGACCCCGATCGGACCCGAGCCGGCCCCAGCTCCCTGACGTCCTGCGGGAACAACGTCCCCCATCGGCCTAGAGCGCCGCAGCCACACCCGCCGCCGCCCAGTGGGCCAGCCCGTAGATGGTCTGGCTGGGATTCACCCCGAGGCTCGTCGGGAAGACAGATCCGTCCACCACGAACAGGTTCGGCACCTCGTGATGCCGAAGAGAACTGTCGACCACCGAGGAGGCAGGGTCCTTCCCCATGGCACACCCCCCCATCTGGTGGGCGGTGAAGATCGTGTGCTCCAGGGCTCCGTACCGGGCCTTGTCCAACAGCGGCAGGTCGTCGATGGTCGCCATCATCACGGGATCGTTGTGCATGGTGCCGACGGACCGCGCACCGGCAGCGAACTGGATCCGGGCCATGTGACCGTGGGCACTGCGCATGGCCTCGGCCAGGACCGGGGAAATGGGGTAGTCGATCCGGACCCGGCCATCTCGGCGCAGGCTCACCGTACCGCCCTCTTCTTGGGGAAGGAAGCCGTCCTTGTGGACCGCAATGACCACGCCGATGTGGCTCAGGTCAGCCAACATCTCGTTGAGCCGATCGCCAAAAAGGTTGAAGGCCGTTGACGCGAGCATGGGGTGGACTGGAGCAGCCTCGAGGAAGTACCCGACCTTTTCCGGACCCCGATCGATGAACTGGTGGGAACTGACGGACTGAGGCGCACCCCAGTAGCCGTCGATCCGCTCGTCATAGATGCCCGGCACCCCGACCACCGGCTGCAGAAAGGTTCGCTTTCCGACCCGACCATTGCCGTTCAGGCCGGAGCGGAGCAGGAGAGCGGGCCCATTGACGGCACCCGCCGAGCTCACCGCAATTCGGGGCCGAACCCGTAGCCGCACCCCCGTGGGTCTTTCGTGGGCCTCGTCGAGAACGGAAGCCTCGATCGCCACCACCCGACCGCCTTCGACCACCAGGGCATCCGCACGGCAGTTGGCGTAGAGTCTCGCTCCCCGCTGCAGGGCATCCGGCAGGTAGGTGAGGTGCATGGCCTGCTTGCCATCCACGGGGCAGCCCAGGCCGCAGTAGCCACTGTTGGCGCAGCCCTGGACATTTCGGCGGATGAGGTCGGCCTTCCAACCCAGGGCCCGGCATCCCCGGAGCAATACCCCGTTGTTGGCGTTGACCAGGTCCTCGGCCCACGGGGCGATCCCCAGCCTGGTCTCCACGGCTTCGAAGTGTGGCGCCAGGACTGCCGAGTCCAACCCCTCCACGCCGTGGATGGAAGCCCAGTGAGCCAGGACCTCCTCTGGCGTACGAAAACAGGTCGTCCAGTTGACCAGGGTGCCGCCCCCGACCGCCCGGCCCTGGAGGACCGTGATCGCCACGTCCGCCGTGGTCCGCATGCCCCGCTCCTGGTAGAGCATCGGGTAGGCATCGGCCTCGTGCAGGGTGAAGTCCGAGCGGGTGTAGTACCCCCCTTCCTCGAGCACGATGACGTCGACCCCCATGCCGGCGAGTTCGGCAGCCAATACCGCCCCCCCTGCCCCCGACCCGACAATGCAGACGTCGCAGGTCAGTTCCTGGTCCACGGGAAGGTCCGACCCGGTGAACAGGCCATTCATGGCGAGGCTCCGAGCCGATTTCCGTAGTCAGGGGGGCCTGGATAGCCCCCGTGGCCATAGGTACTCGGATCCCCCCAGTAGGCGGCCGTGACCAGGCCGTGAATCGCCTTGTAGGCCTGGCGGCGGACCAACAGGCCACTGCTCCGCCAACACTCCAGGGCTGTGACCCGGGCCTCGGCATCCAGGTGGGTGAAGGGGGTCACCCGTCCATCGAAGACCAGGGACATGACCGGGTTCTCGAACAGGTGCAGCACCTGTCGGACCTCCCGCGCCACACCCGGATGAACACTGGCAAGCAGGGCATCCAGCTTGGCCGCCACCCCCAGTTCGGTGGCGGTTGGCAGGCCTTTGCCCCCGGGACAGATGGTTTCGGCCAGGGCAGCACAGATGCTGTGCTCCCGGGCGCTGAACACCTTCAAGGCTCCAGGTGCGAGCACTTCCCGAGGTGCACGCATGGACAGGCCGATGCCTCCCGCAGCAAGCAGCGCAGTGCCACCCAGGCCGAGCTTCAACAGCCTCCGCCGCGAGAAGTCAGGCATCACCGACTACTCCGACTCCTCGAGCTTCTGCTGGAAGGCACTCCCCAACTCCATGGTGCGTTGGTAGGCAGCATCGACGGACTCGGTGACCACGGCGCCAAATCGCCCCTGACGCAGGACCTGCAGTGCCCGGCTGGTGGTGCCTCCCGGAGAGGTCACCTCGTCGATGAGCTGTGCCACGTGGTCATCACTGGACCGGATCATCTCCGCAGTGCCAAGCAGGGTGGCCAGCACCGTCTCTCTCGCCAGTTCCCGAGGCTGGCCGATGTAGGTCGCAGCCTCCATCAGGGCCTTGACGAACTGGGCCACGATGGCCGGCCCGGTCCCGTTGACGGCAGTTGCCCGATCCACATCGGACTCCCAGTCAACCCGCAGGGCCTCCCCACAGCCCAGAAGGACCTGTTCGATGCGCTCCGCATGAGCGTCCTCGCCCCCGGTCCAGACGCTCATTCCCTTGTGGATCCGGCAGGGCAGGTTGGGCATGGCCCGGGCCACCCGCGGGTGAGACAGTCCACCACAGAGGGCCTTCAGGGACGCCCCGGCGACGATTGAGAGCACCTGGGTCTCCGGCTGCAGGCGTCCTCGCAGGTTCACCAGGACCTTTGCCAGGTTCTGAGGCTTGACCGCGAGCACCAGCAGGTCAGCCGCCTCGGCCACCTCCAGGTTGTCCTCGACGGCCCGGACGCCATGACGGCTTACCAGGTGTTCCCGTCGCGTCGCGTTCGGATCCGAAGCCACCACCCGGTTGGGCGCAAATCCGCCTCGATCCAGCACACCAGCGATCATCGTCTCGGCCATGACCCCGGCGCCGATAAAGCCGAGGACCCACTGCTCGTGTGAGGAGCCCATGGAACACCTCCGCGGGGGGTGTATCCCGACAGAGCACGGGGACCACTGTGGACTAGGCTGTGACGAATTCCGCCATGGTGATGCGTCCCGCGGTACCCCGAACCGGCGGGTCCAACAGAGTCCGGGCCAACTCTCGGGGATCCACCGACTCTGCGGTGGCCAGGGCCTGGAGGTGCAGAAGTTCCCGGCCCGGATCGGCCCACTGATAGGCACCGCTTCGACCACTCAGCGCCACTCCAAGGGACTGCATGGCCAGGAGCACCCGCACCAGGACCGGGTGCCAGGCACCGATCCAGGCGGGATCGTAGTGAGCCAGGCGCTCGACCCGAGCGCCTCTCGCGCTGGCGACAGGCAGACCGACTGCGGGCAGTGCCGCGACGACCCGACGGGCGATCTCCTCGTCGGAGGCCTGCCAGACCTCATCCTCCTCCCGACAGGAGAGGTGGGTCACAAGAACGGACGCGAGCTCACCACAACCTGGCAGGACACCCGGTGCGGTGACGCGGAAGAACGGCGCATCTCCTCGCACCACGTGCAGCTCCGCCGGAAGGTCCCCTGTGTCGCCATCCACCCGGACGGCAACCTGGATCCGGTGCCGATGTTCCATTCGGCCCAGGTCCCAGCGGAGTCCCTCGTCCAGGGCATCCCCCAGGAGATCCACCAGACGAGGCAGGGGCCCGGTGTAGAAGAGCCTTCCGTCCACCTCCAGGCGACCTGTGCTGGTGCGCACGCTCGCCACCTTTCCGTCCACGACTTCCAGGGCCTCCACCTCCACGCCGGCCTCCCGGGCATTCACCCCGGAGACCAGGGTCTCCCAGCCCTTCGCCGGGCTGGCCCCCAGGGCCACTCGCCCGGAGCCCTCCGAGGCGACGTGGTGCAGCCAGGCCATGGAGACATTCAGGCGTTCAGGATCCCCCCAACGCCGCGCTGCATAGGGCGCATGCAACAACTGGTAGGCACGCTCCCCGAAGCGCTGGACGACCCAGTCCCGGTAGGTGCGTTCCTCACTTCCTCCCCCGACCAGCTTTCGCAGGTGGGAGCCGGCGAAGATCCGAGCCTGCTCCGCCACGACCCGGACAGCATCCTCGTGGGGAAGCACGCGGGCCAGGCGCCCTCGTTCCATCGGAAGCCCCACCTCGACGCCATTCACAACAAGTCGACGACTGGTCGCCGTACTTTCCAGGGACGGGGCGTCCCCATAGGCCTGCGCCACCACAGCGGCCCCACCCTCGTCGGCCAGCCCATGGCCCAGGTCCTCGGGAAGATCCGGGTGCTCCAGCCCCCCTGGCTGCTGATGGGGCTCGATCAAGAGCGTGTCTGGCCCGAGCAGAGCCGCCATTCGAACCCCAGAGGGCCCATGCCCCAGCACCAGGTCAGGCATTGCAGGCGCTCACAATCACGGCGACAAGCCTCGCAGGCCGCTGGCTGGGATTCAATTCAGCCCCCTTCCGGAAGGGTCGGTCGATAGAAGCTGAGCACGGTGTCACCATAGCGCCTGCTGCTGTCCAGGCGCAGTCCAGGCGCCTGCGGAGCCGGCACACGGCGGGCGTGTTCCAACACCAGGAGGGTTCCTGTGCACCGGGCCAGGGCTGCCACGATCGGTGCGGGGTCTGTCGCATAGGGCGGATCGGCCAACACCAGGTCCCACACCCGGTTTCCCAGGACCTGGGGAACCCGGCCCACCTGGACCTGCACCCGCTCCGAAAGTCCCAGGGCCTCGGCTGACACCCGAATGCTCTGGGCCGTTCGGGACCGCTGCTCGACGAGGTAGGCGCTGGCGGCCCCCCGAGACAGGGCCTCGAAGCTGAGCATGCCGGTTCCGCCAAAGGCATCGAGCAGTTGAACCCCGTCGATCTCGGGCTGAAGGATGGAAAACAGCGCCTCCCGAACCCGTGAAGGCGTGGGGCGGACACCGGAAGGTACCCGTCCGACCAGGCTTCGTCCTCGGAGCTCGCCACCCGTGATGCGCATCCCGACTGGCCTATCTTGCCCCGATGTTCCCGACCCGCCAGAGCTCGACCCTGGCTCCCGCGGCCAGGAGGCGATCGAACCACACCGCCTGGGCGTCCCGCACCGTGTCGCCAGGCCCCTTGACCTCGACCAGGAACAGGGATTCGCCCAATCTGCGGGGAAAACCACGCGGTAGGGACACCTCGGGGCCCGGAAGCACCGCCAGGTCCGGAAGGCCCGCGGCCGCAGCCCAGCCCTCCTCCGCGAGACGACCCAGAATCACAGCCAGGGCTGGACCGCCCACACCCACGACGCAGGCCTCCAGGGTCCCCAGCGAGGCCAGGCGCCAGTCCACACCCCGAATTCGTTCTCCATGATGGCGCCAGGCCTCGTGAAGAAGGGCGGGCCCCGAGCCAGTGGCGAGCGCCTCCAGCCGCTGTTGGAGTGGCTGGCGACGATGCCGCGCAAAGTCCGGGGTGCCCAGGTCCAGGGGTCCATCCAGGTTCCTTCGAGGGAGCATGCCCGGCACGGGCAGCCAGAAGAGGTCGTAGAGCAACAAGCCATAGAGCGTCGTCCAGAGGGCGTTCTCCGCCGCGATGCCCCTCCTGGGAATGGCGCGCAGCACTGCGGACTCGATGGGGAGGGGCGGGTCACCCCACAAGGAGCGGGCCCCCAGGGAGGCTGCCCTCTCGAGCTTCAATTGTCGCTGACGCGGCTTCCTGAGGGGAGGCGCAGGGGGCCAGCCCCCCGGCGCTCGCCGGGCCAGGCGCCTCCCGATTCGGTCCAGGGCGAGCTGCGACACCGGGCTCGCCAGGGATCGCCAGCGCCTGGCGGCTTCCAGGCCTGCGGCGGGGTTTCCCGAGGCCTCCCTCGCCAGGGCCAGTCGACCCACCACCTCTCCCGGGTCGGAGGCCCCTGACTCCAGCAGGCCCTCGTAGAGCCTGGCAGCGCGCACGTGTTCACCAGACCGCTCCAGTCCACGACAGGCCTGCACAAGGTGCCGCTCGAAGCGTCTGCGCAGGCACAGGCCTGCTTGCCATCGCGGCCGGGTCCGACGGGCCACCAGGCCCTCCAGCATCTCCTCTGGGGTCCAGTGTTCCTGGAACGGAACCACCCAGGCCATGAAGGAGGATCGACAGACAAACCCAGGTTGTCTCTCTGTCCGTTCATAGGTCGGCCAGTGCACCACCCCGAGTCGCTCCAACAACCAGACGGAGCGGTCCTGTCGACGGTCCTGGAAACAGAGGGCCTCGAATCGCCGGAGCAAGGCCCCACCCGCCACGCGAATGACGGGCTCGCAGGCCCAGCCACGCATCATTCCCAGGTGTTCTTCCAGGGCCGCTCGACGCCCCACGGACGGCAGCCCCAGGCGGCGGCAGATTCCCCTCAGTTCCCGCACCGTGTAGCAGTGGAGTTGTCGCTTCTCCGGGACCGATCCGTGCACCAGGTCCATGGACTTCAACAGCGCCAGGGCCGCCGACACGTCCTCCACGTCGTCTCGGACCAACTGGGACACCCGGAAGACGGAAGCGGTGCGGCCCACCAGCCAGGCCCAGAGCCGTCCGGCAGACCCCTCCAGGGCAAGCATCCGCCGGGCCACCAGGACCTCTCCAGCCGCGAGGACATGGCTGTCGGTGGACAGGACCTGGGCCACCACCCCCTGGATGTCTGCCAGGCCCCAGTCTCCCGCTTGCACAGCATCACCCTATGGTCGACCTGCGCCAGTTACTGTCCGGGAACCAGGAGGAGTGATGGGCGAGACCCGACGGAGCCGAAACACCAAGGTCGTCGCCACCATCGGACCGGCCAGCAGGGACCCAGACACCCTGTACGCGCTCCTGGAGGCCGGTGTGGACGTCTGCCGGATCAACTGCTCTCACAGCACCCCGGAGATGATCCAGGCCGAGGTGTCCAACATTCGGCGACAGGCCTCGGCCACCAGCAGGCCAGTCTCCATCCTCCTGGATCTGCAGGGACCCAAGATCCGGACTGGGGCCATCGACCCTCCCCTGGTACTCCAGGCCGGAGATGAGCTCGAGGTTCGCTGCGATGAGCGCCTGAGTGGGCAGGTCCTTGGGGAGAATCGATTCGTCTGCGGAACCAGCTACGCCGCCCTGGCCGACGACCTGAGGCCTGGGAACCGGGTGTTGATGGCCGATGGGGCCCTCGCGGGCGAGGTCATCTCGGTGAAGCCCAAGGCCACACCCCCCTCGGTGTGCCTCCGCATCACGGAAGGCGGGACGCTCGGCGCCCACAAGGGAATCAACCTTCCCCATGTGGAGATCTCGGCTGACTCACTCACCGAGAAGGACCGCGGGGACCTGGCCGTGGGTGCGGCAGCGGGCGTGGACTATGTCGCCCTCTCCTTTGTCCGCCAGGCCAGGGACGTGCTCGCCCTCAAGGATGCCCTCCGGGACCTGGGTCACCCGGATCTCCCGGTGGTCGCCAAGATCGAGAAGCCCGAAGCCCTGGACAACTTCCAGGAGATCCTCACCACCGTGGACGGCATCATGGTCGCCCGGGGGGATCTGGGGGTCGAAGTGGCCCTGGAGACTGTCCCCATCCACCAGAAGCGTCTCCTTCGAGCCGCCAACGCAGCCGGGGTCCTGGCCATCACCGCCACGCAGATGCTGGACTCCATGGAGCGCAACCCCCGCCCCACTCGCGCCGAGACCACCGATGTGGCCAACGCCATCCTGGACGGCACTGACGCCATCATGCTCTCCGGTGAGACCGCCATCGGTCAGCACCCCCTGGCCGCCGTGGAGGTGATGGACCGAATCGCCCAGGAGGTCGAACGCTCCCCCTGGTTTCGACCGCCCAGCGAAGAGGAACTCCCCCTCTCCGCAGGCCCCAGCCAGACCGTCGTGCGTGCCGCTTGCCTGGCGAGTTCCGAGACCGGACGACCACTGGTCGTCTTCACCTCATCGGGACACTCCGCCATCCAGGTGTCCAAGTACCGACCCAAGGGCGGGATCTACGCCCTCACCCCCACCGCCACTGTCTTCGACCGCCTGGCCCTTGCCTGGGGCATCACCCCCATCCTGATCCCGGTGGTCCGGACCACCGACGGCATGATCACCGTGGGTGAAAAGGCCCTGATGGAAGGCGGCTATCTGAATCGAGGGGATGAAGTGGTGCTCCTGGCGGGAAGCGCCCTGGCCCGGGGCGCCACCGACATGATGAAGATCCATACCCTGGGGGACTGAGAACCCGGCCTGGCTCACTCCTGGGAGACTTCCCCGGTGTTCTCGGCAGTGCAGGGGTCCTCCCCACAGGGGTGAATCACCTGCCCCGTGGCCAGGTAGGTCGCCATCTGTTCCTGGGTGGACGGCCACGTTCGGGGTTCCGTGTGAGAACCCACCAGGTCCGCAGGTCGGTTCTCATTCGGCGGAAGCGGCATCAACGGGTCGAACTGGGTCACCACTGGGGCAACCTGGGGCAAGGCGACCGTGTCCACCTGCCCGGGGACATCGGTGCAGGGCTGCAGGAGCGGCCAACCGGTCGAGCGCATCAGGACCGCCGATACCAGGTTCGGAACTGTGTCGTCACCCACCGACATCTGCATCAGGTACGGCTTGCCGGACAGCTCTTCTGCATAGTTCACCGGGTCCACCGGGTCCCAGAACAACTGGGAGAGGGCGTAGAGTTGCTGGCGGTCCTCGGGTTCGGGAACGGCGAGGGAGAGCAGGGGTTCGAAAGTGGTCCACGCTGCGGATCGTTCGAGCATCATCGACCACGCTGCACCTCCCACATGAAAGACCGCCCGCTCGATCCGATCGGTGTTGGCCAGCGTCACCGCCCCCAGGGTTCCCCCCAGGGAGATGCCATACCAGCTGACCTGGTCAGGATCCGCCAGCCCCTCCAGTTCGGGGTCGTCGAGGAGCCCACCGTCCTGGACCAGGGTCAAGAGGGCCAGGAAGTTGGCAACCCCCTGGGATGCACGCTCCGTCAGTTCATTGAAACGGCCAAAGTCCCCGGCGACCTCGATGCCATGCAGACGATCCCCGGTGGTCAGTCCCCGCCAGGTCGTGGCAATTGCGATGGCCCCCACCTGGTCCAGGGCCGCAATGACCCCGTGAATGTCCTCGTCGTCGTCCAGGAAGGTGCTCGGTTCCTTGAGCAATCCATGCCCGAAGAGAACCACCGGCACCGTCCCCGGGTCGGCGTCCCGCACGCTCTCGGGAATGTGGATGTAGAGATCTGCCTCCACTGTTCCCACCCGGGCGACCGACCCATCCAAGGCCAGGTCAAGGGTCACGTCGTCCACCAGGAAGTCCGTCGTGCTGAAGCTGCCCTCCAGTCGTTTCCAGACCCCGGGGGCCAGGTCTGCCCCCTCGTCGGAGACCTGGATCGAGTCCAGGGACCACTGGGACGGGGCTTCGATCTGCTGGACGATGGACCGCATGGGAAGCGTGCCATCACCAATCGGAAAGTCCCAGGCGACGGCCACGTCCTCGGCCGAAAAGCCCAGGTTCAATGCCTCGAGGTCGGTCAACAGATCCCGATAATGGTCAGGCCAGTCTCCTGGACTGTCCAGGAGGTCCTGGAAGGCCTGAGGGCGAGGGGCTGCCTCCTCCAACACGACCACGGCCACCCGGTGGCCGACGAGGAGGGCCTGGTGCGGCCGGATGAGCAGGACCGCATCCCCATCGGCCTGGGCATCGGGGTGGGCGTCCAGTTCGGCAAAGACCGGAAGGGCCTGGCCGGTCTCCAGGTCCACCAGGCGAACGGAGCCCTGGGTCTGGACCTCCTCGCTGGAGGGAAGGGACTCCGAGTCCACACCCTCCAGCTGCACCACGGCGGTCTGTACGGTCGAGAAACCCGTGCGCCAGGCGAGCCGCTCCACCGGCAACGCCGAGGCACCTTCAGGCAAGGGCAGTTCCTCCCCAGGAATCGCCACCTGCCCGTCCTGGATCAACTGCGCGTTGGGAAACGGCCAGGCGATACCCTGGCCCAGGAGCCCCTGGGCCGGGTCGAAGACAGATTCCTGCCCCCCAGAACAGGCAAGAAGACCGCCGAGGGTCATTCCGATGAGCAACAACAAGCCTCCTGGCGCCACAAAGGACACCGGACACAGGCAGAAGCGTAGCCTGCCCCTGGTGCATTCGACACCGAACCCACCCCCGAACGAGACAGCCTCTGTCAGAATTCCCCTCCCGTCCCCAGGAAGGACGACGGATCCATGACGCAGTCGAGCACCCAAAGCACCGCCCGACTCACCGAGGCCGCCGAGCTGCTGGGCGGAGGTCCCGAGAACAGTCCCCTGTTCCTGACCTGTGAACACGCCAGCAACCGGGTTCCTGAGCCTCTCCGGGTCGCTCCTGGCGACGAGCCATGGCTCCAGACCCACTGGGCCTGGGACATCGGTGCCGCCCAGGTCACCCGGAGCCTGGCCGCCGCCACAGGCAGTCCCGCTGTGCTGTCCCGGTTCTCCCGGCTGGTCTGCGATTCGAACCGACTGCCCACCGATCACACCTGGATTCGAAAAGTGGTCGAGGGGCATTCGATCAGCTTCAACCAGGGCCTCAACTCGGCGGAGCGCCGTCGGCGACTCGTGACCTTCCACCATGCCTTTCACCATGCCCTGGGGGAGACCCTGGCCGAGCGCATGCTCCAGGCGCGCCCTCCCTGGTTGCTGTCCATCCACAGCTTCACCGGCGAGTACGAGGGCACCCGACGGCCCATGGACATCGGAGTTCTCTTCGACGACTACGTCACCACGGCTGTGGAACTCGTTCGACGCCTGCGGGCCCAGGGGCTGAACACCGCCCTGAATGAACCCTATTCGGGCCTGAGAGGCCTCATCTACAGCGCCAATCGGCATGGCCGCTGCTTTGGACTGCCCTACCTGGAGGTGGAGATCCGCAACGACCTGATCGACACCCCTGAGGGCGTGGAACGAATCACGGCGGCGCTACTGGAGGCCCTGCAGGGCTTTGAGGTGGAGCCTCACTGGATCTGAGGGTCCATCGACACAGGGTGTCCTGGCAACGACAGGCCTCCAGCACCGCCTGGCAGGGCAGGACCTCGCAGAGGGTCATCACATCCGCAGCACTGGCGACGGTCACGCAGACCTCTCCGGAACAGCCCGCGGCCTGGCAGTCGGCGTCCTGGGTGCACTCTCCCGCGGCCTCGGGCCCTTCCAGGCGGTCCTCGACCACCTCGGCACAGGCCGCGGCTTCCACAGGCGGGGAGGCCTCGGCGATCTCCGGTGTGGAGTTCACCGGGGTAGTCGACGCAGGGCCCACCGATTCCTGTGGGGATGAACAGACCAATACCAGCGAGAGAAGCCACATCGGAGGAGCCTAAGCTACCACCTGGATAGGAGTGAACCGTGCTGCGCTGGGGCCTGGTCGGCGCCGGGCGAGCGGGCCGTGCCCGCGCCCGGGCCATTGACGCGGATCCACGGGCCACCCTCGTGGGCTGGCACCGTGGACACCTGGATCACCCCACTGCAGCGTCCTTTTCCTCTCTCGTTCAGCTCGCCGAACAGGTCGACGTGGTGGCGATCTGCAGCCCCAACGGGGTTCACGAGGACCAGGTCCGCCAGGCACTGGAGTCCAGCTGCCATGTCCTCTGTGAATTCCCACTGGCACTGTCCGGGGCGAGGGCCCGGGCGCTCTTGGACCAGGCTCGGACCCTGCAACGCCTGGTTCATGTGGAGCACATCGAGCTTCTCACCCCGGCTGCAATCTGGATGCGCCAGCGGGTCCAGGATCGCACGCTGGTCCGGGGGCGTTTGCAGAGCATGAGAGGGGGAGGAGGATGGCTGGATGACCCTGAACAGGCCGGTCCCCTGCCCCATCGGCACGTGGCCAGCCTTCATCGGCTGTTGGACCTGCTGGGGGTTCCCACAGCGGCAGTGGTGACATCACGCAACCCCCAGCAGGTGCAGGCAGTCCTGGTCTTCGACCAGGTCAGGGTCGATCTTCAATTCCGCCAGTCCCCAGGCCTTGCCCGCGGGAATAAACTGGAATTGACACTGTCGGACGGCAGCGTCCACTGGAGTGGGCAGGGTGTTGTGGAGGATGGTCGTCCGATTGAACTTCCCCCATCTTCGAGCTTGTTCCTGGCGGATCAACTTCTCGCCTCGGCGGTGTTCCTGGATGGTGCCGATCCGCCGGTGTCCGAAGATCGCATCATCCAGGTCCTGGAACTGGCGGATCGTCTACAGAACGATCCGATAACCTGCTGAATTTCTCCGATATTCCGCATTCTCTCCCCCGAAGTCAGCCCCGCTTCGTGAAGCCACCGGGGGTGAGCGTGGACGAGCCGTCAGCGAACCGTTAGTCACCGGCCCCCATGTTGCCTCGATTCCCCTGGAGGACCCATGCTGGCGCGTAAGGCGGACCCCAGGAAGGGCCATCGGATCGTAGCGGCCATTGCGCTCGCCACGACCCTCTCGACCAGTTGTGCCATCGAGAGTTGGAGTTCCATGCCAGAAGGCCAGGATGCTGAGGCCTTCCCCATGGAGGCCCACTCCCTGCTCCCTCCGGAGAATGGAGAACGGGTCTCTGTCGGCATCGACAAGCAGGCTGTTGATTCACAGCCCATCGCGTTCGACCACAGCATTCACGCGGGGTCCGTGGATTCCGGTGGCATGGCCATGGACTGCCAGTACTGCCACAGCAGTGCTCGCCGGAGCATTCACGCTGGAGTGCCGGCCCTCGAGGTCTGCATGAACTGCCACAAGATGGTGGACGATTCGGATCGGCCGGAGCTCCAGAAGATCAAGGAGTACTGGGCGAAGGGCGAGTCCCCTCCCTGGATCAAGGTCCACGACCTTCCAGACTTCGTGCACTTCTCCCACGCCCCTCACGTTCGAGGCGGCGTCGAGTGCCAGGAATGCCATGGCGCGATGGAAACTCGCACCGTCGCCGAACGTGATGAGGACATGACCATGCTCATGGGCTGGTGCCTCGACTGCCACGAAAACCACCCGTCCGTTGATGAGAACTACAGCGCTGAAGCCCCGCTCAGGCGCGTAGAACTCAAGGACTGCTACAACTGCCACCGCTGAGGGAATCCCCGATGGCTTCGATCAATCGGCGCGACTTCTTCAAGGCTGCCGGCCTGTCCGGCGCAACAGGCCTGGTCGCATGCGACCCCATGGTTCCGATCGAGAACGTGCTGCCCTATGTGGTCCAGCCCGAACAGATCCTGCCCGGGACCCCGACCTTCTTTTCCACAGCCTGTGATGGCTGCAGTGCCTCCTGCGGCGTTGTCGCACGAAACCGGGAAGGACACCTGATCAACCTCCAGGGCAACCCGGACACCCCCGTCAATGGGGATGGCCTGTGCCCAAGAGGCCAGGCTGGGCTCCAGGATCTCTACGATCCCGACCGTTTCCAGTCTCCTCAGAGGGGCAACGGCGACGCCATCACCTGGGACGCGGCCCTCACCGAGATCGGTCAGAAGGTCGCCGCCAGTTCCGGGTCCGTCGGCTGGCTCGGCCGGTACCGCACCGGCTCCCTGGGCAGCCTCATCTCCGACGTGGTCGGCGCCGCCGGTGGACGGACAGTCCACTGGGAACCCTTTGGGTACGAGGCCCTCGCCGTGGCCGCCCAGGCCGCCTTTGGCTCCTCCGCACTCCCCCGCTACGTGCTGGACGAGGCCCAGACCATCGTGTCCTTCGGGGCCGACTGGCTCCACACATGGCTCTCGCCTGTGGACCAGGCCCGCGGTTGGGGCGTGGCCCGAGACCCGGCACACGGCAATGCGGTGGCAGAATTCATCGCCATCGAGCCGCGGGTGTCCAACACCTCGGCCCGGGCCGATACCTGGTGGGCCACAGTGCCCGGCAACGAACTTCACGCCGCCCTGGCGCTTCTCAAGCTGGTCGCTGGCAAGGTCCAGGCGCCAGCCTCGATCCAGGCCTACCTGGCCAATGTCGATGCCGAGAAGAGCGCCACGGCCGCGGGTCTCAACCTGGCCAAGCTCGAAGAGCTGGCCGGCCGCCTCGTCGCCCACCCCAGCGTGGTCTTCCCTGGCGGTGCAGCCACTGCCAGTGCCCATAGTGGCCAACTGGCCCTGGCCACGCTCCTGATCAATGCGCTGGTCGGCAACCTGGGTCGCACGGTCCAGCTGGACAACCACCGGGGCACGGTGAGTTCCTGGAACGATGTGGAATCCCTGCTGGACGACTGCCGGGCCGGCAAGGTCGGGGTGTTGTTCGTGGACAGCCTGGACCTGGGCTTCAACCTGCCCGCAGATGCGGACGTCGCTGGCGCTCTCGCCAAGGTCGGGACCGTGGTGTTGCTCACCAACAACGCCATGGAGATCGCTCCGGACGACGCCTGGGTCCTGCCCACTGGTTCCGCCTACGAGAACTGGGGGGACGGGGAGCCGGTCCAGGGCGTCCACGTCCTGCAACAGGCCGTGGTCGAGAAGGTCCACGACACCCTGGGAATCGGTGACATGCTTCTCCAGGTGGCCCAGAAGGCCGGCCTGAAGGCCCCGGTGGCCGTGGTCGCCTCCGAAGCCGAGACAGAGGCCCCTGCCTCCAAGGACGAAGAGGCGGCTGAAGCGGTCGTCGCGCTACCCCTGGTCGCCGGACAGGAAGCCCGTGGGGACTTTGGAGCCAAGGACTTCCACCGCTACGTGGCCGGTCGCTGGCACACACAGCTCTACCCCCAGTCCGGCACCTCCGATGGGTTTTCGGCCTGGTGGGTCGGCTGCCAGCAGCGGGGGGGGGCTTTCCAACAGCCCGCCAACCCTGTGCCAGCCGTCCAGGAGAACCTGCCCAGTCCTCCCACTGACGCCGTGACAATCTCCGGCGACGTGGCGTTGATGGTCTTCCCGAGCATCCTGCTCTACGACGGCCGTGACGCGAACAAGGCCTGGCTGCAGGAAGTGCCCGATCCGCTCTCCGGCT
>CAZMNK010000008.1:0-17570 GCA_964567625.1 uncultured Enterobacterales bacterium | reverse complement strand
GCCGAGATCTCCCCCAACAAGGCCGCCTCGCTGGGCGTCACCGCCGAGGACACGGTCAAGGTCTCCACAGACGCGGGGAACATCGAAGTCGGGGTCCGCATCTCCAAGGGCATGCGGGACGACGCCGTCGCCGTTGTCGTCGGCAACGGTCACACCGTGGGCGGACGCTACGCCCGTGGCCGCGGCGCAAACCCCATCAAACTCCTGGCGAAGGGCAAGGACAGCTGGTCCGGGGCCTTCAGTTGGCTCTCGGCCGGAGCCTCCCTGAGCAAGGGGAGCAGCCCCAGCCCCCTCCACAACCTGAAGGGCTCCGAGGACATGGACGACCGCCCGGTCGCCCTGGTCGCCAACGCCCAGAAGGTCCTGGAGAAGAAGGGTCACGGAGAACGGGCCGAACTCGTCGAGATCCTTCGCATCCCCGAGGACCCCCGACTCGTGGAAGCCGGACTTCACGACATGTACCCGGCGCCGGAGCACCCGAACTACCGCTTCGCGATGTCCATTGACCTGGACGCCTGCACGGGCTGCGGGGCCTGCGAGGTCGCCTGCTACGCCGAGAACAACGTCTCGGTGGTCGGGCCCAAGCAGCAGAAGCGCGGACGCCACATGGGGTGGATTCGACTGGATCGCTTCTGGGAAGGCGAGGGCGAGCACCCGGACGTCCGGTTCGCACCGGTGATGTGCCAGCACTGCTCACACGCGCCCTGCGAGGGTGTCTGCCCGGTTGTGGCGACCTACCACAACCTCGATGGCCTCAATGCCATGATCTACAACCGGTGTGTGGGCACGCGGTACTGCGCAAACAACTGCCCCTACAGCGCACGGCGCTTCAACTTCCACACCTTCCGGTGGCCGTCGGCGTACAAGCCGATGCTCAACCCGGACATCTCCACCCGGGAGATGGGCGTGATGGAGAAGTGCAGCTTCTGCCAGCAGCGCCTGCGGTACGCCAAGAGTGCCCTGCGGCCCACCGGCCGCAAGCTCAGCAGCGATGAGCTGCACCACATGACGGCCTGTGCCCAGGCCTGTCCCTCCAACGCCATCACGTTCGGGAACCTCAAGGACAGCGAATCCCCCCTGGCCAAGGCCTGGGAGGACCCGCGGTCCTACACCCTGTTCGGCGAGTTGAACACCAAGCCCGGCGTCAACTACATGGGCAAGATCACCTTCCAGGAAGTCGGCGGCGGTCACCACGGCAGTGACCACAGCGATTCCGACTCCCACAGCGACGGCGGAGACGCCGGCGGTAGCCACTAGGAGTACCGAAGTGTCGTCTCTCACCTACGCTGCGGTCACCAAGGAGGTGCTCCGCCCCATTTTCAAGCCCACCGTGGTGTGGTTCGGAGCCATGGCATTGGCCCTCTCCGCCCTCTCCCTCGGGGCCTACTCCTGGTACACGCAACTCACGGAGGGCCTGGGGGCCGCGGGCTACCACGCCCCAGTGATGTGGGGCGTCTACATCACCACCTTCGTCTTCTGGATCGGAATCGGTCACGCGGGCACCCTGATCAGCGCCATCCTCTTCCTGTTGAGGGCTCCCTGGCGTACCGGCGTGTACCGCGCCTCGGAGGCCATGACGGTCTTCGCGGTCATGACGGCCGGGCTTTTCCCGATCCTGCACGCCGGTCGCTGCTGGTACGCCTACTGGCTGTTCCCGTACCCGAACCAGCGTGAGTTGTGGCCGAACTTCAAGTCTCCGCTGGTCTGGGACGTGTTCGCCATCTCGACCTACGGAACCATCTCGGCGGTGTTCTTCTTCATCGGGCTCATCCCCGACATCGCCACCGTGCGCGATGCCAATCGCGGCATCATTCGCAAGGTCTACAACGTCCTGTGCCTGGGCTGGCGCGGCACCGACTACCAGTGGCACCACTTCCTGGCGGCCTACGGGTTCTTCGCAGCCCTGGCGACCCCGCTGGTCCTCTCGGTCCACAGCGTCGTGTCCTGGGACTTTGCCATGGCCCAGACCGCGGGCTGGCACTCGACCATCTTCCCGCCCTACTTCGTCGCCGGCGCGATTTTCAGTGGCTGCGCGATGGTGCTCACCCTGCTCATCCCCATGCGGTACCTCTTCGATTGGAAGAACTACCTGAACATGTGGCACTTCGAGCGACTGGCACAGATGTGCCTGCTCACCGGGAACATCCTGTTCTACGCCTACATGATCGAGCTGTTCATCGCCTGGTACTCGGACAACCCGTATGAGTGGGGCATCTTCTACTACCGGCCGACCGGCGACTACTGGTGGGTCTACTGGATGATGTTCACCTGCAACTGCGTCATTCCGCAGTTGTGGTGGTTCAAGAAGATCCGCACCAACATCGTGGCGCTGTTCACCATCTCGATCGTCATCAACATCGGGATGTGGTTCGAACGCTTCAACATCATTGCCAGTTCCCTGGCACACATGTTCGATCCGGCGACCTGGGTCTACTACCTGCCAAACCACATCGAAATCGGCATCCTCATCGGGTCCTTTGGCTGGTTCAGCATGTGGTTCCTGTTGTTCGTCAAACTGATGCCGTCGGTGGCCATCGCCGAGATCAAGGAGGCCATGCTGCCTCCGCTGCTGAACGAGGAGAAGGCCGCATGAGCAACGTCAAGGCCGTCTTTGCCCACCTGGATGCCCTGATCAACGGGATTGATCGGGTCAAGAAGGCCGGGTATGGCGACAGGCTGGTGGTCAGCACGCCAATGCCCCGACATGACATCGAGGAGGCCCTCTACCACGACCGTCCCCCCAGCCCCATTCGCTGGTGGACCCTGGCTGGTGGGTCCGCTGGGGCCTGCTTCGGCTTCATCGTCAGCGCGCTCACGAGCATCGACTGGCCCATGACGCTGCCCGCGGGCAAGCCCGTCGTTTCGGTCCCCCCCTTCGTCATCATCGTCTTCGAGTGCATGGTCCTGTGGGGCGGCCTGGCCACCCTGCTGGGCCTGATCTACCACTGCCGGCTGCCTTCCTTTGGACTCGCTCCCGAGCTTTCCGACCCCCGCTACACCGACGACAAGTTTGGCATCCTGGTCGAAGGCGTCGACGCCGAGGGCCAGGATGAGTTGAAGGCGATCCTGGAGGGTGCGGGCGCCATCGAAGTCGTCTCCAGTGGCGCCACGGAGGCCGCGAATGCCTAAACACCATCTCAAATGGACCCTGGCCATTGGCGGTCTGGTGGTCGGTCTATTCGGCTACCTGTTCTGGTCCTTCACCAACTACACCCTGGGATACCCCTACCAGTGGTGGCTGACGGACATGATGGATGCCGAGACCATCAAGGCCTACGAGACCACGATGGGTGGTATTCCCGAAGGGGCCGTGTCCCGCAACCGGTACGTGGCCAACGCCGACCGGATGACCCCCGAGGGTCAGGCGCTGACCAACCCCTACACCGTCGATGAGGACTTTCTGGCCAGCGGCGAGTGGGGCTACCAGACCTACTGCGCTCCCTGCCACAACCCCGATGGGCTGGGCAATGGGCCCGTGACCCAGAACAACCCCGCCAAGGGCCAGAAGCGGTTCATGATGCCGGGCCTGGCAGTGGCCGGCCCCGGCAGCGTCGCGAAGGCCCGGTCCGACGGGTACCTCTACCTGACCATTCGCAATGGCGGTGCCATCATGCCCGCCTATGACTGGGCCCTCGAGGACCGGGAGATGTGGGCGATCGTCGCTCACCTCCGGACCCTTGACGGCAACACCAACTAGGCCGAGACAATGGGCTCACACACCACTTTCCACCCCGAGCATCACCACGCTCCTCAGCAAGCTCCGGCCAAGCTGGGCAAATCAGCCCTGGTCTTGATGGCCATCGGCCTGGTGTCCCTGGTCGCCGGCCTCATGATGGAGGGCCACGGAGACCGCACTCGCGGGATCATCCTGGTGAACCTGGTGTACTTCATGGGCGTGGCGATGGGCGGCTGCGTCCTTGCCGTGGTCATGCAGATCACCTGGGCACGCTGGGGCCGGCCGATCAAGCGGATCGCCGAATCCTTCATCGTCGTGATGCCCATTCTGTGGCTCATCCTGGTCCTGTTCCTGTTGGCTCTGGGTGGGTTTGGAATCTACGAGTGGTACACCCACCCGGAGGAGCTCCACGGCCACAAGCAGATCTACCTGACCGCGCCGTTCTTCGGCGTCCGCATGATCGGCGGAATCGGCTTCCTGTCCCTCCTGGGCCTGCTCTTCTTCCGCAACAGCCTCCGTCCCGACCTGGGCATTGCCGCTGAGACCCTTGGAGACAAGGCGCCCTCCTGGTGGGGCCAGATCACGGCGGGCTGGAAGGGCTCCGAAACCGAGACAGCGGACTCCAAGCGCAGGAACCACATCCTGGCGCCCATCTTCCTGATGCTCTTCGCCCTGATCTGGTCCATGGTCGCCTTTGACCTCGTGATGAGCCTGGCACCCCACTGGTACGCGAACATGTTCGGTGCCTGGTACTTCTCGGCCAGCTTCTGGCTCGGCCTGATCTGGGTGGGCATGATCAGCCTGGCCTGCCGCGGCTGGATGGGCATCGAGAAGCTGGTGACCCCGACGCTCTACCATGACCTGGGCAAGCTGGTCTTCGCCTTCACGATCTTCTGGACCTACCTGTTCTTCTCCCAGTTGCTGGCCATCTGGTACGGCAACATGACAGAGGAGATCGGGTTTCTGCTGGTGCGCCTTGCACTACCTCCCTGGCAGAACCTGTCCAAGGTCGTCATCACGATGTGCTTCTTCATCCCGTTTGCGACCCTGCTGTCCCGTGGGCTGAAGAAGATGCCACTTGGCTTCTTCAGCATCCTGGTCGTGGTGGCGGTCGGTATCTGGCTGGACTTCTACCTCTTGATCATGCCCAGCATCTGGAAGAGCACCACTCTGCCCCTGGGCCCCATCGAGATCGGGGTCACGGCGGGTTTCCTGGGTCTCTTCCTGTACACGGTCCAGCGCGTGCTCTCCAGCGTGCCGCCGGTGGCGCTGACCGATGAGTGCATGTACCCGGACCCCCGCTTCATGCACGTGCATCCCCAAGACGAAGACGCTGCGAAGTAGCCGAGAGCGCTCAGAAACCGCGGCGCAGGGCCTGGGCCCTCTGGTAGCCATCCCGGAAGTCCTTTCGTTCCGGAATCAGCTCCATGGCCTTTGACCAGCAGAGATTGGCCTCCCGGAAGTCCTTCTTCATGATGGCCATCTCGCCCTTCTTGGCGAGCAACTCGGCCGACTGGACAACCATGGCCGGTTCGACGAGTTCCTCTCGGTAGGTTCGCCGGATTCTCTTGTCCTGGACCTTTTCAAAGGCCACACCGATGGCCTTGGCGATGAGATTGATGGCCTTCTCCAACTCCGGGGTCAGATCATGGAACCTCTCCACCTCAAACTCCTCTGAAAGCTTGCGATAGGCGCTCTGGATCTCGTCATCCAGGGAGATCCAGTGGACCTCCAGGACATCGAAGTGTGTGGCCTTCCGCAGGCTCAGTGCCTTGCCCATGATCCGCGAGGAGATGCGCTCCAGGTAGCGGTCCAGGTCCTCGGTCTCCCCAAAGTCCAGGCAGCGCAACTCGTTTAGCGCCCAGATGGCCAGGGCCGTGTCCTGACGGGAAACAGGGCTGACGCTGAACAGTTCCCGCAGACGCCAGGAGGTGCTCTGAATGACCTCGATCAGCTTGACCTCGGCGCCCTTCAGTCCGATGTCCTCGATCACGGGCCCGACGTGGGGCTTGATCGCCACGTAGCGGTCCATGAGCGGCTTCTGAGTGCCGTAGAGTTCCTCCAGCCGCATCTTCTTCCCGTGGTCCTTCAAGGCCCGGTAGAGCAGGCCTGGCACCTTGAGCGGCGGGTTGACGAACTGCTCGGGCAGTCGCTCAAGCCTGTGGAATCCCCAGACCCCTTCTCGGGCTCGCATGGCCCGCTGGAGCACGAATTCCACCTGCTTCTGCAGAACCCGGACCAGCTGGCCGTAGCTCAACACACCCATCTCGATGAGCGCCTCGCCCTGCCGTACCCCCGTCTCGCTCATCAGGGCCACGCTCTCTGCCAGTTGCTCCTTTGTCAGGTTCCCGGAGCGGAACAGGAGGACCCCCAGGACCTCTTCCTTGTCCAGGGGATCGCTTCTCCACCCGACCGGCCCCCCCTTGTGCCAGAAGCCGAAGCGACGCCTTCCATCGGATTCGACGATGGTCAGCAGGCCTGTCGCCCGCTCGACCGACAGGTTGACGAGCCCGTCTCGAAGAGAACGGTCACCCATGTCACCCGACCAGTCGGGATCTCGATCCCCCACATCGGGAAGCAGCAGCCCCCGTGGTCGCATGCCGGGTGCCATCCCCGGTGCGGCGGTCATCGGGGTCTGCTCGCCGGCAGGGACAGTCGCCGGGGCGGCCATCGGTGTGGGTTCGGGGATCGAGTCGGGGTCCACCACCTCGCCGGTCTCCAGCAGCCAGTCCTTGATCTGACCCACCAGCCCCAGGATCTCCTCGACCTGGGAGGTGACCGCCGCGGGGGTCTCGATCAGGCGAACGCCTGTTCCCCCATCAGGGCCCACGTGAACCACCTGGGCATTGAAGGGACCGATGGAACCCACCACGGGCACCACCAGGTCCAGCTTGAATTCCTTGGCGAGTTCTCCTTCCACAGTGCCCGGAGGAAGGAAGGCCGCCCCCTGGGAGATCTCCCCATTCCAGGCCTTGAGGAAGGCCCCGAGGCTGTCGTACTGCAGGGATGCCTGACGCACTGCCATGGCTCACCCTACCCCATTCAGTGGAATCAGCCCCTTCTCCGTGGCCTGCTGAACAGGCACCTTGCCAGAGCCATCGGGCAGATCGACCACGTAGGCAGGAAAACCGATGCCAGAGACTCGCTGCGCCAGGGCCCGGTGCAGTGCAAGACCCTTCTCCGCCGAGACCCGCATGTGCGCATTGCCGGGCACGGCATCGGCATGGTGGAGGTAGTAGGGCATCACCTGGGCCCTCACCAGGGCCTGGCTGAGGTCCGTCAGGATGTCGACGTCGTCATTGACCCCCCGCAACAACACCGCCTGGTTCAGTACAGGCAGGCCCGCCTGGACCAGCCTCTCCAGTGCCGAGAGCACCGCTGGTGTGAGTTCCTTCGGATGATTGCAGTGGACCACCACCCAGGTGGACCCCAGCTCAGCAAGTCCGGTGACCAGGGCCGGAGTGACCCGTCTGGGCCATGTGATGGGCGCCCGGGTGTGGATCCTCAACACCGGCAGGGTCTCCCGAAGCCGGCGGGCAATGGCGAGAAGCCTGTCGTCGGTCACCGCCAGGGGGTCTCCACCGGAGAGAATCGCCTCCTGTGCACCCGAATTCTCACACCACCTCAGTGCGGTCTCCAGTTCGGCAGGTGTGGGGTCCTGGGACACCCCAGGCTGGTGGTCCCGACGAAAGCAATAGCGACAATAGAGATGGCAACGCTTGGTGACGAGCAGAAGCACCCGGTCGCCGTGCTTCTGCACAACCCAGGGCACAGGGCTCCTCGCACGGTCTCCGACCGGGTCCGTGCGATCCCCAGGGTGGCTCTGCAGCTCTTCCGGGGCCGGGACCGCCTGGATCAAGAGTGGGTCTGCCGGATTCTCGATGTCAGCCGTTTCCAACCACCCTCGCGGGATCCGAATCGGGAACAGGCGCTCCGCTGCCGCCCAGACCCTGGAATCGAGCCACGGTAGGCGATCAAGGGCTTCCAACCGACCGAGCATCCCACCTGCGGCATTTGTCGGGTCTTCGGGATAGAGAACAGCCACTTCAGAATCCTCGGGGAGATTGCTGCATATGGGTCTGACCTACCAGACTTCCGATTTCCGTAATGGCTTGAAGGTGGAAATCGATGGTGCCCCCTATGTGGTGGTCTACTTCCAGTTCGTCAAACCCGGCAAAGGCACTGCCTTTACGCGGACCAAGCTGAAGAACCTCATCAGCGGAAATGTACTCGAACGGACCTTCCGTACCGGTGAGACCCTCCTCCAGGCCGAGGTGGAGGAGTCTCCCATGCAGTTCCTCTATGAAGATGGGGATCTCTACCAGTTCATGGACATGGAGAGCTACGAACAGGTAGGTATCCACAGGGATCTCATCGGGGACAGCGCCGAATATTTCACGGACAACCTGGAGATCAAGGTTCTCAAGTTCAAGGGCCGGCCGGTCACCATCGAGCTTCCGAACTTCATCGAGGACGAGATCAGCTACTGCGAGCCGGGGGTCAAGGGCAACACCGCCCAGGGTGCCACCAAGCCTGCGACGCTGGCCTGTGGCAAGACCGTCCAGGTCCCCTTGTTCATCGAGCAGGGTGAGCGGATCCGGGTCGACAGTCGGACCCACTCCTATGTGTCCCGGGTGAAGTGAGCCTGGACCCGGCCCTGCTTCGCCAGCGGGCCTCCCTCCTGCATGCCCTGCGTTCCTGGCTCCACGACCAGGGCTTTGCCGAGATCGACGTGCCGGTTCGTGTGCGATCGCCGGCGCTCGAGGAACACCTGGAGGCTTTCCGCCTCGGGGCCTGGTGGCTTCACACCTCTCCGGAGTTCGCACTCAAGCGGGTGCTGGCAGCCGGCCTGGGACGCATCTATTCCCTGGGCCCCTGTTTTCGAGACGAGGAGTCAGGTCCTCAGCACGCCGCCGAATTCACCATGCTCGAATGGTACAGACTGGGCACCGACTACCGCGGCATCGCTGCGGACCTGGAGGAGCTGGTCAAGGCAGCCGGTGGGGTCCTGGGTGTCCCGGTGCCGGCCTTTGGTCACCTGACCTGGGAACAGGCATGGCAAGCTCATGTCCCTCATGCAGTGCCCTCAGATCCCGACGAAGTGTTTCGTTGCTGGGTGCACCACGTGGAGCCTGCTCTGCAGACCCCCACCCTTGTGTGGGACTACCCGGCGGACCAGGCAGCCTTTGCGGTCCTGCGGGGTCCTGTGGCCGAGCGCTTTGAGTTCTACTGGCACGGCAACGAGCTGGCAAACGCCTTTACCGAGCTTCGGGACCCCGAGGAACTGGCCCAGCGCTGGGCTGCCTGCAACCGAGCTCGAGAAGCCGCCGGAAAGGCCCCCTACCCTGTCGATGACCGGCTGATGACCGCGGTGTCTCGCCATGGTCCTGCCGGAGGAATCGCGCTGGGCGTCGACCGACTCTTCCAGGCCCTGCTGAAGCTCCCGGACATCCACCAGGGTCGCGTACCCGGTTAGATCAGCCCCTCAAGGAGAGTGGATGTCCAGCACAGAGCTCAGCGGCCGTATTGCCCTTGTCACCGGCGCCTCCAGAGGCCTCGGCCGTGCCATGGCGCTCGAGCTCGGCCGGGCCGGGGCGACCGTACTGGTGAACTATCGGAACTCCGCCGAGGCCGCCGCAGAGGTGGTCGAGGCCATCGGGAACGAGAGCCTGGCCATCCAGGCCGACGTCAGTACCCAGGAGGGGGTGGACAGCCTCTTTGCGCAGATCGACGAACTCGGGCGCATCGATATCCTGGTCAACAACGCTGGCATTACCCGGGATGGCCTGATGCCTCGCATGGCCGATGAGGACTGGCACGATGTCTTGGAGACCAATGCCACCGCCTGTTTCCGCATGTGTCGCGCCGCATCACTCCGCATGATGCGCAAGCGCAGCGGCAGCATCATCAACATCACCTCGGTGTCGGGAATC
Organism: uncultured Enterobacterales bacterium; assembly: GCA_964567625.1. Classification (GTDB taxonomy): domain Bacteria; phylum Myxococcota_A; class UBA796; order UBA796; family CAJQPC01; genus CAYFPX01. The sequence goes on along the minus strand of CAZMNK010000008.1, from coordinate 7,961 downwards.
AAGGGAAACGCCGGTCAGACCAACTACAGCGCCTCCAAGGCGGCCATCATCGGCTTGACCCGGTCATTGGCCCACGAACTGGGTCGACGCAAGGTCCGCGTGAATGCCGTCGCCCCCGGGTTCTTCGAGACGGACATGACCCGGAACCTACCCGAAGAGGTCCAGAAACACGTCACCCAGATCATTCCCATGCGAAGACTGGGGCAGCCCGAGGAACTCGGAGGCATCGTGCGCTTCCTGGCGGGCGACCAGGCCAGCTACATCACCGGCCAGGTCTTCGTCGTGGACGGGGGCATGACGGCCTGAGACCTCGGTGCGCCTCAGTCCAGGCTGTTCATCAGCTTCTCGAGTTCCTCGAGAGCCCCACCCTCCAGACGATACTTGATGCGCATGCCCGGCTCGGAGACCTCGTCCGTCGTGTCCCGCGAGGACCAGATCACGTCTCCCTCGAGGACGATGGGCTCCATCAGGCCAGGAACCGAGATTTCAAACCGGCACTCCCGCCCCTCGGCCAGTGGCTTGCCGGTGCGAATGAACACGTGGCCACGACGTAGGTTTTCCCGGTACTCATCGAGGAAGGCGTCAGCCTGACGGTAGGCGATCTTCAGCCGGGCCGGTTTCTTGCGCTTGCGGCGGCGGGCAGCAGGGGCCGGGCTGGGCGGAGGCGGCGCAGCCTCGGGCGCCACGGTGGGCACGGACTCCGGAGCCTCCGGTTCAATAGGCTCGAACCCGAACCTCGGCTCGGAGGCCTGGCCTGGAGTAGAGGCCTGGCCTGGGGAGTCCTCGCTGGGGGAGTCCTCGCTGGGGAAGTTCTCCGTCGGCGCTGCCTGGAACGCTTCTGTTTCAACCACAGGCTCCGGTTCTTCGGGTTCCACCGGCGTCGGCCCCGGAACGTCACCCAACTCCTCTACGAAGGCACCATCTCCTGAGTTCTGTTCCTCCTCGGTCGCCTGGAAAGCACTGGACTCCAGGGAGACCGGCTCGTCCACGGGTATGGGCGCTGACGGAATCGACTCTGGCCCACCCAGGTCAACACCGGGGTCGGCAGCTTCCTGGACTTCTGCTGGGACAGGCTCGGGCTCTTCGTTGCCCTTGCCCTTGCCTTTGCCACGAAAGCGACCAAACAGTCCTCCGCGTTTCGCGGCCTTCTCTCCCTCCTCCGGAGACTCAAGGAAGGAAAGATCTCTCCCGTCACCAGTCGGCGCCGGCGCTTCCTGGCGCCCTGGCCGGGCCCCATCTCCAGATCCGGTCGGCATGGTGGGACTGCTGGCGGCATCGGCGTAATTCCGAATCGTGATCTGTTGACGCTCCCCGGTACTTCGCTCGGTGGCGCCGACATGCAACATCCCGCTGGCATCGATGCGGAAGCTCACATCCAGCTTGGGCTCCATGCGCGGCATGGGCCGAAGACCCGTCAACACGAATTCCCCAAGGAATTCGTTCTTTTCCGCCCGAGCGGACTCGCCCTGGCGCACGGTGATCCGAACCTGGTCCTGGTTGTCCACCACGGTGGTGAAGGTCCGGGTCCGCGCCGCTGGAATCTTGGAGTTCCGATCGATGATCGGGGTGAAGTACCCGCCCGCCGAGTCGATACCGAGGTCAAAGGGCGTGACGTCGATCAACAGCGTCGGATTGACCTCGGGACTGACCAGGGCCTCCGCATGGACCGCGGCACCAATGGCCACGACCTCTTCCGGGTGGACCGATCGATTGGGCTCCTTGCCAAACAACCCGGAGATGACCTCTCGCACACGGGGCATCCGGGTCTGGCCGCCCACCAGGATGACGTCCTCCACCTCGGAGAGCTTGAGACCGGCATCGGTCAGAGCCTTCTGGGTGACGGCCACTGTTCGCTGAACCAGGTCCTCACAGATCCTCTCCAGGGTCTGGCGGGAGACGACGATTTCGAGATTCTTTTCGCCGTGGAACTGGGGAATGAACACCGTGGCCTTGTCGGAAAATGACAGCTCGCATTTCGCGCGCTCCGAAGCCTCTCGAAGCCGCTGAAGCATGGCGCGATCCCCGCGCGCGTCGACTTCTTCCCGTCCCTGGAACCGATCCGCCAGGTAGTCGACCACCCGCTCATCAAAGTCGTCACCGCCAAGGTAGGTGTCGCCACTGGTGGCCAGGATCTCGTAGACACCGTCACTCAGGTGCAGCACGGAGACGTCAAAGGTCCCGCCACCCAGGTCGTAGATGCAGATGGTGCGTTCGAAGCTCTTTCGGTAGCCATAGGCCAGAGCCGCCGAGGTCGGCTCGTTCAAGAGGCGCTCGCAGTGAAGTCCTGCAATACGGGCCGCGTCCAGGGTGGCGGCGCGTTGGGCATGATTAAAGTAGGCCGGCACGGTGATGACCGCCTCCTCGACCTCCTCTCCGATGGCTCGCTCCGCGATCTGGCGAGCCACCTGCAGAATGACCGCACTCACCTCGACGGGGGTCATCAGCGTGTCGCCCACCACCACCTGGCAGTACCCGTCCGGCCCCTGTTCGATGCCATAGCCCATGCGCTTACGGGCGTGTTGGACCTCCGGACTGTCGAACCGCCGTCCCATCAGCCGCTTGATGGCGTAGATGGTCTTGTCCGGCTCCGTCAGGATGAGGTTCTTCGCCGTGGGGCCGACGATGTAGCGCCCATCACCCTTCCATGAGACGACGGACGGCAGGACCTTGTAGCCCTTCTCGTCCTCGACCACCAAGGGGCGCCCGTCCTGGAGCACAGCCACGACCGTGTTCGTCGTACCCAGGTCGATACCGATGGTCCTGCCCATGGACTCCCTTGGCCTTCCAGGAAGGATCCTTCTTCAGCCATGGAGTATACAGGTTTCGCCCTGTTGACCCTCCATGTGACCTGACTGAGAGGGTCAGGAGGAGGCATTTCACCGAGTCATCAGGCCTCAGCCTCGAACAAGGAAAGTTGATGTTCTGGCGCATCCGGCTCTGGGGCGATGGGGTAGTCGCCAGAGAAACACCCATCACACCAGGTCTCTTCGCCGTCGACGAAGTGCTCCTTGAGCGCCTCGAGGGAGATGTGGGCCAGAGAGTCCGCTCCCAGGTAGTCGCTGATGTTCTCGGGTTCGTGCCGGTTGGCGATGAGTTCTTCCCGGGTCGGTGTGTCCACACCGTAGTAGCAGGACCCGATGATGGGGGGCGAAGCGATGCGAACATGCACCTCGAGGGCCCCTGCTTCTCGCAGCATGCGCACGATCTTGCGAGAGGTCGTGCCCCTGACGATGGAGTCGTCCACCACCACCAGCCGTCTCCCCTCGATGATCTCCCGCACTGGTGAGAGTTTGAGCTTGACCCCGAAGTCCCGGATCTGCTGGCTGGGCTCGATGAAGGTGCGGCCAACGTAGTGGCTGCGAATGAGTCCCTGCTGAAAAGGCACCCCCGACTGAAAGGAGTAGCCCAGGGCAGCAGGCGTGCCCGAGTCCGGCACGGGAACCACGATGTCCGCGTCCACAGGGTCCACGGTGGCCAGGAGCCGGCCGACCTTGTGGCGGGAGTCGTAGACCGAGCGACCGAAGGTCACGGAGTTCGGTCGGGAAAAGTAGATGTGCTCGAACACGCAGGCGTGTCTCGGCCGACGTGGAAACGGCGAGATCGAGGTCAGTCCCTGCTTGTCGACGATGACCATTTCTCCGGGCTCCACCTCGCGCAGGTATTCCCCCCCAATGATGTCCAGGGCACAGGTCTCCGACGCCAGGATGGTTGCGGAACCCCTGCGTCCCAGCACCAGCGGCCGGAAGCCATGGGGGTCCCGCACCGCCACCAGCTGGTCCGGGGTCAGGAGCACCAGGGAGAAGGCCCCCTGGACCTGGCTCAGGGCGTCTACCAGCCGATTGATGAAGGTGGTCCGGTTCGAGGTGGCCACCAGGTGCAGGATGCACTCGGTGTCCGAGCTGGAAGCAAAGATCGAACCCCTGGCCTCGAGTTCGTAGCGCACGCCGTGGGCATTGGTCAGGTTGCCATTGTGAGCGACGGCGACCTGGTCCAGTCGGGCTCTCACCACGAAGGGCTGGACGTTCCGCAGAGAGCTCTCGCCAGCCGTGGAGTACCGGTTGTGCCCAATGGCCGCGTTGCCGGTCAGCCTGGTCAGAATCCCCTGGTCAAAGACCTCCCCGACCAGTCCCAGGCCTCGGTGGGCACGCAGCCGTTCACCGTCGGAGGTGACGATACCCGCGCCCTCCTGCCCCCTGTGCTGAAGAGAGTGCAGAGCGAGATAAGCGAGGTTCGACGCCTCCTCGGCACCGTAGATGCCGACGACTCCGCACTCATCCTGGAATCGGTCGGTCATCTGCGACAGGTAACTCAGGCGCCCAGCTCGGCACCGAAGACGCGCCGATAGAGTTCCTTGTAGGTCTCGGACAGGTCGCCCAGGTCCCGCCTGAAGACATCCTTGTCGAACTTGCGTCGGGTTCCCTTCTCCCAGAGTCTGCACCCGTCCGGGCTGATCTCATCCGCCAGGAGCAGAGCACCATCCGGGGTCCTGCCAAATTCGATCTTGAAGTCGACCAGGTCCATCCCGATCTCAGACCAGAAGTGGCTCAGCGTGGCATTCACCTGGATGGCTGCAGCCCGGAAGAACTCCAGTTCCCACTGCTCGGCCCAGCCGAAGAGCAGGCAGTGCACATCGGAGATCGGCGGGTCGTGGAGGGCATCGTCCTTCAAGAAGAACTCCACCATGGGTTCCGACAGGATCTCGCCTTCCTCGCGCCCGAAGCGGCGACAACAGGAACCAGCGACGATGTTTCGGACCACCACCTCGACGGGAACGATCTCCACCTGGCGGCAGAGCAACTCGACGTCACTGAGCCGCCGAACCAGGTGTGTGCGGATCCCCGTCCCTTCCAACAGCGTGGTCAGGTGGAGGTTCATGGCACAGTTGATGGCGCCCTTGCTCTGGAACACCGAGTGCTTGGCGCCGTCAAAGGCGGTCGCATCATCCTTGTGGTAGAGCACCACGTAGGAGGGATCGACGGTTCCAGCCGCATCAACGGCAGCATGAACGCGCTTGGACTTACCCTCGTGGAGAACAGGACCAGCGGAGAGAGAGGACACCATGCACCTCGTGGGTGGAGTTTCAGGTCGGCCGTGCGCCTGGACCGGTTCGGTCTACTACCGCGCAGGCCATCGGAACGCCCTCGTCACCATGTGACGGGCCCGTGACACTGACGGGGCCCCGCGGAATGCGGGGTAGGGGCGGTGGGACTCGAACCCACACGGTCTTTGACCACTCGATTTTGAGCCGAGCGCGTATACCAATTCCGCCACACCCCCAAAGGTGCTGCTCTCCACTATCTGCTCATCTCCTACTTGGCGCTGCACTCCGCATTGGCCTGGCCGGGCGTCCCGTAGTCGACGCTGCTGCCGATCGGGCTCGTGCTGAGGCACCAGTTGGCCGCGTCATCGTTGCTGGTGCTATCGGAGGCCGAGGGGCTGAGTTGCCAGCTGAAGCCGCTGGCTCCGGCATCACTGGAGTAGTCCGTGGCATCCACAGTGAGACCGGTGGAGGTCACCTGGAGGCTCACACTGCCACCGCTGTTCCCCAGGATGAAGCTGGTCCCCCAGTGCGCGTCAGGGGTGAACTCCGCGTGGCCCCAGCCATCGGCGCTACCGGTACCGAGAAGCACGAGTCCGCCGTCCACCACCACCACACTGTCGGTGATCGCATCTTGCCGACCGGCATTGTCCTCGAGCACCAGCCCGTACAGGTCCACAGAGCCCCCTGAGGCGTTGTAGAGCTCGAGCCACTCACAGTCATTGTCGTTGCAACTGGCCGGGTTGGCCATGAACTCGGTGATCACCAGTTCGCCTTCGAGCAGGTCGCCCACGCACTTGTCAGCGGTGCATTCCACGTCGTACCCCACAAAGTCGTCGGCATCCCGCGGCGCGATCTTGAAGTTGGCATAGCTCCAGTTGACCAGCCCCGTGACGCTTTCCAGAGTCGCTCCCTCCAGCACCGTGCCAAAGGTGTAGAGCTGGTCGGAGATGCGCATCGAGCCACCATCACTGGTGGTGACCTCCCACTCGCCAAAGCCCAGGTCTCGGTTGGTGACCGAAAGATCGACGATCTGGACCTGCACCGCCTCGTAGGCTTCGAGGAGGGAACTGTCGTTCAGCGTGGCTGCATCGAGCACCGAGGGATCGGGCAAGGCATTGCCCTGGCTGAGCCGAGTGATGACGGTGTCAGCACTGATCTCCAGCTCGGTCAGCGATTCGTCTCCACCGGTGACACCAGCGTATTCGACCACCGTCCCGGTGACCTCGATCTCGTCCCCACGAACGAGCTCGTTGTCGACCCCGTGCGGGTTGTAGATCCACAACCCCGAGTAGGGCCCGCCCACACCATCGGTCAGGAAGAAGCCGTAGTAGGTTTCGTCGTGGGTCAGGACGCCCGTGAGCGTCAGGGTCTCCCCGACGGTGTACTCCCCTCGCTGGACCTTGGCGATGTCACTGTCGTTGACCGGCGGCGTGTCCGTATCCGTGTCCGTGTCGGTGTCCGTGTCGGCATCCGTGTCGGTGTCCGCGTCGGTCTCCGTCAGGCCAGAGTCATCCGTTCCGGTGTCGTCGCCACCACAGGCGAACAAGCCTGGCAGGGAAATCATCAAGAGAAGAAGAGATGTGCGGGTCATCGGCGGGTCTCCTTGGCGTGGTGGCCCGCCCTATAACCCCCTACCTGGCGGTCCTGATCGACCAGCGACCCTTGCTCAGATCCACCTTGTCAGCCAGCTTCAAGACCTTGAGCACACCGACCACCTCGGAAGGGGTGAGGTTCGAGTAGGGAGAACGGTGAATGGCGCCCGCGACAAGGACACTCTGCTTGATGCCCTTGAGTCCGTAGTGGCTCAAACGCTCGAGCACGTCGTCTCGAATCCAGGTGGCCCTCTGGACATCCTTGACCGGTGCAGCACCTCGACCGACTCCCCGAGCGCTCCCACTCTGAGAACGGGGCTTGGGGGCCCGGGTCTTGGTGACCTCGACCTCGGGCTCCTGGGTGACGGTGACCGAGTCCGGTTCCTGAGCCTCAAAGGCCTCTACAAGTCGGGCCCGATGGCCGACCGTCTCCGGCGTCTCGTCGGTCAAGGAGCGTTCCAGTGCGGCCGTTCGCAAGGACGCAGGCACGCGACCTGCCCCCACTTCGATGAGCTCGGCCAGGAAATCTCCCAGCCGAAGTCCGTCGGGAAGGTCCGAGACCTCCCGCAGCATCTGGTCCTTGAACTTCCGCAGGTCCCGGGCCAGTTCACCGCTGATCGCCTCGCTCTCGGAGAGCGCCAGCAGATCGCAGATCGCCCGGGGGTCCAGCTTGACCAGAGGCTTCCGGATCAGGTCCTGTGTCAGGACCGCCAGGGTGATCGGATCCGCTCGCCTGAGTCCTTCGACGTATGCTCGCGTCATCCTTACCTCCACCGGTTCACAGAAGGTAACCCAACTGGGCGCAAGCCTCCTCGAACCCCCTAGGTGCCATCGCTCCTTTCGAGCCTTCGTGAGCGACGCAGGCTAGTAGATTGAAATGCGCATCACCAAGGTCTACACCCGCACCGGGGACAAGGGCAACACGGGCCTTGTCGATGGCACACGACTCCCCAAGAACCACCCTCGAATCCACGCTTACGGGACCGTGGACGAGTTGAATGCCATCATCGGGCTGGTCCGCACCTTCGTCCTTTCCGAGGAAAACGAGGAACTGGTCATCGTGAACCAGATGTTGGAGGCCGTCCAGAACGACCTCTTCGACCTGGGTGCCGATCTCGCGACACCTGGCGGGATCGACGGCGCCCTTCGCGTCTCATCCAGGGCCGTCGGTGAACTGGAGGACTGGATCGATCAGTTCACGGAGGTACTGCCACCGCTCAAGGAGTTCATCCTCCCCGGCGGGGGACCGGTGGGGAGCTTCCTCCACCAGGCCCGGACCGTTTGCCGGCGTGCTGAGCGCGAAGTCCTCACCCTGATGGACCTGGACG
>CAZMNK010000007.1:53763-72894 GCA_964567625.1 uncultured Enterobacterales bacterium | reverse complement strand
TCTCGGCCTTGGCCCTCTTCTCGGCCTTGGCCCTCTTCTCGGCCTTGGCCCTCTTTTCGGCCTTGGCCTTCTTCTCGGCCTTGGCCTTCTTCTCGGCCTTGGTGGGCTTCTTCTTGTCCTTTGAGGTCGACTTGGCCTTCTTTTTCCCGCCCTTCTTGGAGGCGGCTTCAGGGGCCAGCTCTTCCTGGTCGATCTCGACGGGGAGGAGCACGGTGATGGGGGCCACTTCGGCCGCTTCGGTGGGAGCGGTCAGGGAGAGAGCGAGGAGCAGGGTGTTGAACACGATGGCCTCCTGGAAAGGGAATCGATGCCCGCACTGACGAGGCCCGAGCCCGTCGCATTCACGCCCCTGCGATCTTTTCTGGATCCCCCGCTCTTCCCGCCGGTCCGGGGTTGGTTGCGGTGGGCCGGTGTCCGCTATTCGGCGCGGCCGAAGCCTCGACGGATCCGAGTCACGGTCTCGCTGGAGAGGGTGAAGACGCCCTCGGTGCCGACCAGCTGTGCATACCAGAGGGGCCGTTGTCGATCCCTGGGGATGCGATCCCCGAGTTCCAGGACATGTTGACGGCCGTCGGCCCGGTCCACGGTGATCGTCATCGAGGGGGGAACCAGCCCGGCTTCCTGGGCGCTCACGTCGGCGGGCCCCAGAGCTCGCAGGTCCCCCAGCGTGTTGACCGCAAAGAAGACCTGCTTGATGTCGGTGAACACATTGGCCGGCTCGGTGATCTTCCAGCGGCCGTTCGCCAGGCGGATCGCCCGCACTGGCACGCCACCATCTTCCAGTCGCAGTCCAGCGACCTGTTCCTGGTTGAAGTCCAGGATCTGCAGGCTTGCGAAGTCCTGTCGGGTGCGTGTGACCCCCTGCAGGTAGGTCTGCGAGACCCGGAAGACCTCTGGTACCTCGTCTTTGCGGACAAAGGCGCCGCCGTCCACGGTGCGGTTGCCAAAGGTCAAGGTGGTGATGTGGCCATCGGTGTTCCGGAGGGTCACCCTGGCAGCGGGCTCCGAGAAGCCGCCTTCGAAGTCTGGCGACAGGATTTCCCCGGCCCGAAAGCGGCTCAATGCCTTGACCGCCGAGGTCACGGTCTGCTGGTCCAGGTCGAAGTCCTCACTGTCGACCAGCTGCCACTCGCCCATCGCCACGGTTCCGTCCAGACCGAGTTCGCCGGTGGGCTCCCGCACGAACAGGAGGGTGTCGTCGGGGGTCTCCAGTTCCAGGGAGGCGACCTGTTCGAGGTCCTGCTCGACGAGCATGCGATCCAGCCAGTCCTTGGGGTGCTTGTCGAGCCGCCGTCGACCCCCCACCTTGGCCCGGTAGATGTCCTCGCTGTCGGGCATTCGTACGAAGCTCACCCCCCCGGGCAGGTCGGCGCCGACATTGAGCGAGAAGGCGGGCACGTCGCTGCCGGTGAAGAGTTCCAGCAGGATGCGATTGGACTGGTCCAGGCCGTAGGTCTCCCGGTCCCCGGTGTCCACGCGGGTGTCCATGGTCACCGGATCCTGGAACAGGTTCAGCAGAGAACGCACCAGGATTCGGTCCGCCTGGGCCTCCAGGGGTTGAACCAGTGTCCACCCGGTGTCCACGTTGCCCTCCATGGCGATGCGCTCCCGAACCCCCACAGTGATTTCCACCCGGGTCACAGCGTTCTTGTCCAGGCCCGGGAGAGTCGGCAGCAGGCCCCCTGCGGTGTGTTCCGAATCGGGTAGCAGGAGGGCCACCATCATCAAGAGCGCCAGGCCCCAGAGAGCGAGGGTCTTCCGGGTGAGCATCATGAGGCCCGCCGGCGGAAGAGTCGGATGAGTCCGATGAGCACCAGCAGTCCCGCGGGCCCCAACAGGTTGATCGCCTTGGCGATCTGCAGGGCCTGGCTCTCGGGCGGGTCCAGGGCGGGGATCTGTACTGTCTTGGAACGGATGGCCACCAGGGCGTGGTCCTCGACCATCCAGTCGACCAGGTTCTGCATGAAGGTCAGGTTGTTGGCCACGAAGTCGGCGCTGCCTGCAACCACCAGTCGCGTCGATCCGGATTCGCGGATCCGGGCCTCCTCGTCACCCGGCTGGGGGTCGGGAATGGCCTTGTCCGCGAAGAAGCTGGTGAAGCTGCCCCGGGCACTGACCAGCAGGGGAAAGGCCCCCTGGGTCTCCGCCGGATCCCGCATCCGGTAGGCGGGTGGATCGATGCGCTGGACATGAGGGATGCGGCCGGACTCCGGTGTGGAGCGGGCCAGCACGTCGACCGTGGCCCCGTGGGGATTCGGCGAGACCGGGATGATGGACGAGACGAAGGGGAACATCATCACGTCCAGGTCCCTCACCACGAGGGAGCTGGTGGACAGGTCCGTGGTCTTGGGGATCAACGGGTAGTTGATCGGCTGCTGGACGATGTACTGACCCTGGCGAATGGGAAAGCGCATCTGGCCGTTGGACTTGCGGTCCACGACCAGGTCCCGGTCGACCTGGAAGCCGTAGTGTCCCAGCTGGGCCTCGAGCCCGTGGTAGACGCTCAGGGCACGAAAGCTGCGCATGTCCGGCTTGAAGTTGGTCACGAAGATCGCCACCGGTCCGCCGCCCATCAGGTACTGGTCGACCAGGTACTGCTCACGCAAGCTCAGGGGCTTCTGGGGCCCGATGACCAACATCGCATCCAGGTCTTCCGGCAGGCCGTCAGCGGCGAGGTCGAGGGCCACCAGGTCGTGGTTTTCCAGGATCCGATTGCGCAGGGTTTCGACCGGTCCTCGACCGGTCAGCAGGTCCGGCTCCTCGTGACCGGTCACAAAGCCGACCTTCTTGCGTTCCTCGGCGTTGATCAGTGCCTTGATCGAGCGGGCCAGGTCGTATTCGATGGTCTGGACCTGGGTGACTGCGGGCAGCACGTCCTGGCGGTCCCCGTAGATCAGGGCCACACCCATGTACACCTGCTTGAGCTCCTGGCGATTGGCGGAGCGGTAGCGGTACTGGATGGGCTGGATCCCGTAGCGAGCGGCCTCCTCCTCCATGTCCTTGTCGCCCGTGGGGTCGGTGACCTGGACCTCCATCCTGCCGTGGGACCAGGCCCGGAATTCCGCGAGCTTGTCCGTCAGGATTCGTTCGTGGTTGTTGTAGGGTGCCTCCAGACCCTGGGTGAAGAAGACCCGGACCAGGAGCGGTCTCTCCAGCCCTCCGATCAGGCCGCGAGCCTGTTGGCTGAGGGTGTGGACCCTGTCCTCGGTCAGGTCCAGCCTGGCGAAGTGCTTCACCCCCAGTTGGTTCGCCAGCACCACGATGACCAGGACGGCCACCAGTTGGAGCAGGGAGTTCATGCGGAGGGACTGGCGCAGGTTCATCAGCCGAGTCTCCTCTGTTCGAGGGCGAACACGGCAAGGTGCAGGCCTCCGGCGATGACGCTGCCGTAGAACACCAGGTTGCGGGAGTCGATGACCCCTCGAGCCAGGCTGTCAAAGTGGTGATCGAAGCTGAGGTACTGCACCAGGGGCAGCAGGTTGGCGGGGACTGAACCCAGGAAGAAGCCCATGGTGTAGGGCACCAGGCACAGGACCATCGACAGCAGGAAGGCGACGATCTGGTTGCTGGTCCAGGACGAGGTCGCGGTCCCGATGGCCGCATACGCCGCCGCCAGCAACCCCAGGCCCACATACCCCCCCAGGACGGGTCCCCAGTCCATCTCTCCGAAGCGGGAGAGTGTCAGGGGGTAGGTCAGGGTGCCTGCCAGCGCGATCCAGATGAGCAGGAGGGCCGCCAGGTATTTCCCCAGCACTGCCTGTCCTTCGGTGACCGGCAGGGTCAGGAGCAATTCCAGGCTTCCTGTGCGCCGTTCCTCGGCAAAAAGTCGCATGGTCACCGCGGGGACCAGCAACGCCAGGAACATGGCCGTCCAGAAGAAGACCGTGCGCATGGTCGCCAGTCCCTGGACAAAGATGTCGTTCAGAAACAGGCAGAACACCCCCACCAACAGCAGGAAGACGGGGATTACGATGGTCGCCAGCGGGGAGTTGAAGTAGCTGGCGAATTCTCGGCGGAAGATCGCCAGGACGACGCGCATGTTCCGCGGATAGCCAGCGGGGGTCGACAGGGCCACTTCGGCCTAGGTCAAGACGACCTCTTCCGGGGCTTCTTCGATCAGGGCCACCACCACGTAGGGCTGGATGATGGCCGCCTGGAAGAGGCGTCCCACCCACTGGTTCCACTGGGCGGTTTCGATCCTCTGCAGGTGGCCCGAGGCCAGCCAGGCCTCGACGATGCGGGTCTGGTCCTCGGCGATCGCCAGGGCTGCATCCACCACCTGCAGCCCCGAATTGACGGCGTAGACCCGCCCCTGGGCCTGGTGGGGCACCAGGCTCTCCCAGGAGGCTTCCACCAGCTGGTCCCGGATGTGTTCAATCAGGGAGGGTTCTTCGCTCACGAGCGGCGGGTAATCCCTCATGTGGGTCCCTTGCCAGCCCCGCACCGGGTAGATTGTCTTCATGCCCAAAGACCCGAAGCAGCGTCCTGAGGTGGTTTCTCGCCATGGCACCTTCCGGTTCCAGACGGGAATGATCACCGCGAGCCTGGTCCAGCAGGGCCTGACGATGGCCGAGGCCTTTCCCCTGGCGCGGGAGTTGCGCGACCAGGTCGCGGGTCGGGAGAAGATCACGGCCGCAGAGCTGGAGGCCGAGCTGGTGGCTCTTGTCCGCGAGCGCCTGGGTCGGGACCTCGAGGAGGTGGGAGACGACCGGGCCGAGTTGGCCGAACGCACGGACCTGGTGGTCGAGACCGAGTCCGGTCGCCTGCCCTATTCCCGTGGAATCCTGCTCCGTCGCCTCCAGGCGGTGGGCCTGGATGTCGAGCCCGCAGTCGAGTTGTTTCAGGAGTTGGAGTCGGACCTGTTGACCAGCAGTCGAAAGGTCATCTCCGAGATCGATCTGGATCGAAGGGTCTCCCGGCTGCTGAACAAGCTCAGTGGCCGCCGCCATGCCAGCCGCTATGACTTCCTGTGCTGGCTCCGAGACCCCAACCGGAAGCTCCCGTTGTTGCTTTTGCTGGGGGGAGCCACCGGGACGGGCAAGTCCACCCTGGCCATGGAACTCGGGTTTCGGCTGGGGATTCGAAAGGTCATCAGCACGGACATGATCCGGGAGACCATGCGGACGGTGCTTCCTGCGGATGTGGTGCCAGGCCTGCACGACCACTCCTTTCGGGGGATGCTGCAGGGTGGCCAGGTGCTCTCCGATCCCAGGGAGCGGGTGCTGGCGGGGTTCCACCAGCAGGTGGCCCAGGTTGGTGTGGGGATTCGGGCGGTGCTCGGCCGTGCGATTCGAGAAGGGGCGGATGTGATCGTCGAGGGGACCCATGTGCCCCCGGACTTTCGACAGTGCCTCGTCAATCCCAGGAGCGCTCAGGCTGCATGCATCCTGCTGGCCGTTCCCCACGAAGCCCCGCACCTGGCCCGCTTCCCCCAGCGTCGCCGAAGCGGAGAACTCCGAGAACCGGATGCCTACCTGGATTCCTTTCAGTCCGTGCGATGGATCCACGATGAACTGCTTCACCAGGCGGAGATTGCGGAGACCCTGGTCCTTGGTACAGGCGACATCGACCGGACTGCCCTGGCCGCTCTGGACTATCTGAGCAGCGTCATCGAGAGCGACGACGGGTCTTCCTTGATGCCCAGCCCTGAGCCGGAGGCCCCAGAGGCCCCGAGCCTGTTGCTGCTACTGGATGGACTGTCCGACGAGCCCCACCCGAAACTGGAAGACCGCACACCCCTGGCGGCAGCGGCGGCGCCACACTTTGCCTCCCTGGCTTCCACGGGAGCCCAGGGTCAGTTGCTTCCCGCGGGTGGATACGATGGTCTTCCGCATACCGAGAGCGCGGTGGCGGCCCTGTTTGGACTGGATGTGACACGCAGTCCGGGCCGCGGGCTCTGTGACGCGGTCGGCGCGGGTGTCCCACTTCCCTCGGGGGCCATCGTCATTCGGGGCAATGTGGCGACCATCGACCCGGGTGGAAACGTGCGGGATCGACGAGCTGGGCGCCCACGGGAGGGGGTCGAGGAGTTGCTGGTGGGCCTGCAGCGAGTGCCCCTGCGCGGGGGTCTGTTCGGCAGTGTCCACCACGTGCATGAGCACCGGGTCGCCCTGGTCCTGCAGGGGCCGGGGCTGTCCCCCGCTGTGTCCAACAGCGATCCGGGGGCTGGCAACGCAGGCCAACGCTTCCAGGCCCCTCGTCCCCTGGATGGCTCTCCAGAGGCGGCTCGCACAGCCGAGGCCTTGCGGGAGTTCTTGAAGGTGGTGTCCAACCACCTGGGCACCCATCCCTCAAGAGCTTCCAGGGAAGCCGAGGGTCATCTGCCCATCACCGGCGTGCTCACCCGCGGCGCAGCCCGGGCTGATGAGCGTTTTGTCGCCCCGGCGCGGTTGCGCCAGGGCGCCCTGGTGGGGGGGTGCCGGACCACCCTGGGGCTGGCACGCATCGCCGGGCTCCAGGCGGTCACGGACAAGAGCATGACGGCCAATGTCGACACGAACCTGGACGGGAAATTCAAGGCCGCTGCGGCGCTGCTTGAGAGCTGGCCCTACGTGGTTCTGCACGTCAAGGCCACCGATATTGCCGCCCACGATCGGGAGCCCATCCGGAAGCGAGAGGTGATCGAGGCGGTCGATGCTGCCCTGGGACGCTACCTCGCCCATCGCAACCCGTCTGACCCCCTTCGGATTGTGATCACCGCCGATCACGGTACTTCCTCGTCCACAGGGGCCCACCTCCCGGATCCTGTGCCCTTGCTCTACAGCCGGTGGCCCACCTCGTCCGGTCACGCCGCCTTTGACGAGGATTCTGCGTCGCGAGGGGCCCTGGGGTTGCTCGACCCTTCGGAGTTCCTGGACCTCTTGATCGGCGAACCATCCGCCTGACCCCGTCATGTCACAATCCAGTCCTGAATGGGCAGCACTACTGCGCTATGGCGCAGCCTGCCTTTGAACACAAGGAGACAGGGCATGAGGTGTCTTCAGTTCGTGGTTTCAGTGGCTGGCTTGTTGTTGGCCTCTCCCGCTCACGCTCAGGAAGCGGCGGAAGAAGAGCCTGTGTCCTCCAACGCAGGCGAGGAACAGGTCCCCGAGGAAGCAGGGGAGGCGCCTGAATCGGCAGGAGAAGAGGCCGCTACAGAAGCGGCGGCGGACCTGGTTGCCGCCCAGGAGGCCGCAGCCGCGGCCCAGGCATCGGCCGATGACGCCCTGGCCCGGGTTGCGGCCCTGGAGGCGGCAGGAGGCGACGAGGACGAGGTCGGTGTCGGCTTCAAGGGTGGCAAGGGACTGAAGATCAGCAGTGCCGATGGCCGATACAGCTTGAACACCCACATGCGAGGGCAGTTCAAGGCCATCCTGGAGGGAGACGACGGGGCCGGGGCCCTGGGCTTCCAGCTTCGCCGGGCGCGGCTCACCTTTTCCGGAAAGCTGGGAAGTGAAGACGTGGGCTACAAGGTCCAACTCGCTTTCGCTCCCGGGGACGTCGGCACCAAGGACGGGGTGGTGACGACCTCGCCGTTGCTGGACTGGTACGTGGATTTCAAGCAGTTCGACAGCGCGAACATCCGCGTCGGCCAGTACAAAGTCCCCTACACCCGGGAGCAGTTGATCTCCTCGAGTGCCCTGAATCTCGTGGACCGGTCGCTGACCCACAGCGAGTTCACCCTGGATCGGGACATCGGCATCACCGTGCACTCCAAGGCGCCGGGAGGGGTCGACAAGGTTCGCTACGCTGCAGCGATCATGTCCGGTGAGGGAAGAAACAAGACCGATGTGGTCGACCTGGGCCTTCTCTACGTGGCTCGGGTGGATGTGATGCCCCTGGGGTCCTTCAAGGACATGAAGATGACGGACCTGGCGCGGTCGGAGACCCCCAAGGTCGCCGTCGGTGCGGCGGTGGCCTGGCTGGACGAGGCCAAGAAGGACGAGGGAATCAAGGGAAACACCCCCTCCGATGGAGGAACCACCGACACCCTGAACGTGACGGCGGACTGGATCTTCAAGCTGAAGGGGTTCTCGACCCACGGTGCGGTGCACTGGCGGAAGGGCACCCGGAACCCGGGCACGGACCTCAATGACAATGGCGAGTACGTGGTGGACGATCCCCGGGATGGCTGGGGCTGGTTCGTCCAGGCTGGCTGGCTGTTGCCCCTGGAGCAGAATGTGGACGTGGTGGGTCGATTCGCCCAGGTCCGTGGCCTGGGGGAGACGAGCCTCTCCGATGCCAACGAGGTGACCCTGGGACTGGGTTGGTACATCAATGGTGCCCACACCCTCAAGCTGCAGGGAGACCTGGCCCACACCTGGGGCGATGAAGGGGTTCCCGATGGGGAGACCCGACTCTGGGCCCAGCTCCAGGTCGCCTACTGAGTCTTCCTGGGTAGCATGGGGCCGGGAGGTGTCCCCGTGCTCCAGCCGGCCCTGTCAATTGCCCTGTGGGGTGCAGGCGCGTGCGCCGGGTCCGACACCGAGACCCAGGTCGACACGGGGGGCGACACGGGGCTGATCCTGACCGAGTTGGAGGGCAGCTGGACCTGTGTACCCGGGGAGGGCCAGGCATTGCCGGGAGCCCTCTACAACCACGGGGGCCTGGGGACCGCAATCGGGGGCGACCTGGAGGGCACTTGCCGGGCCCTGGGGCAGGCAGGCTATGTCGGTCATTCCGAGAAGCGGCGGGAGACGACGTCCCTGGAAGGACACCTGGATGACGTCTTCAGCGGGTTGGAGACCCTGCATTCCCAGGCCGCCGTGGATCCGGACCGGCTCTCGATCCTGGGCTTCTCCAGGGGAGGACTGCTCGCCCTCCAGGCCGCGATCAAGCGCCCAGAGGCCTTTGAGGCCATTGTCCTGATGGCACCTGCGCCGGGTGGTGACGACGAGTTGGCCCTGGATGAGGCCATGGCCCAGGTCGAGGCCATCCAGGCCCCGGTGCTCGTTCTCGTGGCGGAGAACGACATCCACCAGGCCGACCACGTCACCCTGGCCCAGGACCTTGTCGCCGCACTGGAGGCTGCGGAGAAGGATGTGGACTTCATCCTGTACCCGCCCTTTGGTGATGACGGACATGAGCTCTTCTTCACTGTGGGGGAGTACTGGCCGGACGTGGTGGCATTTCTGCCTTAGAGTTGGGGAGACCCCCCGGTGTAGCCGTCCTTCCATGACTGCTCCCACCGACTGGAGGACGAGATGACCATCCTGATCGCGCTTCTGTGGTTGACCGGCACGGCCGAGGCAGGGGGCTGCTCAGCAGATGCCCGAGCCCGGGTGGATTCGGCGGAACAACTGATGGTCGAGGCCCGCCAGGCGCCGGCTGTGGACAAGGCGGCGGTGCTGGAGCGAGCCCGGATCCTCCTGGAGCGGACCCTCAAGGACGATCCGAATTGCCGGTCTGCAGCCCGGTTGAAGACCAAGGCTGACGAACTGAAGGACGACATGGAGGCCCTCTCCTCGGCGGCTGCCCGGGAGGAGGTTCTGGCCCGTGCGACTCGCTATGTCACCGCCATGGAGGAGAACGGGGTCACCGATTACGCGTCCCTGGAGGCCCTTCGCTTCCAGATCGCAGCGCTTGGGGACTACCTCCCGGACGATGAGCGTGTCGAGGATCTCGCCAGGCGTGCCGCGGCACTCGGGGAGAAGGGATGAACCTGCTTCTTCTCTCCTTGTTGTGGAGTGGGCCGGTCTCTGCCCAGGAATGCGACCCGGTTCCCGAGGCCCTCGAGGACCTTGATGCGGTGGTCTCCTCCTTCTACGGAAACACCGACGGGGCATCGGAGTACTGCCCGACGGACCTGACCCAGCCAGTGGACATGGAGGACGCGGACAGCCGTGCCGGCCAGATGGACGCCGAGTCACGGAACCAGGCCGCAGCGTTGTTGTTGGAAGCTGTCTCCGGTCTGGGTTCGGAACATGTCCAGTCCCAGGCCAACGGAGCAGCCTTGCTGGACGCCTTGTTGGGCGCCGGGCTGGAGGCTGGAGACGACATCTCCTCGATTCTGGATGCCCTCCTGCAACTGGCCGAGGAAACCGAGGACCCGCTGCTTCATCGGCAGATCACCCTGAACCTGTGGCGTCACGGCGTCGAGGATGAGCGGGTCGAGGCGCTGCTGGAGATCTACCTTCCCAAGAGCCCCGACTACGACAAGATCTTCGCCGATGGCCGGACCGAGGTCACCGCAGTGCTTCGCACCGGGTACGACGGTTTTGCGCATTCCGACATCAAGGGGGCTTTCGAGAGCAAGGGTGCGGAGTTGCTGTCCGAGGAGTCAAACCAGACCATGGAGTTCCGCTACGAGGTCAAGCCGGACGACCCGAGCCTTCCCACCATCACCTGGACGATCAAGGTGGTGAACAATTCCAAACAGTACGATGGCGCCTTTGTCGACATGGACGACGACGAGCTGGAGGTCACCATGTTTGGGGACCACTCCCAGCTGGGAACGTCCCTGGACAATTCCCTGCTGAAGGCCCCAAAGGCCGAGGACAGCACCGACTTCTTCTGGGTGGATGCCTGCAAGTCCAAGGTCTTCACCTCTCGACTCAGCCAGGCG
The DNA here is from genome assembly GCA_964567625.1 of uncultured Enterobacterales bacterium. Taxonomy (GTDB): domain Bacteria; phylum Myxococcota_A; class UBA796; order UBA796; family CAJQPC01; genus CAYFPX01. The sequence continues at coordinate 62,351 of CAZMNK010000007.1, read as the reverse complement.
TTTCCCGCGGGTCACTTTGTCTACACAAAGGACTCCGAGTACTTCATGGACATGCCCGTCTCCTATGAGCGGGGGCTGGTCGCACTGGCCAACCGCTACGACTACGAGGAAATGCGTCGACTGGTGGCGGCGGGCTCGGCATGGCAGAGCAAGAACTACCTTTTCCCGGACGATGAGCAGAAGCTGGTCTTCCAGGACCAGGATGGAGATGGCATCGCCGATGCCGAGGACCGCCTGTACAACGTGGCCGAGCCCGGTGAACCCTCGGGGGAGCTGGCCAGCCGTGCGGTACACATCGCCAACACCTACATGGGCTACTCCGAGGCCTTCCAGTACTACTCCGCACGGACAGAGCGGGTGGTCGAGGACGCCTACCGGCCCGACGGCATCTTCGACGGGGAGCCCGACGGTCCGGCCATTCAGATCGAGCGGCGGGAGGACGTCTTTGGAGAGGAGAAGTACTTCGTGGCCGTCAACGACGAGCTCCTCAAGATTCACCAGACCGAGCGAACCGCTCTCATTGCTGCGGAGATGACCCGGTTCCAGTCCCTGGAGTGGGGCTGGGATGAGAAGGTTGCCGAAGCGGCAGGCTACCTGATGGGTGCGGCGGTCTTCGACGTCTGGAGTGGGGGGGAATGGGATTCTTTCCAGGACAGAGTCATGCCCGGGCTCGAACTCAGCTCCTTTGATGCTGCCGAGTACCTGGACGACCACAACTTCGTGGTCAACGACGAGATCTACCGCTTCGTCACCGAACAGATGACCCCGCCCCCCCAGCCCTGAGGACGCCCATCTCCATGTCTGTCATTCGCCAGATCTTCGAGCACATGCCTTCTCGGTATCAACCGGGCAAGGTGAACCGGTCCGTGACCTACTACTTCTCGGTGGGCTCGGAAAAGTGGACCGCGACCCTGCACCCTGACCACTGCGAGGTGGTTGAGGGGAAACAGACCGATCGCGCCGACTGTGTGCTCAAGTGCGACCCGAAGCTCTTTGAGAAGATGGTGCTGAAGGGCAAGACACCCGGTCCCCTGGACGTGGCCCGGGGAAAGATCAAGAGCAACAACATCGACCTGCTGCGCAAGCTCCCAGACTACTTTCGCTGGGCCTGAGCGGCCTGCCGCTACTTGGCGGTGGCCTCGGAGATGCCTGGGGCGTCGTAGCGGGCCCACTTCTGGGCGGCCTCCCAGCCGATGGGCCGGTCCTTGGGTCGCCTCAGGGTCAGTCTCGCGGTGTCGAAGAAACCCTCCAGGGTCCGGAACATGCTGCTGGTGTCGATCCAGCAGGCCCGCATGCACCCTTCACAGGAGCCGGCTTCCATCATCCGCTGACGCTCGTACTCGGTGGACCAGAAGTACTCTTCGAACCCCGGGTCCAGGATGTGCACGTAGTTGTGACTGGTGCGATGGCAGATCGTCATCTGTCCGTTGGGGGACACCGAGAAATACAGCCGTCCCGCGTCGCAGCCATCCGGAGGGAAGCGGCCGGTCTTCAGGTAGGTGCGGCTGGACTCCAGGTACGGCGTGGAGCTCAGGATGGGCCAGCCCTCCTTCTTCATGCGGATGAGCGTGTCGTAGGTCCGTTCGACCCGGTCGGCCACGTCACCCTGGGGTCCGGCGTTCAGTCCCATCTCCGGACGGTGCCGGATGAAGCGGGCCTCCCAGTTGCGTACGCCGTCCTTGGCGCCGGCCAGCAGCTCGATGGGAAGGAAGGACACGTGGAAGCCGATCGCCCTGGCGAAGCGCACGATGTCCGGGCATTCCTCCAGGTTCAGGTTGCTGACCACGCAGTTGATCACCGGGATCCCGTCGGTGCCGTGTAGCTGTTCGCCGAGCCAGGCCATGTTCTTCACGGCACCGGTCCAGCTGCCTTCGTGCTCACAGATGTAGTCGAAGCGTTCCGGGTACAGGCTGTCCAGGCTGATCGAGAAATTCCGGACCCCATAGTCCAGGCACTTCTGCAGTCTCTCCCGGGGCACATCGACCGCGTTCGTCAGCAGCCGCACGTTGATTCCGGCCTCGACGAACAGGCGTCCGACCTCTTCGATGTCTTCCCGCGCAAAGGGTTCTCCCCCCCCAATGCTGACCTGGACGACGCCCAGTCGGTTGAAGAGTTGGGCCATCTGGCCGATCTCGGGAAGCTCCATCTCCTCTTTTCTGTTTCCGTAGCGCCAGATTCCGCACATCTTGCAGGTGAGATCACACCGGTGCGTAATGCCATAATGGGCATAGACCGGAATCTTTCGGGTCAGGAAGGCTTTACCGATGCGGGCGTAGTGGTGAGGCTTCAAGGAGAGGCTCGTTGCCGGGGAGTCGCTCCAGTATAGCGGCCCCCACCAGGATGGCGCGACGACGACGACTCCGAGTAGCCTTCAGCCCCTGAACAGCCTGCCCTGGGGAGCTTCGTGTTCCAGCAGCCATCGCTTGTGGTCCAGGCCGGCGCTGTAGCCTACCAGTCCATCGGCCCCCACCACCCGGTGGCAGGGCACGACCAGGGGAAGGGGGTTGGCTCCGCTTGCCGCCCCGACGGCCCGGGTGGCCGTGGGCTTGCCCAGGGCCTTGGCGACCTGGCCATAGGTCTGGGTCTGGCCGGGCGGGATCGTCCGCATGGTGGCCCACACGGCCTGTTGGAACGGGGTGCCGGGCACGGCGGCCGGCAACCGGTCCAGGGCGTCCAGGTCCCCCCGGAAATAGGCCCGGAGTGCCCGGAGTGCCCGGTGAGGGTCTCCGTCGGTGCGCTCGGCTGGCAACCTGTGCTCGGTGCGCTCCCTGCCCACCCCCTGTCCGAACGCCAGGCCACAGAGCCCGACCTCCGTGGACCAGACGACGATCTCTCCCAGGGGAGAGTCCACCCGGGCCTCGAAGATCATCCCTGGAGCTCCATGCAGGAGGCGCGAATCGCCTCGGCCATGTGCCGGAGTTCCCCCTCGCGCAGGTTGGGGTGCACCGGGATGTGCAGCAGGTGGCTAAAGGCCTGCTCCGCGTTCGGGCAGTCCCGGGCCTCTGCGGGGAACAGGGGACTGTTGGCACAGTTGCTCATGTAGCCGATGGTCGTGTCGACTCCCCGCCGTCGCAGGCCCTTCATCAGCCCTTCTCGATCCCGGTGGTGGACCACAAAGGACATGTAGATGGGCTCGGCCCCTTCGGGGTAGGTCGGACAGGTCAGCCCATCGATGTTCTGCAGGTGCTCGTCCAGGAAGCGGCCGTTGCGAGAACGGGCACCATTCAACGCATCGATGCGCTGGAGCTGGTCCCGACCCACGGCGGCCTGGACAGCCCGGGGCCTGGCTTGCTGGTAGCCAGCGGGCACCTCTTCATAGGTGCGCTCGGCCTCTCCAAAGGTGTCGTGGATGGGGTCCTTGCCCAGGACATTGCCGGCCACGATGACCGGGTGCAGGGACCACCAGTAGACCCAGGGATGGGTGGCCAGCATCATGGCGGTACCGGTCATGGCCTCCTTGAGGGCCTTGCCGAGATCTCGGGGGCTGGAGGCGTCGATCCGGCCGCGCACATGGGCTGCCAGGGCATCGTCGTCGGTGGTGATCATCGCCCCGGACAGCGTGGTGATGTTCTTGGTCAAGCCAAAGGTGTAGTAGGCCGCATCGCCCAGGTGCCCGACACGCTCCCCCCGGTAGCGGGCCCCGGTGGACTGGGCGCTGTCCTCGATGACCTTGATGTCGTGTTCGGCTGCGATGGCGCGGATCGCATCCATGTCACAGGGGGTGCCAAAGAGGTGGGTGGGAATGACCGCCCTGGTGCGGGGGGTGATGGCGGCGCGGAAGGCCTCGGGATCCAGCACGTGGGTGGTGGCGCCGATGTCTGCAAAGACCGGTGTGGCCCCTGTGCAGCGGGTGAGGGCGGGGATCGCAAAGTAGGTCAGGGCGGGGATGATGACCTCGTCCCCCTGCCCGATGCCCCAGCCTTCCAGCAGGAGGTAGAGGCCGTAGCGGGCCGATGGCACCATCACTGCGTGCCGGGCTCCCTCAAAGGCGGCGAATTCCTCCTCGAACCTCTGGACGACCTCCGAGTCGTCGCCCGAACGTGAAAGATAGCGAACGCATGTCCACATCTCCTTGGGGGAGAAGCTCGGGGAGAACCTGGGGATGATGCCGAACGCCATCGGGTCAGCCTATCCTGGTTGGGCCCCGGACCGACCCGGTACGCCGCCGGGTTAAGGCATGGACTCAAGGAGTCTGGCAGATGGCCATCCTCGAAATCCTCACCGTGCCCCATCCGCTGCTGAACAAGAAAGCCCAGGCGGTGGAAGAAGGGGATTTCGGCCCGGCCCTGCAGAAGCACATGGCCGATATGTTGGAGACCATGTACGCCGCGCCAGGGGTGGGGCTGGCGGGACCCCAGGTGGGGGATCTGCGCCGACTCCTGGTGTGTGACCTGCCGGAAGAGGACGAGGACGGTGGTTCGGAGAAGGGCATTGTCCATGTGTCCATCTGCAACCCCGAGATCATCCAGAAGAGTCGGGAGAAGATTCGCTGGGAGGAGGGGTGCCTGTCCGTGCCTGAATTCTGGGACTTTCTGGAGCGCCCCCGGCAAGTGACCATTCGGTACAGGACCCCGCTGGGGGAGACCGTGGAGCAGGTGTTCGAGGACTACCACGCGGTGATCGTCCAGCACGAGATGGACCACCTGGATGGGGTGGTGATCCTGGACAAGGTCAGTCGCCTCAAGCGAAGTCGCTATCTCCGGAAGGTCAAGAAGGAGAAGAAACGGCACGAGACGGCGGAGGCGGCGCTCACCTGATGCGCATCGCCTTCTTCGGCACGCCGGCCTATGCGGTGCCGACCCTGGATGCCCTCGTCGAGCGAGGCCACGAAATCGTGACCGTGGTGGCCCAGCCAGATGCAGCGTCGGGACGGGGGCATCGCCTCAAGTCCCCGCCGGTGGTGGTGAGGGCTCGAGAGCTGGGGCTTGAGACCCGTCAGCCCAGAGGGGTTCGTCGGGGCCTCTTTGCAGAGCGCTTTGTCCAGCTGGAGCTGGATGTGGGGGTGGTCGTCGCCTACGGACGCATTCTTCCCGGGCCGATCCTGGAGACGCCGAGCCGGGGTTGCATCAACGCCCATGGTTCCCTGTTGCCTCGGTGGCGGGGCGCCGCGCCCATCGAGCGGGCCATCCTTGCGGGGGACACGGTGACCGGCGTGTGCACCATGCAGATGGACGAGGGACTGGACACCGGAGATGAACTGCTCAGGCGAGAGACCCCCATCGACCCGGACGAGACCGGCGAGGCTCTTCGGGCGCGGTTGTCCAGACTCAGTGCCGAGCTTGTTGTGGAGACCCTGGACCGCCTGGACGGGATCACCCCCAGGCCCCAGCCTTCCGAAGGGGTGATCCACGCTGCCCTGCTCACCCGGGACGAGACAGTGTTGGACTGGTCTGGAAGCGCTCGGTCCGTCCATGACCGGGTCCGTGCTTTTGGCCCGAAGCCGGGAGGGACCTGTACTTTTCGAGGGGATCCTTTCAAGATTCGACGCAGTCGAGTGGTGGACACCAGCGAGATCGAGACGCTCCCACCCCGGCCGGGTGGCCCACCTGGGACGATCTGGCTGGCCAGGAAGCGCCTGATCGTGACCTGCGGTGAAGGAGCCTTGGAAGTGCTGGAGGGACAGTTGCCGGGTAGAAAGCCCCTGGCGGGCGGTGTCCTGGTCAATGGTGCGCGGATCCAAGCCGGCGAGGTGATGACGTGAGCATTCCGATCATTTCCCCATCCATCCTGAGCGCGGACTTCTCCAGACTGGGAGAGGAGATCGCCTCGGTCTCGACTGCGGACTGGATCCACGTCGACGTGATGGATGGTCGATTCGTTCCCAACATCACCATCGGTCCGATGATCGTGAAGGCCTTGCGCCCGATCACAGACATGCCGCTGGACGTCCACCTGATGATCGTGGAGCCGGATCGCTACGTGCAGGACTTTCGGGAGGCGGGTGCGGACTGGATCACGGTTCACGCCGAGGCCTGCCCCCACCTTCACCGGTCCATCCAGCACATCCACAGCCTTGGCGCCAAGGCGGGTGTGGCGCTGAACCCCCACACGCCGGAGACGGTGCTGGACTACCTGCTGGAACAGCTGGACCAGGTGCTGGTGATGTCCGTGAACCCGGGCTTTGGCGGACAGTCGCTGATCGACGGGGTGTTCAACAAGATCGAGCGTCTGCGCAAGCGGGTGGATGCCCTGGGATTGGACACGGTGATCCAGGTGGACGGTGGGGTCAAACCGCACAACTCCTGGCGCTTTGTCGACGCAGGCGCCCATGCCCTGGTCAGTGGCTCGGGGGTCTTCGGGGCCGAAGATCGCGCCGCAGCCATCGCGGGTCTGAGAGCCTGCAGGCGTCCGGAGAACGCGGCCTGACCCAGAGCCGTGGCGTGTGGCGGGTGCGGAGCTATCTCCCCACCGTGGATGGACGCGGCCAGGGATAGGGGTCCGAAGCGTCGGACGGTGGGCATGGTCCCGGGCGGTTCGGCAGTTGACGGTGCCGAGGAACAGCAGTACATGCCGCGGGTTCGGGGTATGGCGCAGTCTGGTAGCGCGCTTGCTTCGGGAGCAAGAGGCCGCAGGTTCGAATCCTGCTACCCCGACCACCTCAGAGAGCGCCGAGATTCTCGGCGCTCTTTGCAATTCGGAGCCCCTTCGCCGCCGCTCGTGAGCGGTGCAGGGCACAACGCCCTTCAGTCACGGGGCTGTAGATGCCTGTCTCTGACCCCTAGAGGGAAGTGACCGGGTCTGAGCCCCGTCGACGCATCCCGATGACGGCTCCGGCCAGGAGCCAGGTCCAGGCCAACCCGGGACTGCCGCCGCTGGCACACCCGCCACAGCCGGCGCCGCATCCACTCCCGCATCCATCATCATTCCCCCCGATTCCGGAGTCCCCGCCAGGGCTCCCTGCACTGTCGGAGGGCTCGCTGTCTCCATTGCCCGAGTCTCCGCCCGAGTCTCCGCCCGAGTCTCCGCCCGAGTCTCCGCCCGAGTCTCCCGCGGCCGTGTCCCCGGTGTCTGGTGTCTGGGCCGGGGGCGGGCAGACCCGCATGCGTGGGGTGCCCAGGTCCGTGAAGACACTGGCCATTCCGATGGACTTCAGGCCGTCGTCATTGTTCCGGGCGTAGAACATCAGGAGGTTGTCCTGGAGGGCCATGGCGTCCCAGTGGCTCCAGGGTTGGGCCCAGTTGTCCACGTCGCTCAGCAACGGCATGTCAGGCGCCGCGGTCCAGGTCACGGCATCTTCTGAGCCCGCCTCGCCCAGGGAGAGGGACGTCACGAACTCCGTGTTCCCCTTCTTGTCGGTGACCTCTACCTGGGCCTTGCCACCCGTAAAGAGCTGGAACCGGCTCTCGTCGGCCTCGTCGCTGCAGAGGATCGAGGGACCGACCAGGTTGTCATCACTCCAGGAACCCAACTCGCCCGTGGCCACCACAGGCTCCTCCGTGTGGGTCCAGGTATTCCCCCCATCGCTGGAGGTCGCCAGGTACAGATGGGGCACTGCCATGTAGACAACGACGATCTCCCCATCGACCATTGTGGCCGTGGGCATGCCGAGGCTGACTTCCTTGTCGTCGACCACCGGGTTCTCCAACCAGGGGTCCGGTTCGACATCCCACTGGATTCCGTTGCCGGAGCGGGCGTAGCCGATTCCGATGTAGTTGTTCCTTTCACCATCCCCGGGAGGCTCCGTGTGGACCGTGAACCAGAGATGCCACACCTCTCCGTCAAAGAGCACCGCCGGCTGGGAGACGGAACAGGAATAGTAGGTGTCCTCAAGGGGAGTGAGGACGGGGGATTCGTCCAGTTCCCAGACCAGTCCGTCCGGGCTGGTGGCACGGCCAATGCGCGTGAAGGCATCACAGGTGCTCGGGGTGTCCCCTTCGTTGTAGGGGAGCTCGAAGTACAGGTGGTAGGACCCGTCGAGATTATCGATGACACCATCGGTGTCCGGAGGGGCCCAGGCGATCGTCGGCGCGTTCAGTCCTGCTGCAAAGGGACCCTCTTCGGGGGGTTCGAGGACCAGGCCGTGGTCGAACCAGGGACCAGCGGCCAGGGCCACATGGGACAGCAACATCGTCAGAACAGGCATCATCCTTCACCTCGCCAATGACTTTAATTGTGTCCGCAGGTGCCTGTCCATCACCCGGGGGCGCACGGAGTGGACCGCGCCCAGATCACTCTCGCCGCACCGTCAGTCGTTGACGGGCGAAGGACCAGGCGGATTCTCGTGTTCGATGCCCCCCCATGCCAATCGGGGTCGCAGGGATGACCACCACCCACACAGGCGAGGTCATTGGTTAGCCTCCGTCCATGCGGATCGACGTCCTGCGCTGCGACTTCGGTGCCCCCAAGGAGCCCTCTGGGGACCTGGTCGTGGTGCTGCACGGCCGGGGTGACAGTTCCGCGGGCTTCCACTGGATGCCGGGGACCCTGGCGTTGCCTGGCGTGTCCTGGCTGCTCGTAAACGCGCCAGACCCCTGGTTTGGCGGATTCAGCTGGTATGGCCAGCCCCCGGATCACGGTCCCGGTGTGCAACGAAGCCGCCTGTTGCTGGATCGGCTCTTCGACGAGCTTTCCGGCCAGGGCTTTGAACC
>CAZMNK010000007.1:1492-53753 GCA_964567625.1 uncultured Enterobacterales bacterium | reverse complement strand
GCCAGGGCTGCCTGTTGACCCTGGAGTGGGGTGGTCGCACGGAGCGACCCCTGGCCGGGTTCATCGGTGTCTCCGGCTACTGCTATGACCCCGAGGCCCTGCTCTCCGAGGCCTCTGGGGTGGCCAGGACTCGTCCCTGGCTGGTGACCCATGGCACCGAGGACGAGGTGCTGCCCTTCGGCGTGACCGCGGCCCAGGTCAGGACCCTGCAGGAGGGTGGCCTGCCCATCGACTTCCGCAGCTACCCCAAGACCCACACGATCGGACCGGACCTGGAAGACATCCGGGCGGGGTTTGTGGGCATGTTCGGGCTCCCACCGGTGGGTTGAGTCCAGGGAACCTTCTTCCTGGAGACTTGATTGCACACAGCTTCCTGACAGAAGGGTCTTGACGGGACCGTAGTCGTTTGACTACACAGTGTAGTCGACTGACTACAAAGGAGTTTCCCGTGTCCTTCTCTACTACTTCTGATTGCCGTGTCCTTTCCGCCCCAGCGCTGGTTCTGCTGGTCCTGGCTGGCGTTGTCGCCCTGGGAGGTTGTGCCGCTGACTGGGAGGAGCCGGCCGAGTCCGAGGGTTCGCCGACCCAGGAGGACGAGACCTCTTCGGGCCCAGAGGATCCCTCGACCCAGGAGGAGGACTCCTCGACCACCGAAGAAGAAGAGGAAGAAGAAGAAATCGAGGAGGATTTCCTTCCCATCGATGGGGACTGGGTGGTCACCGAATCCGAACTCGTGCTGGATGGGTGTGGGTTGGAGGACTGGGTGGATCGTGGGCAGCCGGGAAGCATCCTGGACCTGGTCAACACCGGTGACAGGAGCTTCGAGATGACTTTTGAGGCCGGTGAAGGAGAGACTGTTGCCTGCGACTTGTTGGAGACCCTCGAATACGACTGCGAGACGGTGACCACGACGGACAGCACTCTCACCGACCTGGGTCTGCAGGGCTCGATCCTGGTGGACTACAACAGCAACGGGGCCTTTGAAGCGGAGGACGTGATGATCCTGGAGACGGTGCTCGACATCGATTGCCAGGGGCAGGACTGCTACCTGGCTGTTCTCTTCATGGGGACCGAGTTCCCCTGCCAGATGGGGATGCGGAGCGCCCTCGACCTGCAGACTCCCCGATAGTGCCCCCCGCCTGGCGGGCCTGTTCTCTGGCGGTGGCTCCCGAGGGATAGACTGTGCTGCACATGAGCAAAGAGACCCCACCAAGAGGCCGAGAATCGGTCCGCGCTGCCCTGATCGAGGCTGGCGCCCGTCTCTTCGCCGAACATGGCCCCAGCGGGGTGTCCGTGCGAGGACTGGCGGCGGAAGCAGGGGTCAACCACGGCCTGGTCCACCGTCACTTTGGGTCGAAGGACGGGTTGTTGGCCGCGGTCATGATCCGGCTCGCCGATGAGGTGGCTGCAGGCGTCTCTCCCCAGGACAGCGAGGAGAGTCTTGCAGACATCTTGATCGCGACGTTTGGGGCCACCGAGGAGAACCGACACTGGCGGATCCTGGCCCGGGCCATGCTCGACGGGCACAGCCCGGACGAACTCCAGGACGACTTTCCGGTCGTCGAGCGGATGCTGCAGGCGGCTCGTCGTGGAACGGCCTCCGGGCTCAGCCCCGAGGCACTGGTGACCCTGGTGTTGTCGGTGGGCCTGGGGCTCCTCCTTTTTGAGCCCTACCTGCAACAGTCCACGGGCCAGGACGCTGCGGCATGGCGAAAGACCCGGCGGGAGTTGGGACTGTTCGCCCTGCAATGGACCCGCCCCAAGGGCTAGACCTTCGTCTTTCCCTTGGTGTCGCCCTTCTTGGCCAGTCGTTTCCTTCGAGAGGGATGCCGGAGCTTTCGCAGGGCCTTGGCCTCGATCTGCCGGATGCGTTCGCGGGTCACCTCGAAGTCCTGGCCGACCTCTTCAAGGGTGTGGTCCGATCGTTCGCCGACCCCAAACCGCAGCCGAAGAACGCGTTCCTCCCTCGGGGTGAGCGTGGCCAGGACCTTTCGGGTCTGGTCAGCCAGGTGCTTGTTGATGCCCGTGTCTGAGGGGTTCTCGATCGTGGTGTCCTCGATGAAGTCACCCAGGTGGGGGTCATCCTCCTCACCGATGGGGGTCTCGAGGCTGATCGGCCCCTTGGCGATCTTCAGGATCTTCCGGACCTTGTCGACCGGCATCTCCATCTTCTCGGCGATCTCTTCCGGGGTGGGCTCCCTGTTCATTTCCTGGAGAAGGTATCGGCTGGTGCGTGAGACCTTGTTGATGGTCTCGATCATGTGCACCGGAATGCGGAGGGTGCGAGCCTTGTCTGCGATGGCGCGGGTGATCGCCTGGCGAATCCACCAGGTCGCGTAGGTGGGAAACAGGAAGCCCCGGGCCTCATCGAAGTGTTGAACGGCCTTCAGAAGACCGATGTTGCCTTCCTGGATGAGCGTCAGGAATGGCAGTCCCCGACGGGTGTATTTCTTGGCGATCCTGACCACCTGTGCCAACTGTGGCTCGACCAGCGCGGCCTCCGCGGCGTCCAGCTGGTGAAGGACGATGGACAGGGGTTCCCGCAGGTTCAGCAGGGCCTCTTCTGTGAGTCCGACCCGGGCCTCGATGGCGGTGACCTGGTGATGGACTTCCGGGGACCTGGCGTCCCTGGTCGCGGCGACCAGGTCACGCAGGTCATCGGCGGCCACCTGGACCTGGTGTCCCAGTTTTCGCAGACTTTGTGGGGAAATCCGCCTGTCCCTGGCATCCCTGTGTGGCGGTGGGAACGGGATGGACGCGTCTCGCAGCAGGCGCTCCAGGGCCGCCAGGGCCTCGTGGAGATCCTGGAGGGCCTCCGCGAGGTTCACGTCTGGTACCTGTGGGGAAAGCGGTGCCCTTGCAGTGGCGGGGACGGACCGGCCTCGGAAGGACTCGGCCTGCCAGGCGGCTTCCCGAACCCGGGGTTCCCAGCGGTCGGTCGACGAGACGGTGGTGACACCGAAGGGAATCGGCTGTGCGTGGGCGGACCACCAGGGGGCGGAGGGTTCCTGGTTGAGGGCTGCCAGGCGGTTGTCCCACACCACGGGACGTAGATTCTGTTCCGACTGGATTCGAACCGCGGCAGCATCCTGGGCGGAAATGCGATCCCGGAGATGGCCTAGTCGGTTCCACCAGCACTTCGTGGCAAGCCAGGACACGCGCTCCTGGTCGTCCTCGACCAGCGTGGCCAGGGCCACCTCGATGCAGGCCAGGTCGTCGCGGTCTCGCTGCAGTTCCCCCCAGGCGACGGGCTCGGTGGGATGTGGAGCTGTGGCCAGCTGCCCGGCGATCGCCAGGGCCAGTTTCAGGGTCGCCGGGTGAACCTTGCTGGCCCAGGCTCTGAGAGCCTCCCGACCGGGCTCCGGTTCGCCGGATCCCATTCTCTCCAGGGAGCGGCGACGCCCCTGTACGGTGCTGGGACGGTGGAATCGAATCAGCAGACCAAAGGCAAGCAGCTCCCCGGTCAGGTCTTGTTCGGTGGCCCTGGAGAGTTCCGAGGGGAGCCAGGATGCGTGGACTCCCGGGTCAGCGGCGGAGTACCAGGCGGGCCGCTGGAGTAGGTTCCTCGGCAGGTGGTGAGCCGCTCCGTGGCCGTCTCTCCTGACCTGTTGAAATCGGCCTCGAGCCACCCACAGCAGGGGCCGCTTATCCAGGCTGGGGTAGAGCACCAGGGCCTGGCCATCCCTCCTGAGAAAGAGACAGGGCCTGTCGATGAGCCTGGCAGGTACATCCTCTCCGTGGTCAGGGGTCAGGGTGGGGAAGGGCTCGGAGCCTTCTTTCACCAGCGGAACCGGGCCGATCAGGGCGGGGTCCTGGTCGACGATCGAGAGATGAGGTCCCTGCCTCTCCAGCTCCAGGAAGGCGTCGTCGAAGCCCAGGCGGCCGTCGAGCCCCAACGACGTGATGGGGTCGGGGTCTCCGCCAGGGGTAGTCGCGGCCAGGGCCTCTTGAAGGGCCACGAGGCTGGCGTCTGGTGGATCGTCGACAAAGGTGGACAACAGGGCCTGGGATCCCAGGCGGAATCCAGGGATGGCAATGCCCGTGACACCGAACACCAGGAAGAGGGGGGATGTCATCACCCACCGTCCGCCGCAGAGCTGCTCTTGGGGTTCCTCATACGACCGTCGGTCATCATCACCACGCAGGCTAGCACCCCGTGTGCCAGGTCGAATCCGACCGTTGATTCAACGTCAAAGTCGTTATTGAAAGCACCGAGCGGCTGGATTTCATGGACTTCCAAGGCCAGGATCGCTTCCGCCGCGCGCCCGATGATCTCGGGACTCCCGGCCACCTGTTGGACCCACTGGCGGTAGCGGCGAGCAGTCTCGCCATCGTGGGTGTTCCGTAGGCGCTTGCTGTCTCGCTTCCAGTCCTGCTGGGACAGCTTGCCCGTCTCCAGCGCCCGGGTCAGTCGTGCCAGTTCAGCCCGAAGCAGGGTCTCGGCATGCGCCAGATCCATGCGAATGGTCTCTGTCAGGCGGGCAAGAGCTTCCGGGGCGGCTTCCAGGCTCGCCAGGACCTCCTGGAAGAGAGCCTCACACACGTCATCTCGACCCCGGTTGGCCTTTCTCAACCATCCTGCCAGGAAGGGCTCGTCCCTCTCCTGACAGGTCAGGAAGTACTCCCGAAAGGCCAGGATTCTATTTTTGCGGCCAGGGAATCGCACCAGCGCGGGATTGATGGCCCCGAGAAGAAACCACTCCTCGGACACCTCTTCGACCAGTGCAGCCACCCGTCCGGGATCGAAGCCACCCATGTCGTGGACCTTTCCCACCTCTTCCACGAAGACGTCGCTGGTGCGGTTCTGTTCGTCGTTCAGCTCTTCCTGGCGGTCGAGAATCAGGCTGTGCATCTTCATGCGCAGGAAATTCCGCCAGTAGGCCTCCTTCTCCCCCTCCTCCACGCCCTTCCGCCAGGCTTCCTCCATCCACTCCAGGGGAATGCCGGCAGGGCCCCAGATCGCGAGCAGGTCCTGTTGCGCCAGACCCCAGCGTGCCCACCGGAGCGCTTCAGTGGCGACCTTCTCGCTGTTCGGCTGGCCTGCCTGGTAGGCGGTGGCGATCTTCCGCGCCTTGCCGAAGCGAATTCCTGTGCAGCGGCCTGGACCCTGCCTCTGGATGTAGTCGATCAGGCTGCACTGCACGTCCGAGATCACATCTGTGGCCTTCCTGGACTGGGCCATCCGGCGCTGTAGACCCCTGGTCTCCCTGTTCAGAGAGCCGCGCCCAAGCCTTCCGGCCTCCGCCCAGACCTTCAGCCATGCCCGGCCGAAGTCGCGGGAACGCTTTCGGTGTCCATCGGGATCGCCCTGGGCGAGGGTCTGACAGGCCCAGGCCAGGGTGACTTCCTGGGATGCACATCCGTCATCGGCACTCACGAGCGGTGAGCATCCAGGGTGAAAGGGGCGGGCCGGCAAGAAGTTCGATGAATCACGGAAGGACAATCTCCTCGGGGAGTTCAAGCTGGTGGCTGGGGAATGGCGGCACGAAAAAGTGCGAAGGTTCAGGGGTCTCCTGGGTCGAAGACGCGGTCGTTCAGTCTTGGCTGAGGCCGGGAAGATGGCCGGAAACTCCTGTCCCGTTTCCCGGAAACGCCAGTTGACGCGCTTACGGACAGCACGCCTGGTGGATCATCCATTCCGCAAGATCTCGATCAATTCGCGATCCTCCAAGAAAACGGCGAGCCCGGACACGGATGGCAGCGATGCGGTCGTGTAGCAGCGCCTCCAGGTGCCGACCTCGGCAGGTCGGGTTGCCGGCCACGGTCCAGCGTACCTGGGGCGAGGGGTCCTGGACGAGCTCTGACAGGGCCAGGTCGTGGAGGTCCCTCCTCAGGGCGACGACGACCCGGACCTGGGCGTCCTTGTCATGGGCCAGGATCTCGACGACCTGCCTGGGGAGGACGGGGTTGCTGGCCAGGCTACGGCGGACTTTGGCGCTGTGTCCTGGGTAGTCCAGGGCCAGGTCTGGCGGGAGAACGGGGGACTCTGCGGCAGCCATGCGAAGGGGGGTGGGGTCCTGGCGGCTTCCAGCCAACCGGCGAAGGGTCTCGGGACCTGCAAGGTCGCTGTGTCGGATCAGGTGAACCTGCAGTTCAGCGTCCAGTCGCTTCAGGAAGCCCGGATCGGTCGCCATCACCAGCCGCACGGTCGGATGGGCGAAGAACAACTCCGGATCGATGGGGCCGAGCTGGACCAGTCCGCGGAGGGGGAGGCGAGGGTGCTGCAGCAGCATCTGGCAGTCCTTGTGCGTCAGGGTCGGTTCCTGGAGCCGGCGCATCAGGTCTTCGGGAGAGGTGTCGTCATGGGGCAGGTTCACTTCAGCACCCCCGAGTCCACCTGGGGGTCGAGGCATCCGAACAGCCGCCGGGTACCTGGGTGGGAGATCGGGGCCCTCACACCGGTCTCCAGGACGTGCTCCATGGCATGAGGAATCCGGCTGGGCTGGAGAAGTGGCAACTCGTCCAGCCAGCAGGAATCCGGGGGTTCCGGCGGCGAGTGGCAGAGCTCCCGGGCGGCAGCGAGGCCGGCCGGGTCTGACAGCACCATGGCGAACACGGAGGAGCCGTGGAGTTCTCGGTGGTCATCGGGGTGAAGGGCGATGCAGCCCCTGCCCTCTCCCGAGACCAGCTGCAAGAGAGCCGGTCGGTCGCCCACCACCAGGAGCGGAAGGCCCTGGAAGGGCTGCCTCGGGGGCTCCAGGTAAGGAACCAGGTCCGGGCTCACGGCGGCGTTGCCGGGACGCACGTGGCGGCTGGCCACGACCGGGGTGAAGCTGGCCTGGGCCACCCGGTCCCTGAGGCGCAGGGTGCTCGCCA
Source organism: uncultured Enterobacterales bacterium (assembly GCA_964567625.1). Lineage (GTDB taxonomy): Bacteria > Myxococcota_A > UBA796 > UBA796 > CAJQPC01 > CAYFPX01. The sequence goes on along the minus strand of CAZMNK010000007.1, from coordinate 46,937 downwards.
ACGCCCGGCCGACCTCTTCCCAGATCCGCATCAGGTGTCCCTGTTCGCGAATCATGAGGCTGTGGGTCCTGCCGCGGACGCGGCCGTGCCCAGAGAGGGCAGCCAGTCGGCAGAGTGGTGTCATGAGCGGTTCGAATCGCCGAGGACCTTTCCGCAACAGGAGGTCCAGCATGGGCAGGCCAATGTGGGTCAGGACCCGCTCCCTGGACCCGATGAACCGCTGCTCGCCGGTCAGCCTGATGTAGTGGCGGACGTGCCGGGCTCGCCTGGGCCCGAGTGACCGGAGAAGGCCGAGAATGTCATGGGCGCTCTTCCCTTTGGTGCCCTGTGAGGCGGCCAGCAGGTCGGCTGGCGCCACCGGGATGACTCCCACGCCACGGGCATCCAGGACCAGGGCGCAGCCAAAGAGCCCCAGGAGATTCTGGACGCGGCGTCCCGGGGTCCAGGGCGGAAAGAGGACAGGGGGCGAGGACCACCGGGCCCCCCACTCGCAGGGATGGGACCGACAGGCCTCCTCACCCAGCAGTTGTGCACACAGGATGGAATTGGCCAGCACGATGGCGGGCACGTCGCATCGCCGAGCCGGAAGGACTGGGGACTGCAGCAGGCGCACGGCACAGGTCTCGATCCCCCCCTCCCCATCCTCGGGATGGACCAGCACGTCGACGACCCGGCCGGTGGAACTCTCTCGCAGGTCGCCCTCGCCCTGGAGGTGGGAGACTCGCAGGGCATCACTCCGACCGGTGCTGTGGAGCAGTCCGATGGGATCCCCGACCTGTGGGGTGTTGGTAGCAGCGAGGGTGATCCGGACCCTCTGGAAACGGTTCTGAAAGTCCGGGTCGGTGACCTCGGTGACCGCTATCACCTGGGCTGCGCAGGGCGCTCGTAGGGAGATGTCCCGGCGTTCACCAGGGCTGTACTCCGAGGCCTTCTGGCGAACCAGGATCCGCTGTCCGGCCTGGACCGATACCCCGAGTCGGACAACACCTCGCGGGTCGAGAGCGGCCCGCTCCTCGGCCGATAGATCCGGGACTCTCCGCAGGATGTCCTCCCCGCACACTCGACCCCGGATGAAGTGGAGAACGGAGGCCTGCAGAGACCGGGCAGCGGATGCCGTCAGCTCTGCGGAACCCCTGGGAAGGTGGGGGTCCACACCCAGTCGGATGGGAACGGTTGGAAGCCGGGCCTCGTGTCCGGCCTGGGCCGAAGCCCGGGCCGCACTTGCGGACTCTCCGATGTTTCCTGGCAGCCAGCCAGGAGTGCGCTCATCCCCGCTGACCACCGGAAGTGCTGACTCGAGTAGGGCCCCGGTTTTCCCGTTGAACACCGGGTGCTTCCGGGTGCGGCCGGTGCTGTGGAGCAGGTGGTGGTGGGCCAGGCGGTTCAGGCCGGGGGTAGACGCCCTCTCTACGGCCTGGTCGATGAAGCGTCGGATCAGTCGCGAGAGATCCACGCGGTAGGGGGCGGGGGTCCAGGCTGACCGCCGGCGGAGAACGCGTTGGCCCTCACGATCGGCCATGTGGGTAAACCAGGCCCGAATGCGCCGAGAGAGATCGACATCCATGTCGGCATCGGGGAGGGCGGGAACCACCTCCACTCCAAAGACCACCCAGGTTCCACGGGGCGTCGACAGGGGAAGGTGCACCGAGAAATCGTGGGTTGTGACGAGATCGGGCAGCGTGACCTGGAGCTCGGCCCGGAGGCAGAGCCCCCATCCCTCGCGAAGATCCTGGGGCTCGGGTGCCACCCTCTCCGGTGGGATGAGTTGGAGGACGGTGACCTGCAGCAGCGTTTCACCGGTCGGACCGAACACCATGTGCTCGGCGATGGCGTCCGCGGTTTCTGCCCAGGGCTGGGGCAAGAGTTCCTCGAGCCCCTCTGGAAGGGTGAAGAGAGCCGGGCTCTTCATCGATGCCTCTGCAGGTCCGCATCCCGAAGGGCGGCCTGGATCTGGTGGAGTCGGGACTTGGAGAGGTGGTCGCGGACGGAGGGTGGGCTGGCGGGGTTCTGCGCCACCGCTACGCGAACCCGGTAGAGTGAGGGGTCCCGGCTGAGCCGCGTGAGCAGTTCCGGGTCCTGAGTTCGTTCGGCGATGGCTGCTCGAACCTGAGATCGCCTGTCCCGGGCCAGCCGCACCTCCAGTTCCGGGGGCAGGGAGGGGTTCTGGGCCAACGAGGCGCGTACTGTGGTCGCATGGCGCATGAAGCGCGCCATCTGTTCAGTGGTCAGTTTCGGTTGCCCCGCGGCAGTGGCCCGCACGCCCAGGGGCAGTCGACGGTCCCGCGACAGGCGCTCCAGGGCAGAAGAAGGGCAGAGCGGACTCCTGATCACGGCACAGATGGTCTGGTAGGGCAGGGTGAACAACCAGTCCGGCGACGTCGCTCGCTGGAGCCGCACCGCCGGGTTCGCCAGGAACTGGTCCGGGTAGCGTTCTCCCAGCGCTACCAGGGCACTCATCGGAAGCGCGGGATGGCGACAGGCCGCACGGAGCAGTCGAGGGGTGATTTGCTGGGTGGACAGGATCGCGCCCAGCACGCCCGTTTGCGTGAGGGGGTCCGAGAGCACCTGCCACAGGCGCTGCTCTCTGGTCCCGCGGCCCGGTCCGGCCAGGCGCCGGTCCAGGTCCAGGCAGTCCTCGGGGCAGCAGGGGACCAGGGAGTCTGGCTGAAGAGGAGCACGGTGATGGGGGCCCATGTACCAGGTCATGACGGGACCTCCATGGAGACCACCTCGCCCCAGGGCTGGTCCTGCCTTCCGTGTTCTGGAATCACCCAGAGTGCGGAGATGCTGTCGGGTTCTCGATCCAGCGTGGGGCCGAACCCGTCCGTTAGGTAGATGACGGGCAAGGCCGGGGTCCCCTCGTCCCGGGCCAGGCTTGCCGCGGCCAGGAAAAGGGGCCCCAGGTTGGTGCCCCCTCCCCCCTGTGGGGTCAGTTGCGAGGGATCGCTGTTGTGGTCCAGGAATGTGGGCCCGTACAGTTGGGTGTCAGTCCAGTACAGGTGGATGGAGAGGTTTCTGGTGGCGCCCAGGATCCCGACGAGCTCGGCGAGGAAGGCATGGAGGAGCTTGCTGTCGATCGAGCCGGAGGTGTCGATGCCCACCACTGCTCGAAGGCGCTGACCATCCAGGGTCGGAATGTAGGACCCCTGCCAGACCAGGCGGCGGTCCCATCCACCCCAGTCGCTGGGCGATTCAGCCAGATATCGCCACAACACGCTGCGCCAGTCGACCTGAGCCTGGCCAAGGGCGGCTCGTAGCTCTCGATCAATTCCCAGGGCGGTAGACCCCGCTCCTCGGCCGCCGTGCCGGCGGGCCAGGATGTCGGCACGGCGGATCACAGAGGGCCAGTCGATGGCATCCGTATCGGGACCCAAGGACAACACAGTTGCGTCCTCGACATTCAGATCCCTGAGTCGGCTCCCCACAAGCTTGCCCATGGTTCGGGACCGTGTACCACTGCGCAGGGCGCGGTAGATCTCCTCGACCGACAGGTGCTCCCGCGCAGGGTCCCGGATCGAACCGGGTGGCAGCCTGAATCCAGCCAGTGCGCAAGCCGCGTTCACCGTGATGTCAGCCGCCACGTTCCAACGTGCCGCGTCCACTGGAGTCTGGATGAAACGCTTTCCCCTCTCATTGTGTCGCAGTGCGCAGTGCAGAGCTTCGTGTGCCACGAGGCCGGCCTGCTGCTCGGGAGGCAGGCTGGAGAAGAACTCGGGGCTCACCCGGACCTCGACCCCATTTGTGCACGCGGTCTCGATGGACGGATCCATTCGCCACCGAAGGGCCAGGGCCAGGTGCGCCAGAAAGGGGGCGTGGTACACGACGGCCTGGATGGCTGGCCGAATGGGGTCAGGTAGGCTCATGCCACCAGTTCCAGGATTCCGTCGATGAATGCCGCCAGGGCTGGCTCCTGGGTCAGCAGAACGGCCAGTTCACCGAGTCGACCGGATGACCGGAAGCGTGTGGTGGTGTCCTGCATGAAGAGGCTCTGCCACTCGGCCCCAGCGGACTGGGAGAGGTAGCCAAAAGCGTGGCGGACCTCTGAGGTGGTGTTCGCCTTGAAGGCCAGACCGACGACCAGTGCCCAGCGCAGGCTCATCTCCTCGGGCCAGGGGATGCGGCCCCCCCGGCCTTCCAGGATGGGTGCAAGGTCTGGAAGCGAGCGCTTCACATCTGAGTAGGCCTGGAGCTCGGCGGCGGCGCCCTCCCCCACGGCGGAGGCCGCGTCCAGGCCCATCCGGTGCAGGTGGCTCGCCATCACCCAGGTGCGGGGGCTCGGCCAGGCCGGCTGGTCCCGGTCGAGTTGGTGGAGCAGCTCTGGTCGCAGGCCCAACAGGCCCAGAATGTCCTCTTCCACGCCGTTTGACAGGGCCCACTCGCGCCAACTGGGGTTGTCGACCTGGACCGCCAGGTGAATCATCCGGGATGCGGTGGCCGTGGGCATCTTGAAGGCCCCCGCACCGTCCTGGACCCGGTTTCCGGTACCCACGACACGCCATCCCTCGGGCAGGACATGGGGTCCGACCCGGCCCTCGAGGATCAGGGACATGCCCATCGCCTGGACCACGGGAAGGGCGTGGGGAAGGTCTTCCAGGACCAGCACTCCTCGGCTCGAGGTGGGCCAGAACGTGGGAAGGGCGTACCGGGAGGTGCCTTCCTGGACATAGGGCAGTCCCATCAGTTCCTGGGGCGGCAGGACCGCCAGTTCCAGCTGGACGAAATCCATCCCTGACCGTTCGGCGGCCTGGACCACCAGGCTCGACTTGCCCACTCCTGGCGGTCCCCAGAGCATCGTGGAGAGTCTGTGGGGGGAGTCCAGCACCTTGTCCAGAAATCGGGCGGTTTCCTGGGGGGTCTGTCGGTTCATCCTCTGAGTCCTCCTGCAGCGGAATGCCGGAACTCCGGGCCGGCTGCACTCTCAGGACGACCGGGCCTTGACTTCCGGACAGAAGGAAAGACTGTCTGGAAGCACGGGGCATGCACGTCTTCAGGGCACTCGTCGTGTCGACGGAGTGCCCCAGGAGTCCATTGATGGTTCATCCCTGCCCTGGTTCCCCCGCAGCATTCTTTCGGCTGGTACAGCGCCGGCCGGTCGTCGCAATCCTGGCGGCGGCACACCACCACACCCAGGCCGAGCAATTCGAGGCGGTCCTTCCTCACATCGAGGACCCCACAGTGGCCCGCCACTTCTTGGCGCTGGTTCGATTTCACCGTGAAAGGGAGCGGCTGGCCCTGGACTTTCTGGGCGGCCTGAGCTGCGCCAGGTCCACGGAGATGCACTGAGTCCGGGGAGGTCCTCATCGGCTCGCCGGGTCCCAGGAGAGGGTGGCCTGCAGTACTACGCCCTCGTAGACCAGGGCCGTACCGTGGGTGCCGGTCGAGGTGCTGAAGTCGACAAGGGTCGCCGGGCCCTCAGAACGAACGGTCCAGTCGGCTGCTGCCAGGGTGTCGAGGCCCAGTCTGAGTTGTTCGTTGATGGTGTCGCGGTCCCTGTTGCTGGGACGCCCGGCGTCTCCGGTCTCCACCTCGACGGATTCCAAGGCCATTCGAACCCCCTGCTCGGCCAGACCCTTCACGCCGAAGACGTCCCAGGCCACCCAGCCGGACTTCCGGTCGGACACGGCGAGGCCAGCGGCGCCGTCCAGAGCTTGCTGGGCACGCTCCTGCTCGACGGGCGATCGGCGGCTCGCCTGGTGGCGGGAACGGGTGGTCTCCCTGTCCATGGCGGCGATGAGGGACTGGGTAGGCGAGGTCACCTCCTTGTGTGCCAGGAATTCGGAGACGTGGTGCCAGGTCTCACCCTGGTCGGCGGCGCGTTCGAGTCTGGATTGGCGGGCTGTCACATCCCGGCGGTGCTTGGCGCTTTTCATTTGCAGTGGCGAGGCCGAGACCCCGTGGAAGACGCGATCACGGTGGGTGGTCCAGCGTCCGGACTCCACACATCGCACAGGGATGCGGGCCTGGGCATTGCCAAGAACCAGGGAGGGTGTGGCCACGATTCGGGTCTGAGCTCCTCCCTTGAGCACGGCGCCCGCGGGAAAGAAGACGGGGATCTCTCCGTGGTTGATGACCGTGACCGAAGGCACTCGAGGCGAGCGAAGCTCCTCGATCTCGATGATCTTCTGCGCGAGGGCTTCCCGGACGTGCAGCACGGTGGGCCCATCCTGGTGGGCGATCTCGATGGGGTGGACGACCAGGTCGGCCAATTCCAGTGCCACGTTTCGGGGGCGGAGGGTGTGCAGCAGTTCGCGGACGGCGTTGATGGCGGCGGTCTGGGGCATCTCGATCTCCTGTGCAAGGGCAGACGACGGTGCAGTGCGCACCTGACAGCTGTGGTCACGGGGTGTCAGTGGTTCGGAGACCACCGGGCCGATTGCCAGCCGGTCATAGACGCCCTTCGGGGGTCTCTACGGACAGCGCCGGTCCAGGGTCACAGTGGTCGGACCTGTGCTGCTGCTGCCTGCCCTAGGGTCCGGAACCCTCGGGGGTGTGGTGCGGGAGCAGGGTTTCCTGGAGGCGGTCGACCTGGGGTTGCAGTTGATCCCAGAGGTCCACCAGGACCTGGGGGTCGGCCAGTTCCAGCTGGTCGGTGAGCTCGGCGGGGTCCTCCTGTCGATGGTGAAGTCGCTGGACCCCATCCCAGGCATAGCTCAGGCGCCACTCCTCGGTCTCCAGGGACTGGCGAGGAACCGCCGTGGTTTCCGACAGGTGGTTTCGGTAGTACTGCTGCATTCGGGGTCTCGTGGCGTCTGCCTCGCCGAGGGGGAGGCCGGTGACCGACTCCAGACCCAGGCCGTATAGAGCGTTCAGGGTGGCCGCCACGTCCTGGTGGACCGTCAGCCCGGACCACGAAGCGGGGGAGAGATTCTGGGCCCAGATCGCGGCAATGGCCCCGGTCTCCTCCTGGTGCAGGTGGTTGCCGTGGGACCAGCGGGCTCTTTCCAGGTGCTGCTGCCCATGATCCGAGACCACCAGGATCAAGGTGTCTGCCAGGGCCCCCTGGTCCTCGAGCCCCTGCCAGAGGCGCTCCAGTTGGTGATCGAGGTAGCGAATCTCCCCCCGGTGGCCCGCGGCAAGGGCGTCCTGGATGTCAGCCTGTTCCTGGGCGTCCAGGTTGATCCAGTCCTGTTCGAGTCGCTGGATCTCGGTGGGGTCCGAGAGATCGTAGGTGATCTCAGGGGCCGGTTCCTGGAACTCCTCGGGTGCCTCGTAAGGCTCATGGGTGTCCATGAAATGAACCTGGAGCAGGCTCGGCGAGGACAGGTCCTCTCCCATGGCCAGGGCCTGGTCGACGAGCAGCTCTCCCCGGACATTGGCCTCGAGCCAGACTTCCTGGTAGCCAGCACCCAGGGGCCAGTCCTTCTTGGCGCTGACAAAGGGGTTGGCGGACACCAGGGCTGTGTCGTACCCCTGGGCCCGGAAAGCCACGGGCCAGGTGTCGAGGAGGGGCGGCATGTCGGGGACCGCCGGGTCTCCTGAGTCCGGTTCGAAGCCCAGGTCCAGAGCGCTGGCGCCTGTGTAGAGGCAGACGAAACTCGCCACGGTCCAGTTTCCGCAACTGGCATGGTCATCCATCACCACCGAAGAGGCTAAAAACCCGTCCAGGAAGGGGGTGTCGTCGGTGGCCGCGTATCGGCCCACAAGGTCGCGACGCAGGGTGTCGATGCTCCACACCACCACGTTTTTTGGGGTCTCCCCCGCGAAATCCAGCAGGGCCACAGAGTGGGAAGGGGCCGGGTCGGTGCAGCCGAGGAGAAGGAGAAACACGGCTGGAACCTACCTCGCATCTCCAGGGGCCGAACAGGCAATTCGGAGAGGTCGAAAACCTGGTGATCGCCGTGGAGGCGGTGATCCGGTTCCGGGATCTCTGTCACCGACTGTTGCCCTGTTTTGGCAAGGCCCCGGAAGAGGCCACCGGGCACCTTGTGGGGACTCTCCCTGGGCCATTCGTGCCAGGATCGGCGCGATGCCCTCCCACTCTCGTCGGTTCCTTTTTGCCCTGGTGACAGCTGGTGTCCTGTTGGGGGCTGTCGAAGGAGGCGCCTGGGTCTACGAGGAGAAGACCTGGGTGAGCGAGCGCTCCTACCCGCTGGCGGGCCCCGGGCAGCACCTGGACTTCAACAAGGCCGCTGAAGAGAATCGGCGCCAGCTCCAGGAGGGGGGGACGGCGCTGGTCGCGGACCCGCGCATGAAGTGGGGGCTTGCGCCGAACACGGTTCAGTCCAGCCCCAGGGCCACCTTTCGGATCAACAGCCTGGGGCTGCGGGGACCCGAGATCCCGGACAAGGAGGACCGGGAGATTCGCCTGATGTCCCTGGGGGACAGCTCGGTCTATGGCGATGGGGTTCGGGAGCAGTACGTCTTCGTGCGGGTGGCTGCGGATCTGCTGGGTCACACCTGGGACAGGCCGGTGACGGGGATCATCGGTGGCGTTCCGGGCCACGACACCACCCAGTCCTTGGCGCTCCTGGACAAGGTCGGTCGAGAGGTGCGACCGGACTGGGTGGTGATCGCGAATCTGTGGAGCGACATCTTTCACGATCGAGGGCATGCGCGCACGGTGACCGGTCGCTCGGACGCGGTGATCGGGCCCCTTCGAACCCTGGCGACCTACCGGGTCCTTCGCCGCTGGCTCTCCCCCTGGCTCCGGGCGCGAGAGGTGCACTTCCTGGCGTCTCGGGAGGACGTTGGTTCCCTGGGAGGCGATCGCTCCAGCCGGGTACTCCTGGGGGAGTACATCGAGAACCTTCGCAAGCTGAGCGATCGGATCGAGGCCCTGGGGGCCCGGCCGGTCTACATGATCCTGCCTGCACCGATGGACCTGGACGACGTTCCCCCGCCGGAGGCAGTACTCGCCTACCGGGAGGCGATGCGCCAGGCGGCGAGTTCCAGCAACGCGCCACTGGTCGATGGCCCCGCGCTGTTCCTGGAGAGGGGAGCCGAGATCGGTTTCTGGACGGACCAGGTACACCCGGACCAGCCGGGACACCTGCTCCTGGGGGAAGGGCTTTTTGACGCCCTCCAGGATCGAGGCCCATGAAAGAGGGAGGGGTCAAAAAGTTCGGACTGGGACTGGCCATGCTCCGGCCAGGGGTGCGCGGGAGCCGTCGGAAGGTCCTGAACCTGCTGCTTCCCCTGGCCTGGGGGGTCCTGGCCTTCTGGCTGCACCACAGTTGGCTGGTGGTGGACCAGGCCCTGCCCAGCGGCGATGCCCCTGGCCACCTGTTGAATGTGACCCGGTACCAGGCATGGTTCTTTCAGGGACGAGGGACTCCAATGGAGCCCTTTCTGCCCGGGGTCTACCTGCCCGCAGCGGGGATGCTGGGCTGGTTGGGGCCTTCAATGGATACCACCCGGCTCGCAGTGGCCGCCTTCGCGGCTCTGGGGGTGGCCGGCATGAGCGCCCTGGGGCTGATGCTCCAGGGGGTGACCGCCGGGGTGTTGCTGCCACTGGTGTGGCTCGGGGCTCCGAGCGCAACGAACTACAGTCACCTGCTGCTGATGGACGTGCCTGCGGCAGCGTTGATCCCGTGGGTGTTGTGGGGACTGTGGGGTTCCCAGGGTTTCTACAGGCTGCTGCCCACGCTGGCCTTCGGGTTCTTTCTCGGTTGGGCTGTGCTCAACAAGTTCACCATCGTGCTCTTCTTGCTGGTCCCCCTGGCCGTGGCGGGGATGGGCCTGGTGATTCGTGCCCCCCTGGGGCTGGTGCCCCTGCTGCTGGCGGGGGTGCCGATCGCGCGAGGGCTCCAGGGTGCCTGGAGTCGTCGCCACCTGGCTGCAGCGATGCACACGGGTCCAGATGCCGCCGGGGTCAAGGCCACGGTGCTGTGGCTCGCGGCCTCGCTGGGGATCAGCCTGGTCCTGTGGGGGGTGTTTCGCCACAGGGCGTCGTTGCGGCGGGGCCTGGCCCTGGCCAGCGCAGCCCTGGTGTCCGGGCTGGTGGTTCTGCCCTGGCTGCACGCGTTGGCCCCCTCGGTCTGGGAGAAGCTCTACCGGGAGGGGGTGGCCGAGGTCATCGTGACCGATCCGGCCCGGGTCCTGGTCTGGAACATGGAGCAGTTGTTGGTGGTGGTGCCTCGCACCTGGTGGTGGGCACAACTGGCCTTCTGGTTGATGTTGTTGGTGCCCCTGGGGTTGAAACGGGAGCGGCTGCAGTTCCTCCTGGGGCCCGCGGTGTACGGGGTGGGCTGGCGGCTCTGGGAGCTTGTGGCCTCGGCGGCCCTGGGGACCTGGCTCATCTCCCAGACACTCCCGATCAATGCCCGCTACGTCCTGCCGGCAACCCTGCTGCTCGTGATCGCGCTCGGTGTTGCCGTGTGTCGTGTGCGACTGACCCGGTGGACACTGGCGCCGTTGCTGGGGCTGCAGGCCCTGGGGCAGTTGTTGGCCCCTGTACTGCCCTCTTCCTGGTCCCTGGAATTGCGGGAGCCGGTGGATCAAAAGGTGCGTGCCGGTGCGGTTCGCGGTTCTCGTCTCCTGGCTGCTGCTGCGCCCCAGGAGGGCCTGCAGGAGAGTCTCGAAAGTGCCCTGGTGGCACTGGTGACCTTGCCCGGCGTCAACCAGCGGTGTCGACAGGTGGGATTCTCCCTGGGGCCCGGGCTGCGAGTGGAGCCGCGCACGGTGGTGGCCATGGGGACGCTGTTCTCCTTGCGAGAGTGTGTCTGGGTCAGCCTGCGGGATCAGGGCTCAGCTGGACTCGAGGACCCCCGGGCGGTCCTGGTGCTGGGAACGAGCCAGGAGCAGGCGATCCGGACTGCGGGCAGGGTGGCGATCCGAGTGGGTGCGAGCGCTACTCTTGTGGCCACAGAGGCGGGTTCAACCGGGCCCTGGCTCTTTGATCTCAATGAACCCCAGCAGCCACAGCGAGAAACTGGTGGTCCTGGTCCGGGAGACCTGTAGTGGTCTCGGAAACCACCAGGCCATTTGGGACCGGGAAGGTATCGGCCTGGTTTTCGCCGACTACCCGATCTGGGAGAAGAGCCGGGACCGCATCATCTGCCAGTCGCCGCCCGAGGAACTCTCGGAGGGGGCCATCGTGGCCCGGGCCTGTCAGCGCTTCAGAGAGCGCTTGATGTGGTCCGGGATCGCCGGACACATCCCAGGGTCGGCCCGGAGCTGGCGGACCTGGTTGCGGCAGGCCTGTCCCTTTGGGCCGTCCGGAGGGCAGGTGGCGTCCTCCAGGTCCCGGCACACCACGGCCGTGGCCAGGTGGAAGCCCACCATGTCGTCGAACCCCAGGTCCGCTGCACCGACCCGGGCCACCTCTTCCGCGGAGCTCACGACGTCTGCCCACCTGGCGACCGCGTGGCCCACACAGTCCACCAGGTGATCGGAAGCGTGGTCTCGGCAATGACCGATGGTCGCCACCAGGTCGGGGGGGTTGCGGGTGTCCAGCACGTCAAAGGCGCAGTCACTGTCGCCGATGCAGGCCTCCAGGAGGGTCTCCACAGGGGTTTGCGGCGACCATCGAGCCCGTGCCGTGGCCCAGTTGTGTCGGCACTCCTTGCCAAAGGGTTCAACCTGCCCGCAGAGGGTCTCCAGGTCCATGCGGTACATCTGGCTCGCCTGGCTGGCCAGGCAGTAGCCCAGCAGGCGGTCGTCACCGACGTGGGGTTTGCAGATCGCCAACGCCGGGGGAAGGGGATCACCCGGGAGTGTGGAGGGCTCCTGTCCGCAGCCCGTCAGGGCCGGGACAAGTGCGAAGAGGCCTGTCGCCGCTCGCATATGCGCTTGTTCTCGTCTTGCAGCAGGGCGCAGAGGCGCTGACCCTGGGCAGGGGTGAGGGAGTTGGGGTGGGCTTCGAGCCAGCCGAACACCGCGGCTCCTCGGGCCACCGGGTCAGGCATGTTTTTCAGTTGCACGAGGACCTGTTCCATTTGGGCCGGCTCCAGGGACAGGACCCGCTCGAGCTGGCATTGATTGCGGGCGGCGTTGTCCTCCAGACTCTCGCAGTCCGCGGAGAGCTTCTGGGTGCAGGCCGCGGCCAGCAGCAGCCCGAGGAGGTGCAGGGAAGGGATGGTGGGTTCTCCTCTTTTTCCAGGGCGGAGTCACTCTACCAGTCGTTGCCAAGACCCGGTCAGGATGTGGCTTCATTACAGCGTGGTTGCACGGATTCCAGTAGGTTTTCCGCACACGGAGTGAACCTTGATGGTGTGGCTGCCTCTCCTTTCTCTGATGGCTTGTGACCCCAGTGGCTCGGATGCCGACGCTCCTGTCTGGTACGGGGAGGTCGACGAGGTGGTGAACGCCAGTTGTGCGAACTGCCACGCTGAAGGAGGCATTGGCACCTTTCCCCTGGACACCTACGAGGCTGCATACGTGGTGCGGAACCAGGTCCAGGATGCCGTCGTGGATGGAAGGATGCCTCCCTGGCTGGCAGCCGGGGACTGCAATGACTACCGCGGCGACATCAGCCTGAGCGAGGAGGACAGGGCCCTGATCTCCGACTGGGTGGATGCCGGTGCTCTTGAAGGGGATGTGGCGGACGCCAGTGGTCTCACGCCCGACGAGACGGAGAACATGGCCGATCCGGACGTGATCCTGGAGATGCCGGGCATCTACACCCCTGTCGCGGAGCCCGATGAATACCGGTGCTTCGTGCTGGACTGGCCCGAGACCGAAGACCTCTATGTGACCGGCTACGACGTGGTCCCCGGCAACGATGCCGTCGTCCACCATGTCATTGCCTACATCGCGGAGCCCGATGACGTCTGGTACTACGAGGAGAGGGACGCGGAAGAAGAGGCTGCTGGCTACAGCTGCTACGGCAGTCCAGGCTTCCCGGAAGGCGGTGATCCCCGCTGGTTGGGTGGCTGGGCCCCGGGTGGACCGGTCAACATGTTCCCGGACGGCACTGGTATTCCCATCTCTGCCGACTCCAAGGTCGTCCTGCAGTTGCACTACAACGTCGAGGCAGCGGGACCCGGTCCCGATCAGACCCAGGTACTGGTCGCCACCGAGGCCGAGGTGAGTCACCCGTCCAACATCCAGCCCTGGGCCAATCCGGGCTGGCTCTACACCGACGAGATGCACATCCCGGCGAACTCCTCGGGTGTCCAGCACAGCTTCAGCTACGCCCCACGGTCAGACCTTGTGATCCACAGCGCGAGCCTGCACATGCACGAGCTGGGCAAGTCTGCCGTGGCCCGCATCGATCGAGCGGATGACACCGAGACCTGCCTGTTGGACATTCCCCGCTGGGACTTCAATTGGCAGCGGAGCTACCAGTTCACCGAGCCCATGCAACTCCAGTCCGGTGATGCCCTCACGGTGGCGTGTACCTGGGACAACCCGACAGACGAGGATGTCTACTGGGGGGATGGCACGAGCGACGAGATGTGCCTGGGGACCTTTCTGCTCAGCTACCCCTGATCAGGCGGGGGGCGCCTTGCGTCGGGGGTCATTGTCCTCGTTGATGGTCGTCGACTGGGCCACCAGGGCCTCTTCCATGGCAGCCATCCCACCACTGACATCACAGGGAAATCCCTCGAGTCGGGCGCTCTCGCCCAGGGCGTAGAGCACGTGGAACAGGTTGTGGGAACGGCACTGCTCGCCCATCTGGCCCACCCGCAGGATGTCCAGGCCAAAGGCGCCCGAGATCTCCACGCCGAATTGTCGGGCCATCCGCTCCTTGAGGGCCGCGCTGTCTACGTTTTCGGGGCGATGGAAGGCCACCACCGAGTGCAGACGATGCGCGAGGGGCACGAAGAGCCGGAGCCCCATGGCCTCCATGCCGGCCTGGAGTGCCAGGGAACAGCGGAGGTGGCGATGGAAGCGCTGTTCAAGGGTCTCCTCGGCGATCAGGCGCAGGGCTTCGTAGAGCGCCAGGATCCCGGGGACCGGGGCGGTGTAGTGGTACTTGTGATCCCCCCAGAAACCCCAGGACCGCTGGGCGTCCAGGCACCAGTGAGGCATGGGTCGGGGCCGGCTCTCCACCACATCCCAGGCGGTGTCGGAAAAGGCCAGCAGGGAGACGCCTGGAATGGAAGCCAGGCCCTTCTGTCCCCCGGTGATGCACACGTCGATGCCCCAGTCGTCCATCTGGAGCGGTGTGGTGGTCAGGGTGCAGACCGCGTCGACCACGACCAGGACGCCCTGCTGCCGGGCTGCGTGGGCGATGGCCGGAAGCTCCACGTTGTGCACGCCGCAGCTGGTCTCCCCCTGGACCAGGGTGAGCACGTCGTAGGAGCCTTTCGACAGGGCTTCTCGTACCTGGGCTTCGGTGGCCGGGGTCGGGGTCTCGCTGACCACCTCGGTCACCTCGGCGCCGACGCAGCCGGCCATCTCGGCGAGCCGGCTGCTGAAGGTGCCGGTGACCAGGGACAGGACCTTGCGGCCGGGCCAGGCCAGGTTGCCCACCGCCATCTCCATGGCGCTGCTGGCGGCCCCAGCGACGCCGAGCACGTGCTCCGCTTCGGTCTGAAAGGCGTAGCGGGCCGTCTCCTTGACCCCTTCCAGCACCCGGTTCATGGTCGGCCCCAGGTGGTTGATGACCACGCCATTCGCCCGGGCCACGGGAAACGGGATCGGGGTCGGTCCGGCACCCATGAGCAACAGCGGCTCATTGGGCAGGAGCTGGGACAGCGGCCGGGTCTGGGGTGCGGGCAGTGTGGGTTTCATGGGGGAATCCCGGGGAGCAACCTGTGCACGTGACGGGCTGAGGCTGGTTCGTCAAGGGTCTATCGGTGGAAAGCCGCTCTTCGACCGGTCTCCAGCAGGGCATCGATGCCCGCAGGGGTCATTCCTGGCAGCCGGGACACCAGGGCCAGTTCAGACCCTGCGTCGTTGCCCGAGAGCAGGGTGTTGTCGCAGCACACGCACACCGAGATGCCCCGAGCCAGCCAGCGAGGAAGGTCGTGCTCCTCCGGTCTGGCGATGGCACCGACCTGCCAGTTCGAGGTCACGCAGGCCTCGATCACCACGCCCCGTTGCAGGACCAGGTCCGTGACCGAGGGATCCTGGAGCAGGGTGGTTCCATGGCCCACTCTCTGGGCGTGGAGGAGCTCGATCGCGGTCCGGATCTCCTGGGGGGGGCGGCCCTCTCCTGCGTGCACCGTGCGCCCCAGCCCGAGATCCCGGGCCTGTTGGAAGGGGCGGGCATAGTCCGCCATGGACCACGAATGCCCGGGTGCGGGTCCCCCGGCCAGGTCCAGGCCGACCACCCCCGGTCTCGAAGCGGCCACCTGGACCAGGCCCTCCAGAACCGATGGTGCCTCGCCGTAGAGCCCGCACAGGATCAGCCCAGCCCGACCGGCCAGTCCGTCCAGAACCGCGTCCACGACCTGGGGCACGGGAGGGCCGTGCAACTGGGGAGCAAAACGGATCTCCAGGGTCTCGACCCCGTGCTTCTGGGCGTCCTCGCAGAGTTCCGCCGCCACGCGCCGGACCGCGTCCAGGGTGTCCAGGCAGGACAGGGTGAAGGCGAAGCGAGCCAGGGCCGCCTCCAGGCCCATGCCGGGAAAAAAGGTCAGGTCTGGGGGGACCTCCTGACCTCTCTCCGCCGCGAGCGCTCGAAGGGTCTCTCGCCGCAGGGAGCCATCCAGGTGCCGGTGCAGGTCCGACAACCCGGTCTGTGGCAGGTTCATCCGACCACCAGCATCGCGACTCCTGTGCTCGCCAAACAACCCAGCAGGGCAGCAGCCAGGGCGAGGGGCAGCTGGGTGCGCACGTGGTCCATCAGGTCGCAGCCGGTGAACATGGCACTGAGGATGGTCGTGTCGGAGATCGGCGAGCACTGGTCGCCAAAGACCGCCCCGCCCAGCACGGCCCCAAAGCAGAGGTGCAGGTAGGTGGGGTCGGGGACCAGGGCCCAGGCCAGGGGCATGGCGATGGGAAAGACGACCGCGTAGGTTCCCCAGGAGGTTCCGGTTGCAAAGGCGATGCCCATGCAGAGGGCGGTCAGCGCCGCCGGCAGGATGATCGCCGGAAAGCCGCTGCCCAGCATGGAGACCACGTAGGTTGCGGTGTTCAGTTCCTTGGAGACAAGGCCCAGGGTGACGGCAAGCCCCAGGATCACGGCGCCGATGGTCATCTGCTGGCACCCGCTCAGAAAGGCATCCAGCACCTCGGACAGTGTCAGGCCCCGGGCCATGGCCACAGCCACGGCGGACAGGGTGCACAGGGCGAAGGCCTCGTTGATCCAGCTGGTGCCCGTCAGTGCATAGGGCAGGATGGCCATGCCCATCAACACCCCGAGGGGAACCAGGAAGTCGGCCAGGGAGGGTTGGTATGCGGTCTTGCCCTGGGAGGTGGAGACCTCGGCCGGTGGCATCAGGGGCTGGGCTCCCGGGGCGTCCAGCGCACCGGTTTCACGGGCCCGATCCCGGGCCGCCTTCATCCGTTTTCCGACCCAGGGCAGGACACCCAGGCTGAACAACCCGGTGCCCAGCAGGGCGAACCAGCCGTAGAAGTTGAACGGGATTGCCCGGACGTAGAAGTCCAGTCCCGCCTGGGCATCGGGCAGCAGGGGCACGGTGCCCACGACCAGGCCGGAGATGTAGGCCGGCCAGGCATTGAAGGGGACGACCGTGGCCACGGGAGAACCGGTGGAGTCCACCACGTAGGAAAGTTCCTCGTGGGCGATGCGGTGGGCGTCGGCCACGGGCCTGACGGTGGTCCCGGTGAGGACTGTGCTCACGGTGCCGCCCTGGTGGAAGATCACCCCCATCAGCCAGGAAAAGAGCAGCGAACTCCGGGGTCCCCTGGCGAGTCGGCCGCCCACGACCACGGCGAAGTGGCGGGCCCCTCCGGTGCGTTCCCAGATGCCGATCAACCCGCCCAGGCACCACAGGTAGATCAACAGGATCTGGGCAAAGGACTTGCTGGCCAGGGCCGGGATCAGGAACCGGCTGAGCACGTTCAGGTCTGAGGCCTGGCCGGTGCCCAGGTACAGCACCACACCGCCGGCCACGATGCCGGCAAACAGGGCGGGCAGGACCCTGCGGAGGGCAAAGGCCAGCACCACCGTGAGCAGTGCTGGAACCAGGGAGAGGATGGTCGGTTCCATGGGGTCCCGGCCTATCGCGGTCCAGGGGGCTTTCCACCGGGTCCCCGGACCAGGCCGGTCGGATGCGGTTGGAGAGTCACCCCTCCAGCTCGGGCAGCTGTCCGAACTCGCCCCCCTCGGCCAGCCAGGCGCCGATGCCGCCGACAAGGCTCCAGACGTCCTCCAGGCCCTGCTCCCGCAACCAGTGGGTGACCCCGTAGCTCCGGGCTCCCGCGGCGCAGTACACCACCAGGGTCTTGTCTCGAGGGACCTCGTCCAGGCGGTCCGGGACGCTGTTCATGGGAATCCACTGGCAGTTGGCGACCACCCCGCCGCGCACCTCGCCGGGCTCGCGGATGTCCAGGAAGTGGATGTCCTTTCCATCCTCCACCCACTGCTTCAGTTGGGGTCCATCGACCTCCAGCAAGGGGACCTCCTCCTCGTCCGCCGGGGCGGGTGCCGGGCGGCTTCTGGGGGGAGGAGGCTGTGGTGATGGCGGAGGCCTGGCGCCGACCAGGCGCCGAAGAAGGCGTTTCAGCATGGGCCTCTCATAGCGCGGGTCCGGCAGCGGAGTCGGGATACCGGGAAGCCATGAAGCTCCTGATGTTGTGCGTGGCGAACTCGGCCCGCTCCCAGATGGCCGAGGCGTGGGCGAGAGAGCTCCTGGGGGGCCGGGGGACCGTCCAGAGTGCGGGGTCTCGCCCCTCGTCGGTCAACCCGGTTGCAATCCGCGTGATGGCAGAGGTGGGCATCGACCTGTCGGGACACCGATCCAAGTCCGTCGACGATATCGACCCGGCGACCATCGACACCGTCATCACCTGGTGTGCCGACGAGGTCTGTCCGGCCTGGCTGGGTCAGGCCCGCCGCCTGCACTACCCCCTGCCGGATCCGGCGACGGGTGATCCGTTGGTTTCCAACAAGGAACGCATCGAGCGCTTTCGGGCTGCTCGCGACGCCATCGAGGCCCACCTGAAGGCTCTGATCAGCCCCTGACCCCCGTCTCTGGAGAGGTCTCCTCGACCCAGGTGCCTGCTCGATGGCATTTCCCCGATTGCCTGGTCCTCACCTGGTGAGTGCCTGGATTGAAGTAGTCTCCGGGCAGCGGGGAAAGAAGTATGCGCACGGCGAGTCTTGTGGTGGGGGTTGGGCTGTTGTCCTTTTTTCTGGGGCGCTGGACAACGGGGGAGGGCACACAGCCTCCTGGGTCCGAGGCATCCGAGGCCCGCGCTCCTTCTTCCGGGTCCAGCCGGTCAGTCACCACCGCGAGAACCCCGGTCGACTGCGATGAAGAACTCGAGACGCTCCAGGAGGAGAACGCGCAGCTGGCTGCCCGGAGCCAGGTTCAGGACTTCCTGGTGAACAGCCTGACCAAGGAGGCCTATGGCGTGGCACCGGAGTGGCCGGAGGATCTTCCGGCTGACTATGGCCAGCAGGGCTTCCAGGAGGTCTTCGAGGAGGTTCTGGAGAAGTGCAATCCAGGTGTCGAGGTGATGGAGACCGACTGCTCGGAGCCGCCCTGTCTCGTCGTGCTCAGGCCCAGGTCCGAATCGTGGCATTCGGAGCTGGTGAATGACTGCCCGGCCTGGAACGAGGCCTATGGCCACTCGGTGACCCAGAGCTCGGGCAAGGTCACCTGTCCGGATGGCTCCGAAGAGAGCATGGTCCTTGTGGGTCCCTCTGTCGGGGACTTCATCGAGAAGGACCCGGAACAGCCGTGGAATGTGATGAAGCGCCTGCGATATCGGGCCTCGAATGCCGAGGCCAACTGGGTCTGTCAGGGGGATTGAGGCCTCGCCAGCAGGTCGTTCTGGTACCGTGGCGGCCGTCTTTGACCACCGGGGTTCAGCCCATGGAGACCATGCCGTGATCACCCTGCTGTTGACCGCCTGTTCCTTTTCTCTCCAGTTGCCGGAAGGCCGGGCCACCCAGATCGGGCAGGACGCCCTGGCGGTGGCCCACCCCATGGCGACCTTTGAGTCCGCCAGCGTGGTCGGGGCCAGCGCAGGGGGATGCGGCACAGGAGCAGGAAACCGCTTTGTCGACGTGGCCATCGGCTACAGCGGTGGCCTGGCCTCCGGGACCGAGACGATGACGGTTCGCTTCAACCTGGTGAGTGTGGATCCCTGCGAGATCAACACAGATGTCCTGAGCGACACCGGCCCCATGCCGCCGGTCCTGTTGGACAACTGGATTGCCTCACCGGCCATGGGGGCGACGGTCTGCGAGGCACTGGGGGCGAAGCCAGCGGCGCAGTGAGGGCGTCCTCTGGGGGGTGAATTCTGGCCCTCGCCGCCAGTTGCTGAGCATGCTAAGCATCTCCGGCAACTCCTCACGAGGACACCCCATGGGCGATGCCTACCTCTTTGATGCTGTCCGGACCCCCCGTGGTCGGGGCAAGAGTTCCGGAGGCCTGTACCCGGTCAAACCGGTCACCCTGTTGGAGACCGTGTTCCAGGCGCTGCAGCAACGCAATGAACTGGACACGAGCAAGGTCGATGACGTGATCATCGGCTGTGTCACCCAGGTCGGAGACCAGGGGGCCTGCATCGCACGCACGGCCGTCCTGCAGGCCGGGTGGAGCGAGTCCACGCCGGGCGTGACCCTGAACCGCTTCTGTGGCTCGGGCCTGGAGGCCGTCCACCACGGGGCTGCCCTGGTCAAGGCAGGGTTCAACGACCTGGTTGTCTCCGGTGGCGTGGAGAGCATGAGCCGGGTCACCATGGGGTCCGATGGGGGCGCCATGACCGACCTGGACTTCCAGTTCAAGGTCGGATTCATCCCCCAGGGAATCAGCGCCGACCTGTTGGCGACCTTGCGGGGAATCTCCCGGACAGATGTGGACACCTTTGCTGCCGCCAGCCAGGCTCGCTGCCAGGCTGCGGTCGAGCGGGGGGCCTTTGACCGGTCCATCGTCCCGGTGAACGATGTCGCGGGCAACCCGTTCCTGGTCGCGGATGAACACCCCAGACCCGGGACGAGCGCCGAGGACCTCTCCCAGCTCAACCCGAGCTTCGAGGCCATGGGTGTGCACTTCAAGATCGACACCCTCGCCAGGCGCCGCTACCCCCAGGTCGAGCACGTCGACCACGTCCACCACGCGGGAAACAGTTCCGGGATCGTGGACGGTGCTGCAGCGGTGCTCGTGGGTTCCAAGGAGGCCGGGCAGGCCCTGGGCCTGACACCCCGGGCAAGGATCGTGACCTCCATCGCCGTGGGCGACGAGCCCGTGCTGATGTTGGAGGGCCCGATTCCCGCCAGCCACAAGGCCCTGAAGAAGGCGGGCATGGCTGCGAGTGACATCGACCTGTGGGAGATCAACGAGGCCTTTGCCGCGGTCCCCCTGCGGACCATGGAGGCCATGGGCATCGACCACGATCGCGTCAACGTCAACGGTGGCGCCATCGCCCTGGGGCACCCCCTGGGAGCGACGGGCGCCATGCTCCTCAACACGGTGCTCGATGAACTCGAGGATCGCGGCCAGGCCACCGGCCTGGTGACCCTTTGCATCGGCGGCGGCATGGGTATCGCCACCATCATCGAGCGGGTGTGACCATGGGACTGCAGAACAAGCTGGGCGCGATCGCCCTGGACAGTGAGACCGGCATCGCCACCCTGACCATGAAGATGGAAGGCAAGGTCAACAAGCTCAACGGCGACTTTGGCGAAGGCCTGTTGGCGGCCGTCGAGTGGGCCGAGGCCCAGGAGGGCATCAAGGGACTGGTCATCGCCACCGGCCACAAGGACTTCTGTGTGGGTGCCGATATCGACATGCTCTACCTGTCGGACGACCCCAAGAGCTTCCTGCAGCGGGTCCTGGACCTGACGGGGCTCTACCGGAAGATCGAGACCCTGCCCTTTCCTGTTGTGGCGGCACTCACCGGCTCTGCCCTGGGCGGCGGCTACGAGCTTGCCCTGGCCTGCCACCACCGGGTGGCGCTGAACAACTTCCGGGTCCAGGTGGGACTTCCCGAGTGCATGCTCGGGGTCTTTCCGGGGGCCGGGGGCACCCAGCGTCTGCCCCGGATGATCGGGGTCCAGGCGGCCCTGGAGTACATCACAGCGGGCAAGACCCTGCGGGCGCCCAAGGCCAAGGGGCCAGGACTCGTGGATGCGCTGGCGGACACCCCGGAAGAGGTCCTCGCCGCAGCGACACAGTGGTGCCTGGACAACCCCCGGGCCAGGCAGCCCTGGGACAGCAGCAGCTACCGCTTTCCGGATCCCCGTCCGACCTCCAACGAGTTCAAGCAACTCTTCGTGGGGGCCGCGGCCTTCCTGGAGGACAAGACCGCAGGGGTGTTCCTGGCCCCCAAGGCGGTGATGCAGGTGGTCCAGGAAGGCGCCGGGATCAAGTTTGACCGGGCCCTGGAACTCGAGGCCCGGCACTTTACGGCCATTGCCCTTGGCAACCAGGCCAAGGACATGGTTCGCACCCTCTGGTACCACCGGACTGCGGCGGAGAAGCTCGAAGGGCTACCCGTCGCCGAGAAGCATGGCTTCACCAAGGTGGGCATCCTCGGTGCCGGCATGATGGGGGCCTCCCTGGGGGTCGTCACCAGCCTGGCCGGCCTGGAGGTGGTCCTCAAGGACATCCGGCCGGAGGCCCTGGAGAAGGCGCGGGCTCATTGCCAGAAGCAGATCGCCAAGCTCGGCAAGCGGATGAGCGAGGAGGATCGGGATGCTGCCCTGAACCGCATTCACTGCACCCTGGAGGACGCCGACCTGGCGGGGTGTGACCTGGTGATCGAGGCAGTGCTCGAGAACATCGAGGTCAAGCACACCGTCACCCGACAGATCGAACCCCACCTGGCACCGGGTGCCATCTGGGCCAGCAACACCTCGGCCCTGCCCATCACCCGGCTGGCCGAGGCCCACAGTGATCCCTCCCGGTTCATCGGCCTGCACTTCTTCTCGCCGGTCGAGAAGATGCCGTTGCTCGAGGTGATCATGGGTCAACAGACCAGCGACGAGACCCTGGCTCGTTGCCTGGCCTTTGGTCGGACGATCAAGAAGACGCACATCGTGGTCAACGACCACTACGCCTTCTACACGTCCCGGGTGTTCGGCTCCTACGTGATCGAAGGCCTGCAGTTGGTGGCCGAAGGGCACGAGCCGGTGCTGGTGGAGACCGCCGCACGCCGGGCAGGAATGATCGTGCCGCCGTTGAAGGTTTTCGACGAGGTCAGCCTGACCCTGGGACGCCATATCGCCGACCGCAGCGACGAGTTTGCCGATCCGAACACGCCCAGGGAAGGGGTCGCCCTGCTCCTGCGAATGGTCGACGAGTTCAATCGCCACGGGAAGGCCGCTGGTGCGGGATTCTATGACTACGACGGCCCCCGTCGGATCTGGCCTGGTCTGCGTGATCTGACGCCTGAGCCCCCTGCCCTGACCGGTCTTGCCCACCTGCAGGAACGGCTGATGCTGGCCCAGGTCAACCAGGTCGCCTGGACCATGGAACTGGGAATCCTGCGGAGCAAGCGGGACGCCGAGGTGGGCGCGATCTTCGGAATCGGGTTCGCCCCCAACACCGGGGGGCCGCTGGCGTTCATGGATCGCTACGGTCTGCCGGCACTGGTGGCAAAGCTCGATGGCTTTGCCGCAGCCCACGGAGAGCGCTTCAGTCCGCCACCCATTCTGCGGAAGATGGCGGAGAACGGGGAGCGCTTCTTCCCGGTGGATGCCTTGCCCTGAGGGGTGGTCAGCCTGGGGCCCAGGGCTCCGAGTTCATCAGATCAGGTCGAGCACCTGGCCGGTGAGGTGGGCCACCTGTTCGACGTCGGCCCGCACCATCTGCTCCTTGTCCGAGAGCGCCTTGAGCTCGACCAGGGTCTCTCGGAGAGAGCTCAGCACGGCCTCTCCGGCCTTTTCTTCGCCCTCCTCGTTGACGTAGTCCAGGAAGTAGTCCGCGACGGCCCCCAATCGCAGCAGGTTCGCGGCCAACTCGATCCGGTCCTCTTTCAGGATCGCCTGGGCGGTCAGGTTGACCCCCGCCGTCCAGGCCCCGGCTTGCAGCAGTGGGCCTGTGCGGTCGTTTGGCGCGAACCCGTGTTCAGGAACGGACATCGAGACGATGGCCTCCAGTTCCTCCAGGAGGACCTTTCGGGTCATGGCGTCATTTTCGATGCCTGCCTGGAGGCCCTTGATGGTGTCCAGCAGTCCGGAGCCGGAACCCATGACCTTGAGCCCCTCGTGAAAGGCAGCCAACTGGGTGACGAGGGTGGCCTTCTCGCTCTCGTGGAGCGTCAGGATCGTGTCCGACAGGCAGACCCCGGCCCGCAGGGCAGCCCGGTCCTTGGAGATTCCGGTGAATTGAAACGCCCGTTCGGGCACCAGGCTCTCGAGGGCAGTCGTCAGGCCCGCCTTGGCCACCGCCTGCCGGGTCTCCTCGGGAGAGGGGGCAAGAACGTCGTAGCGAGTGTTGGCCTTCATCTCCTCGGTGATCTTCAAGGGCGCTGCGATCCTTGTTGCCTGGAGGGGCTCCGCCGGGGCGGGGGCTTCCGTGTCGGTCTCGCATCCCACCAGCGAGCAGAGGACCAGTACCAGCATTCCCATCTCGGACTCCTTGGCCGTGGGGTGCGAGCCTACTACGGCTTCGATTCACGGCTCTTTGGAGCCATTCCTGGAAAGCAGAGAGTTCCGGTTCCGGGCCGCACTGGACCGGCTACCAGACGCGTACCAGCCCGGTGGCGACCTGGGACCGTCTCGGATGGCTTCGCCCGAAATGGTCCAGGGGCACGTCACTCACTGCGCCGAGCCAGGCCCGCCAGGCCCGTGGTTCTCCTCGAAGGAGGCGGACGCCCACGCTGGTCTTCCTGGTGGCCATGGCCGAGCCGTCCAGGGTGGCCAGGTGCGTCGAGAAGCTGCTGTGGGTCAGCAGGGTCCAGCGAGGATTCAGGTATCGGCCGACGGATGCGCTGGCCGTCAGGGAGATCGGTCTGTCCTGGTCGTTTTGGCTGACCTCCGTGGTCACCCCGAGGCTGGTGGGCCAGGCACCCAGGGTGCGCTGAACCATGGCCGTGACCAGCACAGCGGGCCCTTCAAGTCCGGTCACGTCGCTCAGCAAGGGGTCACTGGATTCGCTGACGGAGGTTCCACTCGGGAGTCGGAGACCGAGGCTGAACACCGGCACCGGCAGTCCGAGGGTGTCCTTGTTGGGGGCCTTCTCCTCGAAGGGTTCCCAGGTGACCTGGACGAGGCTGTCTCCTGGCCCTGCCCCCCAACTGTCCAGGCTGGTGGAGGACTTCTGGTTGATCCGGGCGGGGATAGAGGCCCCGATCTGGAGCTTGCGGTGGAGACGAACACCAGCCGACCAGGAAAACAGGATGGAGCGGTCGGTCAGACTGCTGTTCTGGACGTTGCCCTCTCGATCCCAGGTGCCTGCCGTCGCCTCCAGGCCTGTGCCGAGTCCCATGGTGGCCTGTTCGCACTGACCGACGTGGGTGGGTGCCGCGGAGATGGCTCCGACACAGCAGGCCCCTGCCCAGGCGTCTCCGCCCAGGAGGGTCCCCAGCAGCACCAGGACGCTACTCCACATCGACCGGCACGATGTGGTCCTCGCTGCCGAGGTCCGAGTCGATGTGGATTTCCAGTTCCCAGTAGCCGGACATCGAGTAGATGAAGACAGCCTCGTAGGACCCCTCACCGAGGTCCTCGACAAGGACCTCTTCCGAGATGCCGTGCCCGTGGTCCGGCATCCAGGGCACGATCTCCAGGGACGCCCCATCGATGGCTGTGCCGTCTGCGGTCATCACCAGCGTCAGGGTGTTTTCCGTGCCGGCGGTCGGCGGATCCGGACTCCAACTGGCCGAGATCGCGTAGAGGTCCGGGGCAGCGCTGTCGTCGGTTTCGCCGCTGGAGTTGCAGGCCACGAACGTGAACAAGCCGGCCAGAAGTGTTGCCATGGTTTCCTCTCGGCCCCAATTCACTCGTTGCCGTCCTGGTCGGCATGCGACCAGATGTCGCACCTTTCGACCGGTGGAGCGGATAGAACGGCTCGACAATGACCTCTGCGCTCCTCGTGGAAAGACAGTTGATCGAACTGTCCTGGGCCGTGCGGATCCGCTGGCTGGCTGCAGCGGCACAGGTGGGTCTCGTGGGTGTGGTGCTCCTGGGGCGGTCCCAGTGGCCGCTGCTTCCCCTGATTGGCGTGGCCGTTGTGGGGGTCTTCAGCAACGCTGCTCTGCACCGGTCTCGATGGCACGTGGCGCCGTCGGACGGGCTGCTGGTCGGCATCCTGACGGTGGATGTGGGCTTGTTGACCACCGTGCTCCTGCTGACCGGAGGCTCCTCCAACCCGTTCACCCTGCTCTACCTGGTCCCGGTGGTGGTGGCAGCGCTGCTCGTTCAGCCCCGCTGGACAGGCCTGGTCTATGGCGTGGCCACGGTGGCCTATGCAGGGCTGTTCGTCTGGGGGCCGCCGCCCCAGGCTCACCATGACGCCAAGGCCATGGGTATGCACCTGGCTGGCATGTTCCTGGCCTATGCCCTGGGGGGAGGGCTCCTGGGGCTGGCCGTGGTGCGCATCCGGGCGGCCCTGGCTGCAGCCACCCGACAGGAGCGTGCAGCAAGGGATCTCCAGGACCGTGCGGAGCGCCTGGCTTCCCTGGCGACCCTGGCAGCAGGTGCGTCCCATGAGTTGGCCACACCTCTTTCGACCATCCTGCTCATCTCCAAGGAGCTCGAGCGCCGGGCGGAGGATCCAGTGCTGGCCTCTGAACTCCAGGAGATCCACCAGGAGGTTCTTCGGTGCCGGAGCATCCTGGACCAGCTCTCCATGAATGCGGGGACAGGAAGGGGCGAGGCATGGACCGAGGCCGACCTGGGGACCTTCCTGAACGATGCGGTGGAGACCGGTCACCACCCCGTCCGGATCGAGGCTTCCGATGACCTCCGGGCACGGCTTCCGATCGGTCTTGTGGCCCAGGCGGTTCGTCGTTTGCTTGAAAACGCCCGCCTTGCCAGCCCCGAGGAGGGCGAACTGGTCTTGCGCGGTCGTCTGGAGGATCGGGGCGTGGTCATCGAGGTCCAGGACAATGGCGTCGGGATCGCTCCGGAGGATCTGCCACGGGTTGTCGAGCCGTTCTTCACGACCCGGGCCACTGGCGAGGGCAGTGGCCTGGGCCTGTTTTTCGTGAATGGCTTGATGCGCCAGCTGGGCGGTGAGCTGGTGCTGGAGTCCCAGGCTGGACAGGGAACCCTGGCTCGGATGGTCCTTCCCCAGGGGGCGGGACATGGCTGAAATGGACCCTGGCAAGGGCGAATGCTTCCTGGTGGTGGACGACGATGAAAGGTTGCGGGAGCGACTGGCCTGGGCCCTTCGGGAGCGCGGCTTTGAGGCCCGGTCTGCCGCAGGTCCTGACACTCCTTGAAGACTTCCAGCCGACCCATGCCCTGGTTGACCTGCGCATGCCGGGGGGATCCGGCCTGGACCTGCTCACGGACCTCCTCGCGCGTCTACCGGAGCTCCGGGTGGTGATGCTGACGGGCTACGGCAGCATCGCAAACGCCGTGGAGGCCGTCCGCAGGGGTGCGGTGAACTACCTGACCAAGCCCGCGGACCTGGACATGATCCTGGCTGCCTTTGCACGGTCGGCGGAACAGGAGGAAGACCAGGCCTATGCGCCGCTCTCCCTGGCCCGGGCGGAGTGGGAGCACATCCAGCGTGTGCTCGAGGATTGTGGGGGCAACATCTCCCAGGCGGCCCGCAAACTGGGGCTTCATCGGCGCACGCTCCAGAGAAAGCTCCAGAAGTTTCCTCCGCCGGAGTAGGGCTCGACTTCTGTCCCCTCTCGGTCGGGACATGCACCACCCAAGGGGGCATTCATGTCGCGCTCTTGGAGGCGACTTGGGCTTGTTTTGGACTGGCCCGAGCCTTGCATCTGTCAGGGGTGTGACTACTCTTTCCTTCCGGGTCACAACGCTGGTCCTCTGCTGGGTCGGGTTCAACGCGCCAGCCCTTGCCCAGGACTGCGGGCCCAATGCGACCACCTGTGTGGCTCTGGACGCCCAGGAGATCCTGGCCCACACCGATCAGTCCAGGCCCGAAGTCAACCGCTCTGCGCCACCTGCTCCACTGGAAGCCACGACCAGTGAGACGGCGAGCCACCGGCCCGAAAACGGCACGATGCGCAAGGTCTACGACAACAACGCCGCCAGGCTGGAGGAAGCCGAGACCAGGCTCTCAGGGAGTCACAAGAGTGAGTTGGAGGCCTTCCTGGAGAACTGGGAGAAGAACCACGAGCGCTACGAAGCGGTGGCTGCCAAGGTGGACCTGCCCGCGGCCTTGATCGCCGCCCTTCACTGGCGGGAGAGTTCCGGGAACTTTGAAACCTACCTCCACCAGGGCGATCCCCTTGGCGTGAGAGCGGTGAACATTCCCACCAACATCGACGTGTTCTACACCTGGGAACCGGCAGCGGTGGATGCGCTGGCCTCCAAGCTCTCCATGAAGAACAAGCTCAAGCTGACCGAGGACACCGATGACCTGGTGGCCCTGGCCACCTTTGCCGAGTACTACAACGGCCTCGGCTACCACAACAAGGGCTTGTCCAGCCCCTATGTCTGGGCGGGTACCGACCAGTACACGCGTGGAAAATACGTCTCGGATGGCAGGTACAGCAAGTGGACCATGGACAAGCAAATCGGTGTGGTGGTGATGATCCAGTCCATCTGGGCACAGGACGCCCCGGACGAGCCATAGACTGGCGGTCGAAGGGGCGCTGATGTCCACCCCGCCCACCATCTACCTGGACGCGGATGCGTCTCCTCGTCCCATCAAGGACGTCCTTTTTCGGGCCTCCGATCGCCGAGGGGTGACCGTGGTGCTTGTGGCCAACCACTGGATGCAGATCCCCAAGTACCGTGGGGTGTCCTTTGTGCAGGTGCCCCAGGGCCCTGACGAGGCCGACCACTACATCGTTGAACATGTTGTGGCGGGTGACCTGGTGATCACCGCAGACGTTCCCCTGGCTGCTCGTGTCGTGCCGCTCGGGGTCTTCGTCATTCAACCCCATGGGAGAGAACTCGACCAGGCCAGCATCGACGAGGCCCTGGCTGTCCGGGACTTCAAGGAGTCTCTGCGGGACGCGGGCGAGATGACGGGGGGCCCTCCGCCCTATGGCCCGAAGCAGAAGCAGCGCTTTGCCAACGCCCTGGATCGCTGGATCACGCGAAGGGGCTGAGAAGAATCGCCGCGGGACGGCTCAGTACTGCTTCAGGAAGGCATCTCGCAGGGCGGTGACCTGTTGCTCGGGATCATCGAGGCGTTCCAACTCCCGCTCCATGGCACGGAGCTCCTCCTCGCGCAGAGTGCCCCACCCTTCCAGCACTGCCCTGGCGTCGGAGGAGAGCTGGGATGCGGTCTGGGGATCCAGTCGGGAACCTTCGATGGCTGTTCCTGCAGCCTCATGTCTTTCCTGGATCATCCGGTGGGTCATGTCTGCGAGATGGCTGGCCAGGGCAGCCATCCGGTCTTCGTCCAACATCTCGTCTGGTGATGGGAGGACGAGGACCACGTCTTCGATGGGGTCGGGACCTGTGGCGGTGAGGGTGACGTGGGGGCCGCGGCCCAGGGAGTCTGGCGTCTCGACAAAGGCGATCAGGTAGCAGGTTGTTCCCTGCAGCATCGAGGTCTGAAAATCCCCCTTTCCGTCGGTCTGAAACCACTCACCATGGTCGCAGGAGGGGACCTCGTGGCCTGGCGCCGGGCTTCCGTTTGCATGCTCGACGCGACCGCTGATCGGGACTCGAAGGGTTCGAACTTCGCATTCCTTGGCCCATTTCAGGGCTGCCCAGGCGCGATTTTCCTGTCGGATGACGGCGCTTCCCTGGTCCTGGTCCACCCAGGCGTGGAACTGCCGGTCTCGGACCAGGACAAACTGGGCCACGTCCACGGCCTTCTGGGCATCCAGAGCCCTGTAGTGGCCGTCCGGCAGATCGCCAGCAGGACATCGAATCACCCGACCCTTCGGAGACCGGGCCAGGGCCTGGTAGAGTTCTTCGACGGCCTTCATCGCACTGGCCGCATCGGTGGCATCGGGCGTTTCTTGGGTCTCAGGTGGCGGCGTGGACTTCCGGCGCTTGACCGGCGTGGTTGCCCCCTGATCCGGTTCTTCGGAGGTGCTGGCCGGTGTTGCGGCTGGTGATGCCTCCAGAAGGGTCTCCTGGCGGTACCAGAGGAGGACCCCGAGCACCAGGAGGGCGGCCCCTGCTACGATTTTTTGGACTCTTGGCTTCATGGGCACCTGTCGATCAATGATGGAAGTACCGTAATGGTATGGACCTGATTCCGGGGGTTCCTCCCAGGACTCTGCACAGCCACTCTGCTTGCGGGAGAGGCGCCTCGATCGGGGGATCACACACCGTGCCCAAGGACATTCACGGGGTGGTTGCTTCGGGCAGTCAGCGAAGTATACAGACTGTATACACCCGTTCTGGAACCGGAGAATCCCCGTGGTCCACGTTCGCTCTTGCGCTCTTTTTCTCCTCCTTGGTGCGGTCCTCAGCCCTCCTGGTCAGGCCACGCCCCAGGCCCCCCACGAGGCCGCTGAGGTTTCGCTGGAGCATCTCTGGCAGACCCGGGATGCGCGGGGAGCGACGACCCGCGCCATTCGCCAGCTGAAGGAGGAGAGACTCCTGTTCCCGGAGAACGCCAGCATCCACTGGCAGCTGGCCCGCTTTCACTACTGGGCCGCTTCCACCGGTCCCGAGGAGGACCGGGCCGCTCATGCGGAAGCCGGCTGGAAGGCGGGGATGGTTGCCCAGGAGCTGGCCCCGGACCAGGTGGAGGGGTTCTACTGGGCCGCGGCCTGTGTGGGGCCCTGGGCGGACAATGTGGGGCTGACCACCGCCATGCGCCTGGGGCTCTCCGGTCGATTCGAGGATGCTGGATTCGCCGCGGTTTCCCTGGCGCCCGCCCACGATGAGGGCGGCCCTCTGCGGAGCCTGGCCCGCTACTACATGACCCTGCCGTTCCCCTTTCGGGACCTGGAAAGGTCACGGGACTACCTGGATCGGGCGTTGCTGGCAGGGCCGCGCAACCCTGCCAATCTCTTCTTCCTGGCGGACCTGGAGGATCGGGAGGGCCACCCGGAACAGGCGCGTGCCGCGCTTGGGCAGTTGCTGGAATTGGATCCCCGGTCCGGGGATGCACCTGGCATTCTCCGGTACCAGGCCCTGGGGCGGACGCTCCAGGAAGGGCTCTCCTGAGGGCCCCTCCCGCCCGGGCCTGGTGAGGAGCGCCCGCACCGAAGGGTGAGCTCCCGGGAGGGCTAGGCCAGCGAAGCCACCTCTGCCTGTTCGGTCTCTCCGGTCTCCAGGCCGGCCAGGGAGCGGGCTCTGGCGACCTTTTGGGCCCAGTCGGTACGGCGCTCCAGCACGATTCTCTGGGCAGCGGGAGAGCCGGCTCCGTGCATGCACTCGAGCCGGAAGGGAATGGACCCGGCCCCGTAGGTCATGTACTCCACCAGTCGCAGCAACTTGGCGCGTGCGGAGGACCCCACGACCTTGCGGAGGGCCTGGCCGATCCGGGGGTGCTCCAGGTCTGCGAGGGAGGGCATGGTCGCGGCGAGTCCCCCGGCGAGATCCTCGGCAATCCGGGTGATCTCGTAGGGAAGCCGGGTGACGTTGTGCTTGCAGACATTGGCCAGGACCGGGTCGACCTGCCAGATCCCGGAGTCATGGCGGGTGGACTTGTGACTGGCAGCGAGCCCGACTCCGTGAATCGTCTCGGTCAGGTGCACCATCTCCACGAGCTTGTCCCGCACGTGGGAGGCGCTCCGAACATCGTGCTCCTCCGTCAGTGCCACAGTGGCCCCGATCAGGACGTCGAAGTTTCCCGGTTTGCACCCGCCATAGCTGGCCCGGTGAAACCCGGAAAAGGCGTCGAGCAGCACCCCGGATGCCGCGAGGTGCCCGTCCAGGAAGACCCGCTCCGTGGGGACGAACACGTCCTCGAAGAGCACCACACACTCCTGGCCCCCGTACTGGAGATTCCCGGCGTCTGGCCCCCCCTTCCTGTCGTCGGAAGGCTGTCGTCCCAGGACCATGGACACCCCGGGATCGCCGACGCTGACCGCACAGGCCACTGCAAAGTCCTCTTCTCCCGCTCGCATGGCAGTGCCCGGCATGACCAGGACCTGGTGGCTGTTGGCGGCGCCGGTCTGGTGGAGCTTCGCGCCCCGGATGACCACGCCATCGCTCCGTCGTTCGACGATGCGAAGGTACTGGTCGGGCTGCTCAGGCGGTCGTAGCCGCCGGTTCCCCTTGGGATCGGTCATCGCCCCGCAGATCACCTCGTCTCGTTCCTGGACCCCGCGGAGCCAGGTCAGGAAGCGCTCATGGGGCACCTCTCCCGCCTCCCAGGTGGCGATGTACAGCGCATTGAGCCCGTCCATCCCGACACAACGCTGAAAACAGGTGCCGGTCTGAAAGCCCAGGACTCGCTGGAGTTGGACCTTCCGGACCAGGTCCTCGGGTGTGGTGAAGAGGTGGGTGAAACGGTTCACGGGCCCGTTCACCAGCTCGGAGTGGGCCGTCGCCAGTGGGCGGTGCTCGGGGTCGTGGGCCAGGGCATAGGTCTGGGCCACAGCGTTGATCGAGGGCCGGGTCTTCGGGTGAAGGGTCGGATCGGGAATCTCTTCCCCGTCGATCCAGAGTCGAAGCCCGGTGTGTCTCAGGCTTTCTACGTACTCTTCGGCGGTTTGCATGGGCCCCGCCTATCTCGTGGAGGACCCTGGAGTGTCGCCTGGGAAAGAAGGTTCTATCGCCCGTGGTCGGTCAGCCAGCGCACCACCGTCTTGCTGTATTTGTCGCCCAGATCCATGTAGTGGGTGCCTGAATTGGTCCAGAGGTGGACGGAACCATTCGGATCACAGGAGGTGTTCCGGGCGGTCCGGGTCTCGGGCCCGGGCAGGCTGTCTTCGATGTTCAACGGCCTTCCGGAACTCATGGACCCGGTGCAGTTGTTCAGCGTCGCCCAGGCGCTGATGGTGTCCAGGGCTCCGGGGTAGCAGGGCCCCCAATCACAGCCGCCATTGAAGTGGATGACCGTGTCCCTCACGCCGTGGATCTGCAGGACGTGGATGGGATTGGTCGGCGTGCACATGGACGGGTCGTCCCAGGTCGTCCCCGACAGTGCCGCAATGGCTGCGATCTTGTCGCTGCGCTCGCAGGCCAGCCGGTGGGACATGAAGCCACCGTTGGAGTAGCCGGTGACGAAGATGCGATCGGGATCGATGTTGACCCGGGCCTCGATGTCCTCGATCAGGGTGACCAGGTACCCCACGTCATCGGGGTCCTCCCCGGCGAAGTCGCAGCAGGCATCTGTGGCATTCCAGTACGGATAGCCCCAGGGGTCCACGTTGCCGTCCGGGGCCACGAGCACGAAACGCTGGCTGTCCACGGCGTCGGGAAACCCCATCCAACGGGCCGTGGTCATGCCGTGGCCACCGTAGCCGTGCAACAGGACGATCAGTGGCAAGGCCTGCTTTTCAACGGACGGCGTGGGCTGGAGCACCTTGACCGGGCCCCGGTCGGTGGAGACGAAGAAGGGGTCTGAAGCCATGGCTGTTGGCCCCAACGAGAGCCCGGTGAGCAGCAGCAAGGTCATGACCACTCCGACAGAAATCCGGACCAGTGTACCGCCAGAGTCTTGGGGTGGATGAACTGGACAGGGTGCGGTCCGACCGGGTCGGGGGAAGCCCGGTTCCTCAGCCAGCCAGCCGGATCAACTGGGCCACGAACCCGACCGTGGTGATCTGCAGAGTGTGGAGGATCACCAGGGGGTAGATGCTGCGGGCCCGGAGGGTGAACCAGCCGCTGATAGCCCCTCCAACCAGCGACAGGGCCAGCTCGATTCCGGGCTTGTCGTAGTGGAGGAGGAAGAAGGGGATGGCCTGGAGCCAGATGGCGGTCCAGGGATCGCCCCGGCGGTAGAAGCCAAACAGGAGAACCCCGCGGAACAGGAATTCCCATCCCAGGAAGTCCACGGCGATACCCAGGTGCCGCAGAGAGAAGTTCCCCCAGCTCTTTCGGGCCCAGGCGCCGGCGGGGTAGAACTCGGCGAGGCTGTCAAAGGCGAGG
Source organism: uncultured Enterobacterales bacterium (assembly GCA_964567625.1). Lineage (GTDB taxonomy): Bacteria > Myxococcota_A > UBA796 > UBA796 > CAJQPC01 > CAYFPX01. The sequence goes on along the minus strand of CAZMNK010000007.1, from coordinate 13,870 downwards.
GTGGTCAGAGCACAGCCCGCGATCAAGAGCCCGGCGGCCAGGCAGGTGCGGGGTAGCCACCAGCGCCAGTCCCCTGCTCCGAGTCCCCAGACGCCGACCCCTTCTCCACTGCGGCGGGCCGCGGCCAGGGCCAGTCCGACGCCGACCAGGGTGGGCACGACCAGGAATTCCGGCTGTGCTCGGAGGTCCTTGAGCCCATTCTCGGCGAACAGGCGCCAGCCGATCGGGGCCAGGCACAGGCCGGCGGCCAGGGTCGCCAGCACCTGCCCTTGCCTTCGGCTCCAGGCGGCCCAGAGCACCACGGCGGTCAGGGGAACGGCCCCGTGGACGGCCAGGCGGTAGAAGGAACGCAAGACCGGGTGGGCGGAAAAGGCGTGCCACTCGCCGATGATCATCGCGAAGCAGGAGACCACGCAGATCCAGCTGATGAGGGCTGCCGATCCCGGCTCTGGCGCCTTCTGGTCCAGGCTTCCCAGAGCCCATCGGACCAGTTGAAGAGGACGTTCGAACATTCATGCTTCCAGCGGGCGAGGTCCTCTAACGTCGAGATATGTTCCCGGGCCTGGAGGCTGTGGTGTCGGAGGTTGTGGATCCGTTGGCGGAACTCTACATGTTCCGGCTCGTAGAGCGGGAGCACCTGCGGTCACTGGTCCAGATGGCGCCGACGGTGACCTATGCCGATGGCGACACCGTCTACCGAGAGGGAGCGCCCGCGGACACCGCCTTGCTGGTGGTGACCGGCAAGCTCGTGGCCTCGGTGGTGCCGGGTGGGAAGCACTGGGTGCTGGGCGATGGCCGACCGGGTGACATTGTGGGTGAGACAGCCCTGTTCACCCGGGGAGGGCACCGGAACGCCACAGTGGTCTCCGAGGGCACGACTGTGTGCGTGGAGTTGTCCCGGAAGACCTTGAAAGGGGCTTCCCGCAACCCGGCGCTGATCGCCCTGGAGAGGCACATGCTCGGCGCGATGGCGCGGCGCATTCGGAGCACGAACACGAGCTTGAAGAAGGCCTGGAAAGAGGTGGACCCCGCGAGCGATTCCTCCGGCGAGGCCAGCGGTTCGGCCTTTCGACGCCGATTCAGAGCACTCTTCGGGGGGCAAGGGTGAGACAGGACCTTGCCAGGGAGTCCCGGCGGATCCTGAAGGATCATCCCTACGCCGGCGCTCGAATCGCCGACCTGCAACAGGTCCTGGAACAGTGCACCCCGCGGGACCTGGACGCCGAAGGTGTGCTCTGCCGGGAGGGAGAATCGGGGGAAGAGGCCTTCTTCCTGCTTCGGGGTTCGGTGCGGGTGATGAAGGAGGGGCCGGGTGGCAAGGACCAGGAGTTGGCCCAGATCCAGGCACCGGCCCTGCTGGGGCACATGAGCCTGGTGGACAACAGCCGTCGAAGTGCGACCTGTGTGGCGGCGTCTCCTTGCCAGTTCCTGGTGTTGGACGGCGGGGTCTACGGCACGATGTTGTCCGAGGCTTCCGCCCGGGCCACCGCACTTCGAAGGCTGTTTCTCTCGAGCCTGACCCGCCAGCTCATCTCGGGGAACCTGCGGCTGCAGTCGCTTCTTGTGGAGTCCGGGGAAGCGGTGGCGAGTCCCCCTCTTTCCGGCCCACGCCATGAAGAGGAGAGGTCCGACCGTGACGACATCACAGAAGACGATCTGCTGAAGACGGCCGGGGTGCTCGACGGGTGGCAGGTGGATCTCCATGACCTGGACGATCTGGGGGCAGTGAAGACCAAGGGCATGGTTCGCCGGGGCGCCCCGAAGAAACGCTGGTAGGACGGGCCTACATCAGGTTGCGTGGGTCGACGTCGACCGCGATGCGAACTCCCTGGGTCGGGGTCTTCCAGTCCTGTTCCTGGAGCCAGGTGCGAAAGCCACGGCCGTCTCGACCCCGCAGGACGACCTGGTACCGCCACCGGCCGACCTGACGCGGTCGAGCCGCGGGTGCCGGGCCCAGTACCTGGATGGTGTGGCCATCGCTCGTCTCACGGAAACGCTGGGCCAGGGCCTGGCTTGCGCGCCACGCATCCATGCGGTCCGCGGCCTCCAGGCGCACCAGCACCAGTCGGGTGAAGGGTGGGTAGGCCAGCAGGCGTCGCTCCCGGGCCTGCTCCTCGTAGAAGGCCTTCGGCTGCCCCAACTGTTGCAGCACCGGGTGGTCCGGGTGGAGCGTCTGGACCAGCACCCGCCCGGGTTGATCGCCTCGACCGGCCCGGCCGGCGACCTGGGTGAGCAGCGCATAGGTCCGCTCAGCAGCCCGGAAGTCGGGCATGCGAAGGGCGTGGTCAGCACTCACGACCACGGCAAGATGGACGTCGGGAAAGTCGTGGCCCTTGGCGACCATCTGGGTGCCGACCAGCACCCGGACATCCCCGGTTCGAAAGCGCTCCAGCAGTGCGTGGTGGGCGCCTCGCCAGGAGGTGGTGTCGGAATCCATCCGGGCAATGCCGATCCCGGGCAAGAGCGCTCGTAGTGCCTCTTCGACCCGCTCTGTGCCCGTTCCGAGCACTTCGATTCGCTGGCCGCCACAGGCAGGGCACTCGCGGGGTTCCTCTCGGTGGAAGCCACAGATGTGACAGCTCAGGGTGTGGTGGCGGCGGTGGAGCACCAGGGACAGGCCACAACTGGGACAGGTATAGGCGCCACCGCAGTCCGGACAGGTGACATAGGTGGCGTAGCCCCGGCGGTTGTAGAGGACGATGGCCTTGCCTTCCCCTTGAAGCAGGCATTTCTTCAGGGCTTCCTGGACGGATTGGGCCAGCAAGGGGGTGCGCCCCTCGACCCTCTTCTCCTCTCGCAGGTTCACGATCTCGATCTCCGGCACCGGCCGGGGAGTCGGGCGCTCCAGCAGTTGGAGCAGGCCGTAGCGCTCTCCGAAGGCGTTTCGCCAGCTCTCCATGGAGGGGGTGGCGGACCCCAGAACCACCGGGCACTTCGCCAGGTTTCCCCGTACCACCGCCATGTCTCGGGCGTGGTAGCGCACGCCCTCCTCCTGCTTGTAGGAGTCGTCGTGTTCCTCGTCGACAACCACCAGGCCAAGGTTCTGGAAGGGGGCGAAGAGCGCCGATCGGGCCCCGACGGCGACCTGGGCCTCTCCGGCTCGGATGCGCCGCCACTCCCGCAGGCGCTGGGCACCGGTCAGGCCCGAGTGGAGTACCGCCACCGCGTCTCCGAAGCGGGCCCGGAAACGTCCGGTCAACAACGGCGTCAGTCCGATCTCCGGCACGAGTACCAGCACCTGCTGGCCCCGTGCAAGGACCTCGGCAGCACAACGCAGGTACACCTCGGTCTTGCCGGAACCGGTGACCCCGTAGAGCAGTTGGGTCTGAGGTGGACCCAGGATGGCCTCTACGGCAGTGGTCTGTTCCTGGGTGAGCGTGGGAGGCGCCGGTTCAGCGGGCAGGATTCCGGCGACCACCGGGTCGCGATGTTCCCGGGTGCCCAGCTCCACCACCCCCTGTTCCGAGAGTCGTTTCACCGCCGTCCGTGCATAAGGTCCCTGGGCGGACACCAGCTCTGCCAGGTCCAGGAATCCCCCAGCCACTGCCAGGGCCTGGACCACCTGGAGTTGCCTGGCCCCGGCGGTCCCCGGCAGGTTTCCCACCAGGCGGACCTCTCGAACCAGGCCCTTTGCTCCGCCCACCTCGACGGACTCCGTCTGGACCCACTCCCGGCGTCGAAGAGCATCCAGGGTGCGCTCTGTCTCCTTGGGCTCCACGAGGTCCCGGAGCCGCCGGGTCAGGCCGCGGCGGGTCAGGCCGGGGCGAGACACGACCTCTCGAAGCACTTCGGCCAGGACCCCTTCAGCCTCGCCGCTTGCCACCACCTCGACCCCCGCGGTGGTGGCCTCCCAGATCACCTTGGACTTCACGCTCATCGAAGAAGGCAGTGCGGTGGCGATCGTCTCGCCCAGGGGGGTCAGGTAGTAGTCGGCAATCCATCGAAAGAAGGCGAGTTGCCCTTCATCAAAGGCCGGGCCGGGGTCCACCAGGCGCAGGACGGTCTTCAGCCTGGCCGGGTCGCAGTCCGGTTCCTTCAGGGTCTCCAGGGCGTAGGCGGTGACCTTGCGGTGCCCGAACGGAACCAGCAACACGTGGCCGAGACGGACGACACCCTGGAGCGCTTCGGGCAGGGCATAGGTGTAGGTGTCCGCCAGGGGCAGGGCGACGGCGACGCGGACATAGGGTTCCACCCGATCAGTCCTGGGTGCGGCGCTGGTGCAGGGTGCGGTCCGGACCCGCATCCATGGAATCGATCTCCCCGTGCTTCAGGCAGAGGTGGTCAGGGCCAGGCGGAAACCGAGTGCCAAGCCCTGCAAGGGGCAGGACTGTGCGGGTCACTGCCTGGGTTCAGGACGACCAGGACCGGCGCTCGAGCCGCTCCGCTTCGGTCTTGCAGTCGATGCACCAGGTGGCGACAGGGCGGGCCATCAGGCGTTTCTCTCCGATCTCTTCGCCGCAGTTTTCACAGAAGCCGTAGTCCCCCTCTTCCACACGACGCAGCGCATCCTGGATCTTGCGGATCAGGATGCGCTCCCGGTCCCGCAGTCGGAGGGTGAACTCTCGGCTGGACTCCATCGCGGCAAAGTCGATGGCATCCGCCAGGTTCTCCTTGTCATCGGTCAATTCCCGCAACTCAGCCCCGGCCTCTTCGAGCAGGGCACGGAGGCGCTCATTGAGCAAGTTCCGGAAGAATTCGAGCTTCTCGGGGTCCATACGAACTCCAGTGCGGCGGCGGATGCTACCTTGTATGCCGCTCCGAGCCATCGATTGCTCGGATTTCAACCCCGCCATACTAGCCACGAGAACCATGACGAGCAACCGTCATATATCCGCTTTCTTCCTGTCTCTCGGGCTTGCGATGCCCGCGGCGGCGGCAGAGTGGGATCATGCGGGGGTTGCGGGCATGGCAGGAGCAGGAACCGCAAATCCTTATGACAACTCCGGGACATTCCATGCCCCGGCCACGGCCGCACTGGTTCCCCTGTACACATCCCAGGTCGATCTGGGACTCAACAACACCCTCGATGAGGGGTGGTGGGGCACGACCACGGTTCGAGACAGCCAGACCGGCTACACCTCGGCCGTGATGTCGTACACGCGGACGGAATCCAATCCGGACCCGCTGACCTCGGAGATGCCGGGGTGGATCAGCCCGAATGAATCCCTTGACAATGACACCACGGAACACGATCTTCGGTTGAGTCTGGGCTACGGCATGGCGGCGCGCCGGTTGAGTGTGGCCACCTCCTTCGTGTACCAGCGGCGGGTGTCGGATCTCGTGGGCAAGCACAACGTGTGGGAGGGGGATCTCTCCATCGCAGGTGTGCCCGTTGAGGGGTTGGTGCTCGCGGCGACTCTGCACGACGTCCTTCCAATGGAGGATGGGCGCCCGTTGACCGGGGAGATCGGGGCCTGGTGGCGTCCCATCGATCAACTCTCGTTGGCGCTGGACGGCATGTGGACGGAAGGCGGCCTTGGAGTCCGTGGTGGGGTCGAATGGATCACCCTGGGCGTGGCGTCGCTCCGGGCAGGCTACGCCCACACCTTTGGAGAGAACCGGGAGGGGCTCCTGGGACTTGGGGTTGGCGCCGTCAGCGAGCAGGCGCGACTGGACTATGCGCTCCAGTGGGTTGTGCTCGGCGAGGCGCAGCACCACCTGGTGCACACCCTGGGCACTACGGTGACCTTCTAGGGGTCCTGGACAGGGCCGAGGCGTCCTTTGGGATCCTGGAGAACGACTCTTCCAAGGGGGTGGCCCCCCCTGGCGGGGTCATGCCAGGGGGGGCCGAGGCTGCGATGCGGTGACGCAGCCCCTCGGAAGAGGGGAACCTGGTTCCCCCCTTGCGTCTCACTCTTCAGTGTCGTGAACGATGCCAATGTTTACGTTGAGGGATCGTCAGTGGATCTCTCAGGGCTTCTCTTTCCAGGGCCCCTGGCCCTTTCCGATGTGGATGTGGCGTAGGATGCGCGGGTGATCGCCTTGCTTTTCGCCCTGACCGCCTGCACCTACGACGAGGAGTACGCCTGTTCACCCTGGGAGGGGTGGTGGTCAGGCACCATGACAGGCGACCTGGAAGCCACGATCGTCGGGGAGTTCTATGCCTACTACGCCGGGGCCTTCGTGCCGGCGGGAGGGGGCTCCATGATCCTGAGCCTGCGGGACCTGGACCTGGCGCCCTTGCTCGACGAGTCCGGGCCCACGGCCCCTGGCACCAGTGTTGCCCTGGCGAGCTTTGAAGGTGGCGAGTGTGAGTCGGCCTGGAGGGGCACCCTGGGCATCATCGCCGACATCGTCATCCTGGAGGCGGACGGCGACACGGGCGACACGGGCGACACGGGCGCGTCCGGGTCGGACATCCTGGCGTTGTCTGGTCCCCTGCTGGGCTCGATCAGTGATCCCGAATCGGAAGACCCGGCCAGCGGTTCGGGGACCTGGTCCCTGGACGGGAGCGATGGCAGTGCCCTGGCCGGGAGCTGGGAGTTGACCTGGGAGGGGGACTTCCCCAGCGCCAACGAGTAGCGCTGCTCTCAGGCCGAACGCAGTCCCTGGGCCAGGTTGGCTTCACGAATCTCGGTGCGTCCAGCATCCCGCAGCAATTTCCGGCAGAGCTGCATGGCGTTCTCGATGCTGTGGTCCATGTTGTTGTACCAGAACAGGCCGGTCCGGCCGGCCAGGTGCAGGTTCCCGAACTGCTCCAGGCCTTCCCTGGCCCGTTTGAGCTCGCCTGGGTAGCGCTTGTGGTAGATGGGGTAGCTGTTGTCCAGGCGCTCCACGAAGACCTCGTGGACAACCCGTCGGTTCGGCAGCATTCCCACCTTCACCAGGTCGTCCACCACCCAGTCCGTGAGTCGCTCGGCGTTTTGCCAGCGCTCGTCGCCCGCCATGCAGGTGACCTCGACGCACAGCCCGGTGGCTCTGGGGTTGGGTACGGTGTCGGGGCTGAAGAATTTGGGCGTGGAGATGCGGTTGTAGACGATGTCCTCGGCGCCGTAGTAGCACCACTGGTAGTCCCGGGGAACCGCGTGGTCCGCGCAGACATTGAACAGCAACAGGCCCAGGTAGGGGAGGTCAGGGGTTTCCAGACCCAGTTGCTTTGTTGCCAGGGTGATGGGGGCGGTCCAGATGACCTTGGAGGGGATGAAGCTCTCCTCGTTGGCCCAGACCTTGGTGACCTGGGTGCCTGTGCCCTCCATCCGGGCTCCGGTCCCGGTGATGATCCGACCGCCCAACCCCTTGATCATCCGGCTGATGTTCCGCCAGGCCTGCTGCATGCCGGCCTTGGGGTAGATGAACCGGCTCTCCTGCTGATTGAACTGTCCGAGCGTGGTCTTGAGCAACTGGGAGAGGTTCTGCATCTCCAGGTTCTCGTCGATGATCGCCCGGTTGATGCCGGTCTTGGCCCAGTCTGGATGGGTGTCGCGAGGGTGGATGCCCAGGAACTTTTCCGAGTACCCGCGAAAGAAGTGCTCGTACAGGGTCGGCCCGTACTGGCGCAGCACGTAGTTTTCGAAGTTGTCGACGTCGTAGGTCTTGAAGGAGTTCAGGGTCAGGTCGACGGTGGCCTGGAGTGCCAGGCTCGGGGGGAGTTGAAGCAGGTTCTGGGGCTTGATGGGCCAGCCGTAGTACTTGCCCTTGAAGTAGACCTCGCTGACCCGGGGAAAGAACGTTGTGTCGTCCTTGAGCACCCGTTCGAGCAGTGACGCCACGTTGGGGTTCTCGGTGTGGAAGCGATGGGGCCCGCAGTCGAAGACAAAGCCGTCGTATTCGTAGCTGCGGGCAAGTCCTCCCACGTAGGGGAACTTCTCGATGACCACGACCTCGCAGCCTGCTTCGAGGAGAAGCAGGGCCGAAACCAGGCCCGCGACGCCGCCCCCGACAATCACGACCGGTCCATCGAAGACCGTCGGTGCGGCCACAACAGATCCTCCGTCAGACAGCCGAATGGTAACATCGGCCGCCCGGGCCGGATCGATCCCCCACCTCAGGGTGCTATCTTTGCAGGGGAACAGGTACGCCTTGTTGTGGAGTTCCGGATGAACCATCGACTCGAGAAACTCGCCCGGGACAGTCGTGGCCGCGGTCCGAGAGTGGGCCTGGTCTCCATGTACGACGTGGAGAACAACGCCGTTCGGGTTCTCGCGGCGACCTTGCGTCAGGGAGAGCACCACTGCGCGGAGATCTACTTCAAGGACTGGATCTCCAATCACCTCTTTCCAGCCACGGACACCGAGCTCGACAACCTGGTCAAGGTGATCCGGGACGAGAAACTGGACCTGGTCTGTGTCTCGATCCGGGCGAGTGCCTACTACCAGTCCGCCAAGCTGTTGACAGAGGTGCTCCATGAGCGCCTTGGAGTGACGGTGTTGTGGGGAGGGATGCACCCGACCCTTGTGCCGGAGGTCTGCGTCGAGACCGCGGACCTGGTCATCAAGGGCGAGGGAGAACTCGCCCTCCTGGAGTTGTCGGACCGGCTGCGGGACGGTGTGGACATCACCGACTGCGAGAACCTCTGGGTCCAGCAGGAGGATGGCAGCTACGTCGAGAACCCCCTGCGGCCGCTGATCGCTGACCTGGATACCGCCGCCTGGCGGGACTACACGACCCACGAGCACAAGTACTTTGTCTATGGGAAGAAGATCGTCGAGGGCGATCCCATGCACGGAGACCCGGTGTTCCAGCTCATGGGAAGCCGGGGCTGCATCTACAAGTGCAGCTACTGCTACAACTCGACCTACAAGAAGGCGATCTACCCGGGCCAGAAGTGGTTCCGTGTCCGGTCCCCCCAGTCCATGGTCGACGAGATCAAGGCGGCCCAGAAGCACTGGGACATCAAGCGCATCCGCTTTGACGACGAGGTCTTCAACTTCCAGAAGGCCTGGGTCGAGGAGTTCTGCGAGGTCTACCCCCGAGAGATCGGACTTCCCTTCGAGATCTTCATCGAGCCCAAACTGGTCAACGAGGAACGCATGACCATGCTGCGGGATGCAGGGTTGGTCAGCGTGTACATGGGCATCCAGTCCAGCGAGCGAGTGACCGGAAACCTGTACGACCGCCGGGTCAAGAACCAGACGATCAACGACATCGCAGAGCTGTACCACAAGCTCGGGGTCAAGCCGCACTTCCAGTTGATCTTCGATGATCCGGTCTCGACGGAAGGGGACAAGCAGGCCCTGTTCGAGATGGTCTCCCAGTTCCCACGGCCCTTTGACCTCTACCTGTTCTCGATGACGGTCTTCCCGGGCTCGGAACTGGTCAACAAGCTGCTCAAGAGCGGCATCATCACGCAGTACGACGTCGAGGGAACCAACACCCGGGTCTTCTACCAGCACCGGGTGAACCTGGTGTACCCCCGGCCGGTCGAGGACACGTTCTGGATCTCGCTGATCCAGATGTTGTCCAAGGACTTCATTCCCCGGCCGATGTTGCGACAACTCTCCAAGAGCCAGTTCTTGAAGAAGCACCCCTGGCCACTGATCAAGATGGCCCACGTCAGCAACTACGTGAAAATGGGGACGACGGTCTCCAAGATGGCCATGGAAGGCGAGCTGACCGGTACCCTCTGGCGCCGGTGGGCCAACATGGACACGGTCATCACGACCTGAACGAATGGTGCTGTTGCTCTGGGCTGCGGCAGCCTTCGCCGGGTTCGACGAGGAGCGGGCACAGATGGTCGAGCGGCAGATTGTGGCCCGGGGGGTGCGGGATCCGGTGGTGCTCAAGGCGATGCGCGAAGTGCCTCGCCACGAGCTGGTTCCCCAGGAGCACAGGGCTCGCGCCTACCAGGACCACCCCCTGCCCATCGGACATGGGCAGACCATCTCCCAGCCCTATGTGGTGGCGTACATGACCGAAGTTCTCCAGGTCGGGCCCGGGACCAAGGTGCTGGAGATCGGAACCGGCTCCGGGTACCAGGCGGCGGTCCTGGCTGCGACGGGCGCCGAGGTCTGGTCCATCGAGATCGTGGTGCCGCTGGGACGTCGGGCCGCCGAAGACCTGGCACGATTGGGGTACTCGGTCCACACGCGGATTGGCGACGGGTACCAGGGCTGGGCTGAGGCTGCGCCCTTTGACCGCATCATCGTCACTGCGGCACCGGACCACGTGCCTCAGCCGCTGTTGGACCAGCTGGCGATCGGCGGCAAGATGGTCATTCCTGTGGGGGCGAACGACCAGGAACTGTTGGTCATCGAGCGCACCGGTGACAAGGACTATGACCGTCGATCGGTCCTTCCGGTCGTGTTCGTGCCGATGACGGGGGAGGCCCAGCAGCGGTAGGGGTCACTGGTTGGCGATCGCGGCTTCCAGCTCGGTCACGTGTTGTTCGACGCGCACCAGGTGTTCCTTGACGCGCACCAGGTCCGAGGTCGCCGGCCCCAGGCTGTGGGGTTTTCCCTGCTCTTCCACCTGGGTGCCGATGTGGGCAATGCTCGCGGCGGCCTGGTGTAGCCGCCCGGCGCTCCCCTGCAGACGGGCCGCCGCCCGGTCGAATTCCGGGGTGTCGGCGGCGAGTAGCAGCATCAGCAGCCAAGGCATTGCATTCGCCTCCCTGGCCGCGGTCTCCGGATCACACCGGGGCAGTCCGGCTCTTGGCGTTGAGCAGCTCCAGCTTCACAATGCTCAAGGCACCGCCTGCCAGCCGCTTGAACTCTTCCACGCTGGCCAGGTTCGCCAGCTGCCGGGCGATGAACTTCGGCCGCATGTAGAACTTCCTGTGAGCGATCTTGAGCAACTCCAGGATCTCATCCTGACTCAGGTGCTCCTCCCAGCAGGCAGGGACTTCGACGCCGCTCAAGGGCTCCTTCATCATTCGGTCCCAGCAGTCTGCCGGGTACAGGCCCTTCTTGGCACCTTCCTCAAAGGAGTCCGTGCCCGGGTAGGGGCTGAAGACCGCAAACACGGCATAGGCCGCGTCGAGCTTGAGCATCTCGTCCAGGTTGTTCAACGCCTCGTCCATGGTGCGTTCGTGGGGCCCGCCGAGCATGATGTAGGCGACCGAGCGGACGCCCTCTTCCCGGCACCACTTGAAGACACGGTGCACGTCTTCGGTGTCGCAGTGCTTGCCCCAGGCGTCCAGGCCCTCGTTGTTGGCGGACTCGACGCCGAAGTGGATCTTGGTGCAGCCGGTCTCGCGACAGCGGCGGATCTGCTCCCGGGTGGTGCCGGCGATGGTGGTCTTGTAGCCCCAGTTGAACTTCAAGCCACGGCGCTCGATGGCATCGCAGAACTTCAGCACCCACTGGCTGTTGGGGGTGAAGAGGTCATCGATGAAGTTGACCTCGGTGATGCCCAGGCTGACGCAGTGCTCCACCTCGTCCAGGATGTTGTCGATGTCCCTGATGCGGTACTGCTTCTTGTAGGTCAGGCAGAAGGGACAGGAGTGCGGGCAACCACGGCTGGTGATGGCGGTCGTGACCATCGGGGCCTTGGTGCCCGGCAGGTAGTAGTCCTGGTAGCGGACGCGGCTGCGATCCGGCCATGGGTAGGCGTCCAGCCTCTTGGTGCTCGGGCGCTCCGCGTTCTTGTGGATGGCTCCGTCCTTGTCCTTCCACCAGACACCCTGGATGCCTTCGAAGGACCGGCCCTCGTTGTAGGCGTTGGCCAGGGCGACGAAGGCATCCTCACCATCACCGTTGATGGTCGCGTCCACGTCCTCCAGCTGGATGGCGTAGTCCGGGAACATCGAGCAATGCGGCCCGCCCAACACGATGGTCGCGTTGGAGTTCAGCTTGCGCACCGTATTGATGGTCTTCTGGGTGTCGGCCAGCGAGTGCGTGTAGGCACTGATCCCGACCAGGTCCAGCGGATAGCGCTTCAACTCCGCCTCGAAGTCCGGGTAGTCCAGATCATCGACGACCGGGTCGTAGACCTCGGCACGGAAGGAGGTTCGCGCCTCGACCGAGGCCTGCATGTACATCAGCCCCAAGGGGGGGAAGCAATAGACGCCGTGCGCCATGGCCTTGGGGATGCCGGCCCACACGCGCAGTTGCTCCGGCGGATTGATGAGGGTGATTTCCATGAAAGTCCTCTCGGAGAGCTAGTCCTCGAAGCCCTGGAACTTGCGACTTGGAATGACCAGGCCCCAGGGAATGAAGAGGGGAACCCGGCTCCGCCAGCGTTCGTAGTCAGGGCCAAAGATCGCGATGTTCTGGGGCTCCTGGCGTACCAGCTTCTCGGTGAGTGAGCCAATGAGCAGCAGCGGAACCAGAACGCAGCAGAAGCTGAAGCTGTTCAGGGCAAGCCCTACCGAGAGCACCCCGAGGAGCTTGCCCCAGATGCTTGGGTGGCGGCAATAGGCGTAGGCGCCAACCACGACGAGCTCGGTCGTCCGGCCGGCCGTGGGCGAAGGCGAGCCCTTTCCACCACGCACGAGCTGCT
>CAZMNK010000007.1:832-1482 GCA_964567625.1 uncultured Enterobacterales bacterium | reverse complement strand
CAACCCGACCACGAAGACGAGGGCTGCGACATAGAGATTGATCCCCTGCGGCAGGAGGGCAGGAAAGCCCGGCCAAAGCTGCAAGCCGCCGGCGAGGCGATCCATCTTGAGCGCAAGGACGCCGATTCCGAAGGTCAGCGGGAAGAGAACCGGTATATAAACTTTCGTCACCATGCCAAGAATGGCGGGCGAGAAGGCCACCGACACGACGCTCCTCAAGGACGACACATGCATCTCGCTTCTGTCTGGCTATCGGCGCTGCTTGGTTGCGGGGAAGATCCTGTCCTGACCGCAGCCAAGGAAGAGGCGGGCGCAGGGCAGTCCGCAGAACCGAGCCAGGGCACACCGGACGAGCCGGCACCCGGCACGCCGGATGAGCCACCACCGGGTGGAGAGGGTGCGCCCGGGGAGATCGTCCCTCGTGGAGATGTGGTCCTGATCACAGGCCGCATCATGACCGAGGCGAGCGGTGAGGTGGTGATCGATGTCTTCGACGGCGACCACGCTGCGGGCGGAGCCAACCTGGTGGGCCGCCAAAAGCTCCCGCCCGGAGCCTACGCGCTGAAGGTCCCCAAGGACAGCCATGTCTGGATTTCCGCCTACATGGACCTGGACTCCGATGGCAAGCCCGGGCCCGACGAACCCAAAGG
>CAZMNK010000007.1:0-822 GCA_964567625.1 uncultured Enterobacterales bacterium | reverse complement strand
CGCCCCCAACCCGGTCTCCACTGGCGACGGGGTCGAGGGCATGGACATCGACTTGAAGTGACAGGAAGCCCCCGCGGCCGGGCTGGGGGGCTCTGCGTCGTCATTCCTCACCGGAACCGGAAGGATCTCCTGGCGCGCGCAAGGGCCAGCGTGTCCGACATCCCCATCCTGATCGAGGACGACAGCGCGGGGCCCGGGCGAGGCTTCGTAGCCACCGCCAATGCCGGCCTGGCGAAGGCTGCGGATGCCGGCTTCGAGCGCGTCTTGCTGCTCAACGACGACGCCGAATTGCTCCCCGGTTGCGTCGAGGCCCTCCTCGAAGTCGACGCGGAGTTGGTCGGACCCCTGCTCCTGGATCCCTCGGGACGCGTGGAGAGCGCGGGGCTGCACTTCTCCAGGCGAAGCGGTCGCCTGTGCCAACAGACCGAGGTTCCCCGGGGCCCGGCCGAGGTGACGGCGCTCAGCGGTGCCTGCCTGCTTATGCCCGCTTCAGCGCGTTTCGACACCACGTTCCGCCACGGAATGGAGGACGTGGAGCTGTGCTTGCGGGTCCATCGAGCCGGAGGCCGAGTGATGCTGCAGCCGGCGGCACGCTGTCTCCACGTGGGCGGAGCCACGGTGGGAAGACGAAGCCGAAGAGCTACCCGCGAAGCCCTGCGAGGACACCTGCGTCTGCTGAGCGGCCAACCCGTCCAGCAGGCCCTCGCGGTCGGCTACGCCCTGGGCCAGGTGCTCCGAGAGGGTCCGGTGCTCGACCGAGCGCTCGGCCTGAGCGAGGCGGTCCTCTCTCGGCGCTGATCCTGCTCAGGGACCCGGTGGCAG
>CAZMNK010000006.1:40494-82474 GCA_964567625.1 uncultured Enterobacterales bacterium | reverse complement strand
AGAGGACTTCGACTACGCCGGGTATAGCGTTTCCAGTGCAGGCGACGTGGACGGGGACGGTCTCGATGACCTCCTTGTCGGGGCCCACGGAAACGGCGACAACGGCTCGGATGCCGGCAAGGTGTACCTCATCCTTGGCAACAGCCTGGCCTCGTCGCCCGCCCTCGAACTCTCCCTCGCCGACCACAGCCTCGTGGGAGAGAACCCCAACGACCATGCGGGCATCAGCGTGTCCAGTGCGGGCGACGTGGACGGCGACGGACTCGATGACCTCCTCGTCGGGGCCTTCGGCAACGGCGACGGCGGATCGGATGCCGGCAAGGCGTACCTGATCCTGGGCAGCAGCCTGGGCTCGACGTCCACCTTGGACCTCTCGCAGGCGGACCACGGCTTCGTGGGCGAGGGCACCGACGACCATGCGGGGAATAGCGTGTCCAACGCGGGCGACGTGGACGGCGACGGACTCGATGACCTGCTCGTCGGAGCCGACTGGAACGACGACGGCGGCCCGGCTGCCGGCAAGGCGTACCTGATCCTGGGCAGCAGCCTGGGTTCGTCGTCCACAACCGACCTCTCGCTCGCCGACCACAGCTTCGTGGGAGAGGACATCAACGACCATGCGGCCAATAGCGTGTCCAGCGCAGGCGACGTGGACGGCGACGGACTCGATGACCTGCTCGTCGGGTCCCGCTACAACCAGGAAGGAGGTCGGGACGCTGGCAAGGCGTACCTGATCCTGAGCAGCAGCATGGCCATGTCGTCCAGCACCGACCTCTCGCACGCCGACTACAGCTTCGTCGGCGAGATCACCGACGACGAGGCGGGCTTCAGTGTGTCCGGGGCAGGCGACGTGGACGGCGACAGTCTCGATGACCTCCTCATCGGGGCCCACCTGAACGACGACGCCGGCTCCAAAGCCGGCAAGGTCTACCTCATCCTGGGCAATGGCCTGGCTTCATCGTCCACCATCGACCTCTCGTTGGCCGACTACAGCTTCATAGGCGAGAACAGCCGGGAATACGCGGGCACCAGCGTGTCCGGCGCAGGCGACGTGGACGGTAACGGCCTCGATGACCTCCTCCTCGGGGCCCACTACAACGAGGACGGCGGCACCGGTGCCGGCAAGGCTTACCTCATCTTGAGCCACCTCTGAGCCCCTCCACGGCGCGGAGTCGGGTCCCGAAGGGGTGAACAGGAACCGCTGCGAGACTCCTGGGGGGTGAGGCAGAGACAGGTGGGAATGGCTGGCGAGGAGGACCAGGGGTTCCTGGGCCCCAGAAGGCTCAGTCCTCCCGATGCTCCTGGGTCCGCAGGACGGTCAGGTTCTGTCGCGTCGACACGTCGGTAAAGGTGTCCCGAGTCCCGTCGGGCCAGGTCACGACCAGGCTGTCCAGGACGTCGACGTCACCGAGCCCGAAGTGGAGTTGAGGCGGCGGGCTGGAACGGAAGCTGGTGGAAGCTCCCGTGAGCCAGCGGGTCCAGGTCCTCTCGCCGGCAGTGGCCTGGACCTTGGCCCCGATACCCCGAGGATTCGGCACCGGCTGGTCCAGAAGCACAGTGACCCAGGCAGCCTCACCGCAGCGGGCGGTCCACATGGCCGCCTTGACCCCTTCACCGCACTTGATGACGTCCAGCCAACCGTCGCCGTTGTGGTCGTAGACCGCCAACGAGCGCGTGCTCACTTCCTGGTCCATGCCCCACTCCGCCGCCACCTCCACGAAGACATCCCCCTCCCGGAGCCAGAGCCCGTCCGGCTGCTCCTCGGGGTTCTCCAGGCCCTCCTTTTCGTAGCGGGCTGGCCCGAAGCCGCACATGGCATCCAGGTCGCCGTCGTTGTCCATGTCCACGAGTTCGCAGGCCCAGGACGCCATCTGATCGTTGCGGCGACTGGGCATGAGTTCCCGGGTCTTCTCGGTTCGGTGCCAATTGCCCGGTGACAGGGACTCCATGAGCGCCAGTTCGCCCCAACCGGACATCAGGAGATCGAGCAGACCATCATCGTTCACGTCGCCCAGGCCCACGCCCATGCCCGCCAGCTTGATGTTGAGGCCCGCTTCAGGGGAGTCCTGGAAGCCCTCTTCCGTCGACAGCAGCAGGTGGTTTGTGCGGTAGAGGGCCTGGTGGTGGATCACGTAGATGTCCTGATCCCCGTCGTCGTCCAGGTCGGCGATCACAGCGACCTTGGTGTAGCCGTCCCGCCACTCCTCCGGGACCTGCCCGCTGATGTCCTCGAAGGAGCCATCGCCCTGGTTGAGGAACAGTCCGTCCAGGTTGCTCGGGTCCGGTGGCGCACTCTCGAAGCTGTCCTGGCCCACGAACAGGTCGAGGTCACCGTCGCCGTCCAGGTCCCCCAGCGGCAGCGTCTCGGCGAATAGAAAGGTGTCCGGCAGCAGCGAGGCCTCGGTGGCCAGGTGGAAGTCCGAGCCGTCGTTCGTGTAGGCCTGGATGCTGGCGGCCCTGGTGGAGAGCAGCAGGTCCGGGGTGCCATCGCCGTCCAGGTCGCCGGCCGCGGCACCCAGCAACTGCCAGTACTTCACGCCTTCCAGTTCCGTGGGCTTGGGCACGGACTGCTTGACCAGGCTGAGTTCCGGGGTGGCTCCCCCCCGAAAGAGCATCGGGAGGCTGTCGTGGACCAGGAGCACGTCCCAGTACCCGTCCGCGTCAAAGTCCTCGATCACCAGGCCCGTTCCCCAAAAGATGGTGTCGGCCGTCAAACCCCCGGTCAGTTGCGACTCCCAGTCCTCGCCGTGGTCCAGCTGGACCAGGGGGCCCTCGCTCTCCCGCAGAGTCGAGTCCTCGCACAGCACCTGGCCGTGCTGGACAAGACTCGCGGTGCCTCTGTGGGTACCGCTGTCCTCCTCCCCGGTGCTCCCCGGGGACGAGGTGTCAGGCACCTCGCCGCCCGTGCAGGCCAGGACGAGCAGGGTGAACATCCGGTGGAGCCTCGCGCAGGGCCACAGTCTACCCTTCGCCAGGGGGTACCAGGAGACAAGCGAGACGGGCACTGCCGGCCAGGACATGGTGCCCGCACCCAGGAAACCGGCGCTGGGAGCGAACACGCCCTCCCGCCATCAAAGCGGCTCCAGTGGGAAAACACCTTCCCCGATCAGAGGGCCCGCCACTCCCCTCCGTCGCAGTAGTACCACTGGCCGTCGAGGACGCACTTTTCGCCATTCTCGCAAGACTCCGTGGGATCGAAGTCCTCGGGACAATCCTCGTCGGACGAGCCGCCGCCGCCACCGCCGCCGCCACCACCGGAGCCGTCGTACTCCTCGCAGTAGGCACCGGGCGGGTCCACCCAGTCGCAACCCGGGGTGTTGTCCGGGCCGGCTCTGTAGCAGGCGTTGATGGCGGTGTGATCATCAGCCAGAGAGCCCGGACTATCCGGGGGCATGAAGGCGTTCAGATCGACGCCGTTGTAGGCCAGGATCCTCCTGGACTCGGGGGCACGGTGGCAACCGACACACCCGTTGCCCTCGATGTGCACGGTCCGCAGGTCCCAGGAAGCGCCGCCGACAACCCAGTAGGGAGAGTCGGGCCCGCTGGCCTGGGGCAAGGCCGGCTGACTCGGATCCTCCGGGAGACGGGCCTGGTCGATCCAGGGGGTGTGGATGAAGGGATCCGCCTGGTGGCAATCAGAGCACGCCCCCACTGGTGGGACAAAGGCGTCGTCGAACTCCGGATCGTCGGGACCCGGGAATTCACCGTCCAGGTAGCCGTCTTTGCCGAAGCGGAGGTAGGCGATGTGACCGTCCTCGCCGACGACATCGGGGGACTCGAAGAAACAGGTCGCCCCGGTGCCGGCGTGGTACCCGATCATCTGGACCGAGGCGATTCCCTGCGTCAGGCTTTCAGGACCCTGGGACCGGCAGAAGTAGACCCAGACGACGTCGGCCAGCGTCGGCGTCCTGACCGTCGAGCCTTCCGACCCTGGAGCCGACGGGGCAGGACCCCTTGAAGTCGGGGTTGTCGCACACGGGCGTCTGCCCGAAGACCTCGACCCCGTCGACGTAGATCGGGACTGGCACCCCGTCGCCACAATCGATCGTCGGGGTGACGCCCAGGAAGTCGTTGCAGAGGTCGGCGTACTCAGACGCCGTCTTTGGCAAGGCCGGAGCCTCGTCTCGCGGGATGCACTCCTGGACCGTGGCGGTGTCGCCGGAGTCAGGAGCATCGACGGTATCGTCGGTGACGGCCGTGCTGTCCGTGTTGTTGGCCGTCGCTTCACCCGAGGAACAACTCAGCGCAGACGACGCGAAGACCCAGGTGAGCATGGCGAACAGGTGGTTTCGGTGCATGGCCACTCCGACTCCTCAACCGCTGGCAAGGGCTCAGCCTCCTCCACAGAGAGCCCAGACCCCACGCCTTCTACAGATACCCCAGCCACAAGGCCGTACCTGGTTTTTTCGCCGCACGGTGTCCTGTTCCGCCTGGAGAACCTCGAACGGCCGGTACACTGTCTTGGAGGTGTTCGGCATGCGGCCCCTGTCTCCAGGATCCCAGGCAGTTCTCTTGTGTCTGGCACTGGGCTGCCAGCCCACAGGCAGCGGAGACTCCCCAGCCGGGGAGAACGGCTCCTCCGGCTCCTCGTCCACCGAGGGGTCGACCCAGACCGGGACCGACGCGGTCGTCACCTGGCACGCAGATGTCCGGCCACTGATCGATGAGCATTGTGCCTCCTGCCACGCTCCGGGACTGGTCGCACCCTTCACCTTTGAGGACTGGGAAGAGGTGTCGATCCTGGCGCCTGCGATCGTGAGTGCCGTGGAGACCGGCTCAATGCCCCCCCATGTCGTGGAACAGCGACTGCCGTCCCATCGCCAATGACCTCTCCCTGGACCAGGCCACTCGGGACGTGTTCACCGCGTGGGCGGCGGAAGGCTACGCCCAGGGCGACCCTTCCACCTACCTGTCGGGGGCGGTCACGGCTTCCGAGCGACCGCCCTTTGACCTGGAAGCCTACCCCCTGGAGGCCTTCGAACTGGCCTTTGACGAACTGGACGAATTCCGCTGCATGGGCACGGACCTCGTGCTGGAGGAAGACACCTGGGTCATAGGCTCGGACTGGATCCCGGACAACGCGGAAGTGGTCCACCACCTCTCGTGGTACGCCATCTCGCCAGAGGCGGCCGAGGACCTCGCGGAGATGGACGCAAGGTCAGCCAGGCCGGGCATCGACTGCTATGGCGAGGACAGCGACTTCTGGCGACTCGGTCTGGACGAGGTCTGGTTCTGGCTCCCCGGATTCCCGACCTGGCTCGAGGACGAGAGCGACGGCACGCCGGTGGGTGGGAAGTTCTTCCCGGCAGGCACCCACTTCGTGTTGGAGGGGCACTTCAACAGCATCGCCAGTGGCGGCGGGAGTGCGACCGACACCACGGGATTTGGACTGTGGACCCTGCCCTCTGGACAGACCCCCGACGAGCAGTACAGGTGGGCCTCTCTCTTCGATGTCCGCTTCACCATCCCGGCCGGGGACGGGGACTACCAGGTCTTCGGAAATGGCAGGGTGACAAGGCCGTCGGAAGTGATCGCGGTCCTTCCACACATGCACTTGCTCGGCACGAAGCTGGAATCCACCCTCACCCAGGCGGATGGCAGTGAGAAGTGCCTCGCACAGGTCGATTCGTACAACTTCGACTGGCAGTGGTTGTACTGGCTGCCCGCAGAAGACCGCATCCCGGTCGACCGGAACACGGCGTTCGAGGTCGTGTGCCACTACGACAACTCGGCGGAGAACCAGCCCGTGATCGACGGGGAGCAGGGCGAACCCGTTGACGTCGGCTACGGCGATGGCAGCACCGACGAGATGTGTTTCAACTACCTGCTGCTCTCCTCTCCAATCGACGAGTAGCTTCGGCGGTCCTAGGGGTCGGTCCGGCCGGACTCTGGCCCCCCGTGGATTCCCAGGTCGCTGCGGCTCCCATCCACGTCCAGGATCTCGGGGTGCCCCTGGTCGATGAGTGGGGAGTCCACATCGAGTCGGTAGTCGACCTCGTCGTTCCAGAGGGGGTCCAGGGAGAGGTTGCCGTCGACGCCATCGAACGCGATGGGGGTGCAGTCGGTCGACGCAGGGTAGCCCCCGCTACAGACCTGTTCTCCATCGTTGCCCCAGATGTCGTTGTAGGCCATGGAGAACCGGTCTTCGGAGACGTTCATCCAGACACCCGTCTGCTTGCCCACCCACTCCTCGACCCAGCCACTGCCGGTGACAATGTTGTTCTGGAAGCTGCCCGTTGCGGTGGAGTCCCAGGCCGCCATCCCGGTGTTCCCGGAACGAACCACGACGTTGTTGTTCGCCTCCAGGTGGGATTCCCCAGCGGCAATGATTCCCCAGCCATACATGTCCTCGACCAGGTTGTTCTCCACCACCACCTGGCTGGTCCCAAAGGACCCGATGCCCTTCCAGTAGTCATGGAGCCGGTTGTTGAGGATGGTGGCCTGGGCATCCCAGGTGACCCCGATCGCGACTCCTCGCCCGTTTTCGTAGAAGGTACAGCGCTCGCTGCAGCCGATGGTGTTGTCGACAATGATGGCCGTGGGACCGGAATCCGGCATCTCGGGGTCGCCACGGTAGAGCGCGATGCCGTCCCAGCTGGTGTTCTCGATGGTGCTGCCCACCACGGTGAGAACCGCACCCTCCCTTCCGGCGATCCCGATGATGCCCACAACCGGGTCCGGCTCGCCATCGTAGAGGTCGTTGTTGTCCAGCAGATTCACATTCCGAACCGTCAGCTCGCTGTGGCGCACGACGATGGCTGCATCGGTGGCCTGGCCATCCGCATCCCGGATGCCCCCGGTGATGGTGAGGTTCTCGAGGGTGGAGGGACCCGAGTTCTCGAACAACACCCCGTAGCCAGCCCCGGTCTGAAGAACGGTCTCCTTGCGGGACTCCCCCTGAATCCGGAGCCCCTTGTCCGCGATGTGGAAGCCCAGGGTGATGGGAATGTCCTGGCGGAACTCCTCGTCACTGCAATTCCCACAGGTGGGATCAAAGGTCTCGGTGACCTCGGGCTCGTAGGTGCCGGCCAGGAGCAGCAAGGTGTCCCCGTCCTCCGCTGCGTCGACGGCAAACTGGAGGTCCCGGTAGGGATCTTCTTCGGTCCCGTTGCCCGCCTGTCCATCCTGGAGATCGTCGACGTACCAGGTGGTGGCACTGTCCTCTGGGCTCTCGGTACCTGACCCGTTGCAGGCACCCAGAAGAGGAATGAGGACGAGGGTCACCAGGACTGACCGATGGGCAGAGTTCACAGCTCGCTCCCTAGCCGGAGGGTTCTCATCCTCCAGGTGCTGGTTCAGCTCCCCGAAGAGCCAGGATCGGGGGGGGGGGCCGGCTTCTAACACGAGACTTCTGGGCGTCGAGAGCCCCTTCTGCTGAGCGCGTGACCCGGCCAACCATGCCGGGGTCCAGCGTCGCCGGGGCGGCAATGGAAGTACCCCCGAGACGATTCGAACGTCCGACCTACGGATTAGGAATCCGCCGCTCTATCCAACTGAGCTACGGGGGCAGAAACCGCCGGATAACCCGCCGGGCTATGAAAACGGCATGCTGTTCTGGCTGGTCCTTGGCTGTACGGACGATTCTCCCGGGCTCGACACCGCCCCGGTGACCGTGCCGTGGACCCGCCAGGTTTCCACCCTGGAACTCCAGCTGCGGGACCGGACCTGGCAGCGCGGCATCATCCACCTGCACTCCCCCTGGTCCCATGACGCCTGCGATGGCGAGGGCATCATCGACGGGGAGCCCAACCAGCCCTGCCTGGCGGACTTCCGGGCAGCGTTGTGCGAAAACGCCCTGGACTATGCCCTGGTCACGGACCACCCCTCCTACATGGCCTACCAGGACTTCGAGGATCTGCTCTGGATCGAGGAGGGCGACACCCCCTGGCCAGACGCCACGAACCCGGTGGCCAACCAGGTGGGATGTCCCGAGGGTCACCAGGTGCTGCTGGCTCCAGGCATCGAGGACGAACTCATGCCCGTGGCCCTGGATCGCCACCTGGAAGGCACCGACGAGGAACGAGACGCCCTCTACAACACCAGCACCGCGGAGACCCTCCAGACCTTTGCGGAGATGGGGGGAACCACCCTGGTGGCCCACAGCGAGGGCCGTGACCTCGAGAGCCTGCAGGTACTCCAGGACGGCGGCCTGGTCGGCATGGAGGCCTTCAACCTCCACGCGATGGTCGACCCGAACAAGCGCGAAGAGGACCTGGGACTCGATGGCCTGGGGTGGATCACCGACGTGGCCCCCTTCCTGGATTCCTACAGCACCCTGGTCTCCGACCTGGTGTTCCTGGGCTTCGTGGAGTCCCAGGAGGTGAGCCTGGAGAGATGGGATGCCCTCAGCGCCCGGGGCCCCATGACCGGCGTGGCAGGCTCCGACGCCCACCAGAACTCCCTGCCGATGCTCATGGCGGACGGCGAGCGGGTGGACAGCTATCGACGCATGATCCGGTGGTTCTCCAACTGGCTCCTGGTGGCAGATGAAGGGCCAGAAGCGCTCCAGGAGGCCCTGGTGGCTGGAAGGAACCTGGTCGTCTTCGAGGCCTTCGGTCGACCGGCCAACCCGGACGTACACGCCATCGACAGTGACGGTCTGTTGGTCGAGGCCGGCGGCAAGGTGGAGGACGGTGTGCTGGTGGTGGGCTGCGACACCCTCTCGGCGGACTCTCCCAAGGGCCTCCTGGCCTCCGAGATCCACACGACGGTGCTCCGGGACGGGGCCATCTGGGCAGAAGGGTGTGGCGAGCATGTTCTCGACGGCCCGGGGGCCTACCGGGTCCAGGTCGACATCACGCCCTGGCACCTCCAGGAGTTCCTGGACGACGACCCGACCTGGATCCGGCGGGTGCCCTGGCTGCTCTACAACCCCATCCGTGTCGGACTGTCAGGAACCTGAACCTGGCTTCCCTCCCATGTCCACAGCGGGAACAGGTTCAGTCGCTGCTTTGACCGGGTGGTGCTGTCGCGTCGTCCGAAGGATCAGTGGCTTCCGGGGGGGCGATACCCAGCTCGCCCAGGCCCGCAACGACGGGGTCCACACCCGCATCATCCAGAGCCTGGCTCCGGTTGGCGAGGCGTTCGTCTCGCAGCGCTCCAAGTGCCCTGGCAACCCCCAGGCCCTTGTCCAACACCCCTGAGATGGCCACCCGGACAGGAGTAGCGGTGAAGAAGCGCTTGCCAAACCTCCCAAGCGCCGCTGAATCGATCTCAAAACCGAGTCCAGGGGATGTGGGTACGTCCAGCCAGCCACGGTCATGGTGCCAGGGTTCCTTCAACACGCCGTCTCGTCCTTCTGGAAGCCAGCCAGGCGGATCGAACGGGTACTCCAGCAGCTTGACGTCCCTGGTCTTGGAGGCGGCGTAGAGCTGGAGATTGATGCCAAAACCAATGCCGTTGGTCCAGGTGTGAGGGGTGTACTTGTACCCGGCCGCCTCGGCCCTTCGTGCGATGGCCAGGGTCTCCGCAATGCCCCCGGTGAACACGGCATCCGGTTGGTAGACGTCGTAGCAGCCCCGCTCGATCATCACCCCAAACTCGGGCAGGCCGTGGTTGTTGAGCTCTCCGCCGGTCAGGTCGACGGTGGTGTTCGCCCGCAGACGCGCCAGGTCGTCATAGGCATCAAACGCCAGGGGTTCTTCGACCCAGGAGAACCCCTCGTCCGCGGCAGCCTTGCAGAAGGCCTCGGCCCGGGCCATGTCCCACCTGGGCGCATCGGCGACCACGGCCACCCGCCAGCCCTGGTTGGCATCCACCCCCAGCACCACGTCGTCCCCCACTCCAGCTCGGGTGGTCCGCAACTGCTCGACGTCCTCGGCCAGGCTGTCCGCATGGACCCGGAGCTTCACCCCCACAAAGCCCTCCTCCATCCTCGCCAGGACCTCGTCTATGCGCGCCTGTCCTGTCCGGACCTCCCCCGTGGAAGCATAGAGTTGCACTCGCCCCCCGCGGCCACCGAGCAGTTGCCAGACCGGAACCCCACGGGCCCTGGCGACCAGGTCCCAGCAGGCCGGCTCCAGCCAGCCACACCGCCACCCCAGGTACCCCATCTCCCGGATGCGCTGGCGGACCCCCGCAATGTCATCCGCCCGCTCGCCCAGGAAGTAGGGCCCCAACATGGCACCGAGCCCTTGCCGCTCCTGCCCCATCGCCGGGGCTGCACTCCATCCTTCGGCGCCATCCTTTGTGGCAATCCGAACCAGTGTGAAACGGTTCTCCGTCTGGATGAAGCCGGGAATCCAGGAGGGGTGAAAGGGTGCCCGCAGCGGTACCTTGACGTGCCAGAGATCAATGCGTGAGATCTTCATTCCAGCCCCCTATCTCCAGTCTCGGGGTAGGGTCAGCGGGATGACACCCCGCCGGGCGCTGTGGCTGATCGGGATCCTGGCCGTGGTCCTGGGAGCCTCCGGGGCCTGGCACTGGACACCGACCTATGACGAGCCCAATCACCTGGAGATGGGCCGTCGAATCCTCCAGGATGGGAACTGGTCCCGCTTCGACAACTCAAAGATGCCGGTCAGTGTCCTCAACGCATCTTCCTGGCTGCTCTGGGACGGACAGGAGACGTCGCTGCGGTGGTGGTTCGCCCGTCTTCCCCAGCTGGCCTGGCTCCTGGGCACGATGGTGGTGGTCTTCCTCTGGGCCCGGGAGCGCAGACCCGAGAAAGCCTGGGCCGCCGTGGGCGCCGCCGCACTGGTCGCCTGGGAGCCGAACCTGTTGGCTCACAGCACGCTGGTCACCACCGATGCCCCCTGTACCTTCTTCATCGTGGCAGCGTCCTGGACCTGGGCCAGGGCCCTGGCCAGACCCGATCGGAAGAACGCGCTGATCGCCGGTGCGGTCCTTGGCCTGGCCCAGGCCGTGAAATTCACCGCGATCTTCCTGGTGCCCATCCACGCCATCACCGCGCTCGCATGGTGTCTGATCGGGCGATCCCTGAGGCCCCTACGTGCCCTTCCCTGGTTCCTCCTGGCGGCCTGGATCGCCCTGAACAGCGCCTATGCCTTCCAGGGCTTCACCACCCGGGCCTCGGAGGTCCAGTGGCAGTCCCAGACCTTTGCGGCCCTGTCGGACGTCGACCTGCCCCTGGGTGTCCCTCGCCCCTGGATTGAAGGACTGGACTGGGTCAAGGCCGACGATGACCGGGGACACGGCAACGTCTACCTCGAGGGACGCCTGACCCCGGGTGGCCAGGACGACTACTTCCTCCGCGCCCTGGCCTGGAAGCTCCCTCTACCCCTGATCCTTCTCGGCCTTGCGGGGATATGGATCGCGGTTCGGGAAGGCGCTCGACAGCGACAGGAACGGATGGACAGCCTGGCCCTGGTCGTCCCGCCGCTCTTCCTCCTGGCCTGGTTCTCGGTGCCCTTCAACTTCCAATTGGGCATTCGCTACTGCCTCCCGCTCGTCCCCTTCCTGGCGCTGGCCGCAGCCCGACTGTCCCCTCGATGGCTGGGCCTCGGGGCTCTCTGGATGCTGATCTCCCAGTTGACCTGGTGGCCCTGGGGACTGTCCTACTTCAATGAACGGCTGGTGGACCGCACCCAGGCCTGGCGCCACCTTGCCGACTCCAACCTGGACTGGGGACAGACCGGCATGGTGGTCGCAGCCTGGAAAGCCGACCACCCCGACGGCCACGCCGACCCGGGCGCACCGACTGCCGGAGACCTGCTGATCTCCGCCAATGCCCTCACCGGTGTGCTGGGTGATCCGGCCCGAATGGCCTGCTTTCGAGAGCACCTGACGCCCCAGACTCACCTGGCCTATGCCCAGTACCCCTACACGGTGACGCTGTCCGACCTGGCTGCCTGCTACCCAGAGGTGTCTCCGCCAGTCCTGTCCGATGGCGCGCTGCCCGCCGGGGAGCACGTGCTGGCCCTGAGATTCCGGGGCGAGGCCACCCTGACCATCGGCGACCAGGCCTGGACCGACCAGGGTTCCTCGGAGACGCTGGTGGTGGCCCTGGTCCACGCCCAGGGGCGCTGGAATGCCACCTGGGAGCACGAGGGGCCGGAATTCCAGGTCTTCCTGGATGGAGAACGGCTGGAGTAGACGGGCGCCCCGAGCCCTTCAGCGCACCAGGGACTGAGCCTCTTCGCTCCAGACCACCACCCCATGAGGCCCTGTCTCCGGCACAAAGAGCCAGGGTTCCACCAGCACATCCGCCGGGCCGGCGTCGGGATGGCTTCTCCACCAGGCCAACGCGCCCTCAAAGGTGCCCTGGTGGGCCGCGGCCTCCACGAAGAGGGCCCAGCCCCCCTCATCGGCTCCCGACCCTGGATCGGCGCAGACCCGCAACTGGTCGTCCGCAAACGGAATGTCTCCCGGGTCGTGGTGGTGCAGGCCGAAGTTGTCGTTGGCGTAGAAGGTGTCCTCTCGGTTGGTCCCTCCCAGGACCGAGAACGGTCTTCGGCGAACAGGGTCCCGGGCATCGTCCACGGACTCCGATGCCCGCACCCAGGTGGACATCACGTTGTGGTCGCGCAGGCCGAAGGCATTGCTGCAACGCTCGTGGGTTCCCAGGGGCGCCATGTCCCCCCAGCTGAAGTGGGGCTCGCAGAGGGCCCCTCGATAGCGCCCTGTCAGGAAGCGTCGATTGGCCGGCCCCCAGCCCGCAGCCCAGAGAAGCTCCTCCACCGTGCAGAAGCGTCGACCAAAGGAGGCCAGCAAGTCCGCCCACGCCTCGACCCGGCCAGCCTCCAGGCCATCCTGGGGCCAGGCATCCCCCTCTCGACCGGGAAAGGGGTAGTCATCGATGCAGAAAGTCCCGACGTCCACCCCCAGCGCCACGACCTGATCCTCACCATAGGCCTCCCGAACGTCGCCCAGAACGGCCTGGCCTCCCCCCACCTGGAGCATGCCCACAGGACATGGGCCTGGGGGCAGGACATCGGGAGGGTTCCAGACCACACCGCCACAACCGCTGACCAGCATCCACAGCACGAAGACGATGGTCCCATCTACACTGTGCTCGTGGCCAGCGAGCAGCCAAGCTTGGGGCCCTTCCGCCTCCTGGCCCCCATCGGGCAGGGGGGCATGGGAGAGGTCTGGCGGGGACTCCACGAGGTCCAAGGGGTCTACGTGGCCATCAAGGTCATTACCGGGGGCAGGGCTCGAGATCCCCGCTACCTTGGCGCCTTCCGCAACGAAGTCCGGGCAATGGCAGGCCTGGATCACCCGGGCATCGTGCGGCTGTACGACTTCGGCGAGGTGCCCGCCGTTCCTCCTCCCGAGCTGGGCCTGCCGGGGGGGAGTCCCTACCTGGTGATGGAGCTCGTGGAAGGCGGGTCCCTGTCGCGCCATCAACAAGGACTGCCCTGGGAGTCGATCGCCCGAGTGCTTCGCTCAATCCTCGATGCCCTGGCCCACGCCCATGCCCGGGGCATGGTCCACAGGGATCTGAAGCCCTCGAATGTGCTCCTGGGACTGGGCGGCGTGGACGCAGGCCTGAAGATCAGCGACTTCGGCCTGGCACACGCCATGGAGGTGGAACGCAACGACGACACCGCTCCCAGACTCATCCAGGGGACCCCTGCCTACATGGCGCCAGAGCAATTCCTCGCCAGCTGGCGGGACTATGGCCCCTGGACCGATCTCTACGCACTGGGATGCCTGGGCTGGACTCTCGCCACGGGCCATCCGCCCTTTGGACGTCGCGGAGAGCTGCGGGAGTTCCGCAGGGCCCATGCCCGACAGGCTCCCCCCACCTTTCATCCTCGCTTCCCGGTCCCCGCCGGGTACGAACCCTGGCTTCGACGTCTCCTTGCCAAGCGTCCCCAATCCCGCTTTCGGAGGGCCGCGGACGCCAGGCTGGCCCTGGACACTCTGGATACCGAGGCACCGCTCGCATCCTCGGACGAGAGCCCGACTCCAAGTCCCCCGGAGGAGAGCCCTTCCGACGACTTCAGCCAGACACACACGGTCAACGAGACCGGAACCCAGGAGTGGGTGACCGTGGAGGGAATGGATCCCAGCCAGCGGTCCCCCGTCCAGGCACCTCGCCCCCCAGACGACTGGCGCAGACCCGGACATGCCCCCATGCCCCGTGTCATCGATGGGGTCGGCCTGGGTCTGTTCGAACTCCGGGAACTTCCCGTGCTCGGACGCGAGGCCGAACAGGATGCCCTCTGGCAACACCTGCGAGACGTCCATGTGTCCGGTCAGCCCAAGGTGGTCATTCTCCATGGCCCCGCCGGCTGTGGACGCAGCCACCTCGCCCGGTGGTTCGCACAGCGGGCGGACGAGGAAGGGGCAGCCATCGTCCTGCGTGCCGATCATGGACCGGACAACGATGGAGGGAGTGGCCTGTCCGGCATGCTGGAGAGACACCTGGGCACCCAGGGACTCCGACGGCCCGATGTACTGGTGCGGGTGGAGGAGGCCTTGCATGGGTTGAGGGTCCGAGACGAGGCGGAACACCATGCCCTCACCGAGTTGGTCCGACCTGCAGCCTCCCGGGACCTGCTGGCCGGTGCCCCTCGGGTTCGCTTCCGCAACCAGCGCGAGCGACACATGCTGATCGAGCGACTGCTCGCTCGCCTGTGCCGGGAGCGCCCGTTGCTCCTGTGGTTGGAGGACGTGCAATGGGGTCCGGAGTCATTGGCCTTCGCCATCTCCCTGCTCGCCTCGCCTCAGCAGCGGCCATTGCTGATCGTGGCCACGGTCCAGGAAGACGCCCTGGCTGAAGTCCCGCAGACAGCGGAACTCCTCTGGCAGTTCAGTACACGCACCCAGGCCCACCTGATCGAGGTGGGCCCCCTCCTGGCCCCCTTCCGCCGTGGGCTCATTCAGGAACAACTGTGCCTGGAAGGCGAACTCGCGGAACGGGTCGAGGAACGTACAGCCGGCAACCCCATGTTCATCATCCAGCTGGTGGGCGACTGGATCCATCGCGGGGTGCTCGAGCCCGGGGCCGCTGGCTTTCGGCTGGGCAAGGGCCGACCGCCGGAGTTGCCAGATGACCTGTTGATGGTGTGGTCCGACCGCGTCCAGGAATTGCTGGAGGACCGTCCTCCTGGCCACGGTCGTGCCCTGGAATTGGCGGCGGTGTTGGGCATGGATGTCCAGGACTCGGAGTGGTCCAAGGCCTGTGGCTTTGCGGGCCTGGAGCCGAGCCACGACCTGGTGGAGACCCTGTGCAGGCTTCGACTGGCAACCCGTCACCCGAGCGGCGACAGCTGGTCCTTCATCCACGCCATGCTGCGGGAAACCCTGCTCCAACAGGCCCACGACCATGACCGGCTGGTCATGTTCCATCGGGCCTCGGCTGAGATGCTCCGGGCCGGGGCAGCGCGGCCGGCTCCCCAGCGTCTGGGGCGGCACCTGCTGGCCGCCGGGGATCGACTCGGGGCACTGGGGCCCCTGCTCGAAGGCATCCAGGACCATCTCCAGAGTGGGGACAATCGACTGGCGGGCCGACTGCTGCGTCTGTGGGACAAGGCGCTCGAAGAAGTCGAACTTCCCGCCGACGACACGCGGTGGGGAGCCGGGTGGCTGGAGCATGCCCGCCACGCTCGCCTCTCCAAGGACCTCCCCCTGGCTCAGGAACAGGCCGATCGGGTGGAGGTGGCCGCTCGCCAGCACGGTTGGCAGCGGATGCTGGCCAAGACGCTCCGAGAACAGGCGCGACTGGCCCGGCTCCGAGGAACCCCGGAGCGGGCCTGGGACCTGGTCGTTGAGGCAGGAAAACAGGCCAGTCGTACCTCGGACGTACGATTGCAGGCGGACTGCTGGTGGGAACTGGGCCACCTGTATGTAGACCGAGGCGGGCTCACCGAGGCAACGGACGCCTTTCACGAGGCCAACGTCCACTACCAGGACCTTCGAGACAACGCAGGTCGCGGAGACTGCGAGACCGGGCTGGCGGTCATCGGTCGCCAGCGACTCCAGATCCGTGAAGCCCGTCACCGGTTGGACCGAGCCAGCGGCCACTATGAACGAAGTGGAGCCCGCTGGGGGGTGGCAGAGACCTTCATACACCGCGGGGACGTGGACCGACTCGCAGGAGACCTGGACCTCGCCCGGGCCCACTACCAGGAAGCCCGCCAGCGCTACCTGGCCCTGGGTGTGGAAGACCATGCGCTCCTGGATCAACGAGAAGCCCTGCTCTGGCTCGAACTGGGCCATCCAGAACTGGCCCGGCCCCTGCTGGCCACCTGTCTGGAGACCTTTCAGAGCCAACTCCGGACGGTCCTGGAGGCCTGTACCCACGTCTTCCTGTTGCCCTGTGCTGTTCTGGAGCAGGACTGGGCCGCCTGGGCACTCAACCTGGATCGGGCCCAGACGCTCCTGGCCACCACAGGCCATGTAGACGTCGACCTGGCCCGAATGGCCCGCGTTGCCGGGCACTCGCTGCGACGACTGAAGCGGGTCGACGACGCCAGGAGCGCCTATGCCCTCTCCCTGAGCCAGTGGAAGAGCCTTGCACTGGACAAGGAAGCAAAGGAACTCGAAGCCTCGCTACGAGCCCTGACCTGAACTTGGCACTTCCCCCCTGAACCGGCTTACAGAGCCCTCTCGCGTCGATTGACACCCGCAGTATCGAGCGGGTATTTTCCCCCGCTGCATCGGGAGTCCTCATGACCCGCCTGTCCACCTGTCTTGGCGCTTCGACCCTGATCTGGATCACGGCCTGTTCCTGCCAGCCCGAAAACTCCCTCGGACAGATCGAAGACGAGGACCCGACGGGAATCAGCACCCACGACATCGGCCAGTACCTGGGCATGGCAGCGACGCCGGACCAGGACCTGGTCATCAGCTTCTACGACCGAGAAAAGGGAGCGCTGGCCTTTGCCCGAGGTGTGGTGAGCGGCGAGTCCGTGGACTGGACGTATACCGGGCTGGACGGCTACCCCGATGACGTGGGCCTGGACCCGGGCGATCGAGGCAAGTACACCAGCATCGCTGTCGCCTCCGATGGCGCCATCTGGATCGCCTACCACGACGTCACTGCGGGGGTTCTGCGCACGGCGACCTGTCCCAACGGTGGGACATCCTGGGAGTTGGGGGTCGGCGACGCAGGAACCGGTGCGAGCCCGAACACCGGCCGCTTCGCGAGCATTGCCCTGGATGCCGAAGAAAACCCGGTGATCGCGCACTACCAGTCGGACAAGCAGCTTCTTCGCATCGCCCACTACAACGGGAGTTCCTTCACCGGAGAGACCGTCGATGAAGGCACGGACAACCTCGCCCAGGACACCGGAGCCCAGGACATCTCCGCGGATGTGGGCAAGTACGCAAACCTGGCCATCGCCGATGACGGCACCGAGTACATCGCCTACTACGACGCCGCACATGGTGACCTGAAGCTCGCCACCGGCACAGCGGGCGCCTACACGATCTCCACCGTCGACTCCGAAGGGGATGTGGGGGCCTGGCCGGACATCCTTCTGCACGAAGGCAAGGTCATCATCGCCTACCAGGACCTGGGCAACCAGGACCTGAAGCTGGCCCGGCGCAACGGCACAAACTGGAACCTGGAGACCCTGGACGAGGGCGACTATGTCGGTGCAGACTCCGCGGTCTTCATGAACGGAAGTTACCCAGCAGTCTGGTATTTCGAGGGCCACGACAACAACGTCAAGTTGGCCCAACAGGCCGGCAGCGAATGGACGACAGACAACTGGGCCGGGGACGAGGCAGCCCTGGGCTACCACCTGGAGACCGCGACCCTGGACTCCACCGTCTGGGTCGGCAGCTACGACTACACCAACCGTACCCTCTGGTTCGACAGCCTGTAGCCGCCCCGATCGCCCCCCATCAAAGCCAACCAGGCTCCCAATGACAGCTTGTGTAATCCTGGGGATGGCGCTGGTTCACCCTGCGAGCGCGGGCGAGTTGCTGGTGACCATGCTCGACGTCGGCCAGGGAGACGGGCTGCTGCTGGAGACCCCCGGTGGGGCGACCGTGCTGGTGGACGCCGGGCTTGCCCGGTCCCGGACCGCTGGCCAGCTCCAGGCCCTGGGGGTGGAACACCTGGACCTGGTCGTGGCCTCTCATCCTCATGCGGACCACGTGGGGGGCATGACAGAGGTGTTGAGCGCCTTCCCTCC
Source organism: uncultured Enterobacterales bacterium (assembly GCA_964567625.1). Classification (GTDB taxonomy): domain Bacteria; phylum Myxococcota_A; class UBA796; order UBA796; family CAJQPC01; genus CAYFPX01. The sequence continues at coordinate 64,421 of CAZMNK010000006.1, read as the reverse complement.
CGACCGCTTCTGGTTCGGTGGGCTGCATCACACCACCCAGACCTGGGCCCGAGTGGTCGGGGCCCTTGAGACCCAGGGTGTGGAGTTGGAGGCGGTCTACCAGGGAGAGCGACTGGTCCTCGACGAGGTGACCCTGGAGGTCCTCTGGCCCCAGACCCCCCCCCTCCGCGACACCCGGTCGGATCTGAACGCCAACAGCGTGGTCTTGCGTGTGGAATACGGCCAGGACTGCTTGCTGCTGACCGGCGACGCGGAGCATGTGACCGAGGTCAAATTGCTCCAGGAGGGTTTGGAATCCTGTGAGCTCCTCAAGGTCGCCCACCACGGCTCTCGTCACTCGACGAGTGCCAATTTCCTGGAGGCCCTGGACCCGGAGATCGCTCTGATCTCAGCGGGCCGAGACAACCGCTACGGTCACCCTGGCGAGGAGACTATGACCCGCTTGCTGGACGCTGACACCGTGGTCTACCGGACCGACCTGACCGGGATCATCCAGGTCCGCTCGGACGGTGCCGGCTGGCAGGTGACCGATGGGCTTCCCTGGGACGCCCCCCTGGATCCCGCAGACGTGATCCTCACGACGCCGCTCGAGGAGCCCGGCCCGACGGTCGAGGATCCCGGAAACGGCTGGTTTAAGCGCCACCTTTGGAGACGCCGCGCTGGTCAGGCAGACAATCCGGTTCACAACCCTGACAACTGACTCACAGGCCGGTTCTTCCCTCGGCCAGCCTACAGCGGTATGGTGTGGCTGTGGTACGCCTGCTTCGCCGTCTGGGTGGACTCCTGGTCCTCCTCTTCGCCCTGTCGTTCTCACCCGCTTCGTGGGCTGCGGTAGACGTCAATTCCGCCTCCCAGACCGAGCTTGAGACCCTCCCGGGAATCGGCCCATCCAAGGCTGGCGCCATCATCGAATACCGATCGACCAACGGTCCCTTCGTGACCCTGGATGATCTGGATCGCGTGCCCGGAATCGGGCCCGCCACCCTGAGCAATATCGGACCCCTGGTGAGTTTCTCCGGCAAGGTCGTCCCGGCCTCAGGCGCTGGCAGCCAGGCCTCTACCGCCAGCGCTTCCTCGGGTGGCAAGGTCAACGTGAACACAGCCAACCAGACCGAGTTGGAGGCACTTCCCGGGATCGGTCCTTCCAAGGCTGCTGCAATCGTTGCCTTCCGCGACCACAACGGGCCCTTCCAGTCCTGCGGTGACCTGGACAGGGTCAAGGGCATCGGGCCCGCGACGCTGGCCAACCTGTCTGGAGCCTGCACCACCCAGTAGGTCCCGGGTGTGCTTCAGCCGCGAAAACGCTTCAATGCGGCGGCGACCAGTTCCTGCCCCGAGGCCTCCATCGGCAGCGGCGTCTCCGTCGCGGTCGCGTCCCCTCGTGGAAACAGCTTCCGATGCTTCTCCGTCAGCGCCTCGACGACATGGGTGGGCAAAGGCGTGGGTCCGGACAACTGGCGGGCCACCAGGGCAATCCGGCAGAGGTGTTCCACCAGTTCGATGCGCAGCACACAGGTCTCCAGGTCCGGCCCGGTGGACAGCACCCCGTGATTCGCCAGCAACAGGACATCGGCCTCTGCGAGGGCCTGGGTGATCGCCCCCTCCAGGTCCGGGTCCCCGGGCAGCCCAAAGGGCACCAGGGGGACCCGAGGCCCGATGGACACCACGGGCTCGGCCATGAACGGCGGGCCCAACTCCTGGCCAGCGACCGCAAATCCAGTCGCTGTGGGGGGGTGTGCATGGACGACGCACTGCACTTCGGGCCTCGCCTTGTAGGCTGCCAGGTGCAGCTTGAGCTCCGAGAACCCCCCTCGGGTTCCCTGGACGACGGCGCCCTTCTCGTCCACGACAATCAGCATCTCCGGGACGACGGCCCCCTTGGAGACCGCAGTCGGTGTGGCGAGGAAACGCCCGGGCCCCAGGCGCACGGTCAGGTTGCCGTCGTGATTCGCCACCCAGCCACGTTGGTGCAGCTCTCGAGAACGCTCCACCAATTCCGCGCGAAGCGCTTCCTCGTTCATCGGTCTTCGGGTCCCGGACCCTTGGTGAAACCACCCGGGTGTTCGATCGCATCCACCACGGCCAGTACCACCGCGTGGAAGGGATCCTCGTCACTGCCCAGGATCTGGCGGGCAGTGTTGCCTTCCCGGGCACAGAGGACCAGGTCACCGACCCCAGCCTGGACCGAGTCCACTGCCAGGAAGGAGGACGCCAGGGCAGTGGCGCCATCCGCCTTGACCGGCTCGACCACCAACACGGTGTGGCCTTCGTAGACCGGGTGCTTGACCGTGGAGACGGCGTTGCCCACCACGCGGCAAAGGATCACCGCGTCACCCCGTGGGCTTTGGAGTCCCCCCAGTAGTGGTCGACGATGGCCACAACGCCCGCATCAACCGGGGTGAAAATCACCGGGAGATGCAGACAGGCCTCCCGCCCGATGATGTACTCGACGGTGTCCCCCACCCCGGCCTGAAGGGGATCGGCCGCCACGATGGGATCACCATCGGGGACGCCCTCGTGATCATGGGGCTGGATCACCAGGAGCTTCACCCCCACAAGCGAGGGGTGCTTTTCCGTGGCGACCACCGTTCCCAGGACCTTGGCGAGCTTCATGACTCCGGCTCCAGGTGGAACGGCGCTGGCCGCAGAAGCACCGCCAGGAACTCCAGGTGCGGTCGGGGAATGATCTCCATTCGGTGCAGGCTACCGCCCGCCTCGAGCTGGGCCCGGGCAGCCTCCATGGCCGCCTCGACATCGTGCTGAATGCCCTGGACCACGAAGTACCCCCGACCCCCGAGTCCCGGCGTGATGCGCAGTCCCGTCAGCGAGACATCGCCATCCTTCAGAGCCCGGTCACAGGCCAACAGCGTCGCGGCGATTGTGCGCCCTTCCACGACCCCGATGGTGTCCGGGTAGCCCTGGGCCTGGCTCCCCCGCAAGGCTGGCACGATGGCCGGGTGGACCAGGGGCAACATCAGCTTGTCGACGATGGCGTCATCCCCGATCGCAAGCGCCCGCTCCCAGGCTTCCTGGACCTCGGCCACACCCCCGGTGAAGAGCACCAGGAACTTCCCCGGCTCCACCAGGTTCGCCTCGAGGACATCCACAGGGCTCTGCTTCACCATGCCGTCGACCACGCGGTAGCCGCGAGCCACGGAGTCGAGCTCCACCAGTGCCAGGGTCTCGGTGGACCGCATGTCGACTAGACGATCCGAAAGTAGCCGGCCAGCGTACAGCGACGCTCCCGAGTGAAATTCAAGGCAGTCGTCAGCCCCTCACCGGTGGGCGATGCGATGGTGAAGCTGGTGTAGCCCTCACCCCCAAAGCCCAGGCCAGCGTAGTTCGGCGCGTTCTTGACGTAGATCGAGCAGTTGATCACCCGGGCCATGCGGTGAAGCGCATCCAGGTTCTTGGACCACATGCTCGCCGTGTGGCCGTAGCCATGCTCCGCCTCGACGGCGAGGTCGATGCCCTCGTGCACGTCACGCACCCGGCACAAACCGAGCACAGGCATCAGCAACTCCTGCTGTATGAACGGGTGGTCAAAGGGCACATCGCAGACCACGAGTCGAGGGTCGCCCTTGAAGGGCACATCGATCTCTCGGAGCATGTCCCCGGCCATCTTTCCGATCCAGTCCCGGTTCACGTGCTGGCGATCCGGAGTCAGGACCAGGGACTCCAGCCGGGCGATCTGGTGGTTCCGCAACTGGACGGCTCCGTGGTTGCACATGGCCGCCAGCAGCTTGTCGGCGACCTTGTCCACCACCAGGACTTCCTTTTCGTCGGTGCAGATGACGTTGTTGTCGAAGCTGCAACCCGCAACGATTCCGCGACCCGCCGCATCGATGTCCGCCGTCTCGTCCACGACCACCGGGGGGTTTCCAGGACCGGCACAGATGGCCTTCTTTCCCGAGTTCATCGCCGCATTGACGACAGCGCCACCGCCGGTGACCACGATCAGTCGCACACCTGGGAACTTCATCAACTCCCCTGCACTGGCGATGGTCGGGGTCTCCACGCAGCACATGATGTTTTCAGGACCACCCACCTCGATCGAAGCCCGATTGATCAGGTCGATGACGAAGGCGCTGGTCGCCTTGGCCGCCGGGTGGGTGTTGAAGACCACCGTGTTGCCCCCAGCGACCATCCCGATCCCATTGCAGATGATGGTCTCGGTGGGGTTGGTGCACGGCGTGATCGAACCGATGACGCCATAGGGCGCCCTCTCCTCGATCGTCAGGCCGTCGTCGCCGGTCCAACAGGAGGGCTGGAGAATCTCCACCCCCGGCGTGCGATGAATGACCAGGAGGTTCTTCTTGATCTTGTCCTCGGTGCGCCCGAGTCCAGTCTCCTCGTGGGCCATCCGTGCCAGGGTGTGAACATCCTCGGCGCAGCGCCGACGGATGTTGGCAATGACCTCCCGCCGCTTCTCCAGCGGCACGTTGATCAACACCTTCTGGGCCGTGCGTGCCGCATCGACCGCCTCGCTCACGGTCTTGAAGACCCCACGAGGCTGGGCCGGCAACTCCATGCGAGCAGGCATCTCGCCATCGGAGATGCGCGTCAGGACCCGCTCGACAATCTTGGAGATCTCTTCCCTCTGCATGATCAGTCCTCAGCCGGGTACGGAGGCACTTTTCGGTAGCACAGGTCCCCGTCGATGGTCATCTCATCGATGATGGCCATGACCACGGCGTCCACCGGTCGGTCCTGGGTGATGTCGGTCTGCCGGGCCGAAGAACCCGAGGCGTACAGAACCACCTCGCCTACTCCGGCGCCCATTGCATCCGCTGCCACGACGAAGGAATCCCGCTCGGCGAGGTCCAGGGTGATGTCCTGGACCAGGTAGAGACGCAGGCCCTCGATCTTGGGGTCCTTCTTCGTAGAGACAACGGTCCCCACGATGCGTCCAAGCTTCACGGTCTACTTCTTTTTGGCGGGTTGCCGACCCAGGGGCAGCACCTCGTCAATGTTGCCGTGGGGCCTTGGAATGACGTGCACGCTGACCAGTTCGCCAATGCGCTGCGCCTGGCGGGCGCCGGCTTCGGTGGCGGCCTTGACCGCCGCCACGTCACCGCGAACCACCGCGGTCACGTAGCCACCGCCGATCTTTTCGTAGCCGACCAACTCGACCCGCGCGGCCTTGACCATCGCATCCGAGGCCTCGACCATACCGACGAAACCCTTGGTCTCGATCATGCCCAGAGCATCTGCCATGGGGGACTCCTGTCAATGAAGGGGGAAGGGAGAAACTATCTCTTGGAAACACCAGTGATGGACTCGACCGCAGCAACCGCGGCCTGGGCGGCGGAGTCAATCTCCGACTCGCTACCCCCCATCCACAAACGACCAAAGGCCCCAAAAGGCCGCAGATTCACAAGGTTGACATCGGCGGCCTTCTCGGCCTCGTTGGCGGCCAACACAGCGTACACCGCAGGCTCCGTCTCGAGGATGAAGAGGCTCTGCCCCGGGATGAGCATCATGCCCTGCCGGTTCCGATTGATGAGTTGGGTCTGGTAGGCCTCGACCGCCCGGATGATGGTGTTGGACACCACCTTGGGCTTGAGCCGATCGCCCTGTTCCTTGCCCAGGAACTGCAAGATGGCGTCGCCGGCGCTCATCACCTCGCCCTTGTCATCGTGATGGACCTCGAGCAGACCAAATGCGCGCTCAACCACCTGGACGGCGGGCACGGACAGGGTCGCCTTCAAGGCCACGTCTGTCACCCGGTTGATGATCATGCCCGGGGCCGTCTCTACCCAGAGTGACGCCTGACCAGCCAGTGGCAGGAAGCCTCGGCAGGTGGTGCCGGTAAACGCTGCCAACTGGGGCTGCAGGGAGTCGAGGTAGGTGTAGCCACGGAGAGTGACGGACATGGGGCAACCCTTGCGCGTTCAGGCAAGTAGAGAGGCGTAGTTAGCGCGTCCTACACCCCCCGGTCAAGACGACTAGGTCCTCTCAAAGCGCCTCACGCAAGGCCTCGATGGCCTGGAGGTGTGCCTGCTCGTCGTCCTGTTGGGTCAGTTCCACGGCGTAGAGATAGTGTCCTTCCCCCGGTGCCAACCGACGAACCGTGCCCAGGACCCAGTGTGCGGGCTGGTCCGGGACCTGGAAGCGCAGCCGGACCGTGCCGCCTTGAACAAACTTGAGAGTCTCTGCCGCGGGCACCGTAAAAGAAACGTGATCCACCCCCACATCCACCAGGCGGGCGTCACCCCCAACCAGTTCCAGCCCTGCACCATTTGGGGGCACGACTTTCAGGCTGATCTGGGGTCCCTCGGGGGTCGGTGCGGTTCCCCCTTCAAAACCATCAATGAACCCGAGAAGCAGGCCATTCTGAGAACGATCCGGAACAGGCACACCGGCGCGCAGGACCGAGGCCTCGAAAGACCAGGTGCCGTCATCGTCCGTGAACCAGACCCGCACGTCCTCACCACCGGTAAAAGCCGGCGCGGACACCACGACCACCACCCCAGCCTTGTCGACCCGCACGAAGGATCCTTCGACCCACTCTCCCCGCGGATCCCGAACCTGGCACACCGACCGGTCTCGGGCCGCATTGTCCAGAATTGTGCGCGGATCCTCGGCCACCGTGACTCTCCGAAGGGCGGTCGCTCCCTAACGCGGGGGTTAGGACCTAGCTTGGATGCGCATCGCCCACATCACAGACGTCCACGTCCAGGTCCGACCGGCCCTGTCCCAGGTCTTCAACAAACGTCTGCTGGGCAGCCTGAACCTCTACGTGTTCGGCCGGCATTCCAAGTTCACAATCGAGGTCCAGCAGGCCCTGGTGGACGCCGTCACCGCCCAACAGCCCGACGTGGTGGCCTGCTCCGGTGACCTGACTGCCCAGGCCACCGAGGAGGAGTTTGACGCGGCTCACAGACTGCTGGGGCCGCTGTTTGAGCGCCAGCCCACTGTGATGCTCGGGGGAAACCACGACGTCTACACGCGAGGGGCAGAACGCGACCGTCGCATCGAACAGAATTTCGCCAACTGGACTGGCACTGGTGCCTGGCCCAGAAAGCGCCTGATCGGGGAGAACCTGGCCTTTGTCTGTGTGGAGAGTTGCCGCGCCCACCTGCTTTCCAGCGGCAAGGTGGGGGCAGAACAACTGGACCGCCTGGACACCATGCTTGGCGACCCGGACCTCGAGGGCCGATCGGTCCTCGTGATGCTTCACTACCCGCTGCGGAATCGAAGGGGAGAGCCCTATGGTCCCCCCACCCGTGCGCTCAGCGATGCCCGTGCGCTGGAGGCTGTCCTTGCACGCCACGGCGGAAGGATCACTGCCCTGCTCCACGGCCATGAACACCACGGCTTCCAGAGTGCGCTGCCCACCGCCAGCGGGGACATCCCGATCTTGAACCCTGGTTCCAGTGGCTATGCCTGGTTGCCAGACCAGGGCCGCAAGGCCCATTTCTGTGTGTACACGCTGACCGAAGGCACCCTCTCTGCGGAGCGCTTTGCCTTTGATGGCAACGAGGGCAGATTCGTACCCGAGCCCGGAGGAGCCTGGTCCACCGGCGAATGAGGGGGGCTGCCTCCCGGATCCGTCGTTCAGGAATCCATGTCCATGACCCGCCGCCAGAGCGGATCCGCATGGTCAGCCGCCTCCTGGACGCCCTTGCAGAACCACCGCCATGTCGCCCTCCGTCCCTCTGGCGCTTCCTGACCTCCCAGGTCGATGGCGTAGGGCGCGGAGTCCACGAATCGTCCGCCAAGAAAGTGGAAGACCGAGCACAGGGAACGATTGGCATCCACATCCCCTCCGGCGGCCCCCAGCACCCGGCCCAGGCCCGTGGCCACGGCATCGGATGCCGCATCCAGGGGCGGGATCATGCCAGCGGCCGGAAGCAGGGACAGGGTGGCGTAGATCTCGGTCAATTCCGAGACGAGGTCCAGCAGCCCGGGGGCAGCCTTGGAGAGGTCGTCGATCGCCTCGAGCCACTGTTCGATGTCCATGCGACCTCGCACCTGGAGCCTGTCGAGCATCGGCCCCAGGTCTCCGGTCCGCCACAGCGACATCAGCTCCGTGCCCGAGAGTCCAGCGGGCAGAGGATCCGGCATTGTCTGGGCCGGGGCAAGCCAGCAGGTCACAGGCTGGCCCGACTCCCCGGTCATGGCACGCCCCGCTCTGAGGCCCAGGGCCAGCCGGGTCAGGGTGGGAGCCGGTGCATTGAAAAGCAGGTCGAGGACGGCAGGCTCGCCAGGAACCCCCAACGCATGCAACAGGCGATGGAACTGTCGTGTGGCCTGTCGCGCCAGCGGGGTCGGGTCTCGGGCCAGCGCGACGAAAGCCCGGGTGGCCGGATGGCTCCCCTGACCCGAGGCATCGACCTCAAACCAGGTTCCTGCCCCATTCTCCGCAAGACACAACAGCATCGGATCCGTGGCTGGGCCGGGCACCGCTACCAGGGCACCCTGCCCCAACTCCCGACCGACGCCACAACTGGCCAGGACCGGCGCATGCATGATGGCCGGGCCCAGGACAGAGGTGATGGTGTTCGGGTCACCCTCCACCTGCACCCGGAAGGGAATGCCAAAACTCCTGGCCCGAGACAGCAGGAGAATGCCGGCCGTCAAAGTGATCGGGCTGCTGCCCCGGAGCGAAATGGACATGTGAAGTTCCTAACGCGACGAGTGGTGAGCGGTCTCCCGACGGGGGCCCTCTCGAACACCTGAGGGGCTCGTCTCCCTCAGTCCTTTTCCGGCTCCTCCTGGCTGAGGTGGATGACCCAGATCGGGACCAACAACCAGAGTCCAGTTCCGCCGATCGCCACCCAGGCCAGGGATTCCCACATCACCAGGGGCAAGGCCAGCAGAAGCCCCAGTCCCATCTGAAGCACCCCGAGCTGGAACACCGAATGCGGAGCCACCAGCCCCTGGGTCAACATCGGCGCATCCTCGGGCAGGCAACGGCCCTCGCGCCAGGCTCGAAAGGCCGAGGACCGGTACCACATCCGTGCGCCGCCAAGCAGCAGGAGGGAGCAGGTTGTGGCCAGGAACAGCGCCACCCAGCGGAGCTTGGTCTCGTGCCCCAGGTACAGCAGGTACCCCCAGTTCGCCGCGAAGCTGATGGCCACCATCCACTCGATGCCACGAAAGGCCACTCGGGCCCAGCGAGTCCAGAAGCCAGGCAGGTCCAGGCCGGCTGGCGTGCGGCCCTGGTACTTCTCCGACTCGCCCGACTTGCCCAGGCGGATGTACTCGATTTCCTCCGGCCAGAAAGGCACCGCCAACATGCGCCTCGGATCCGCTCCCTCAGGCAGCCAGGGCAACAGCTCCAGGCGCCGGGTATGGGTGATCAAGGGCCGGCCGGCCACTGCCCGGCCCGTGAGGGTGATCGACCACTCGGCTTCATCGTCTTTGGCTGTGCCCTCCAACCAGGTTCGGGACAACAGCTTTTTCACCGTCGCGCCCTGCTCGGACAACAGCAGGAAGATGCAGTCCTCGAAGGGCGCAATCGGGCACCGCTCCAGGGAGACATCGTCCTGGTGTCCAGCCCGGACCGTGAGCCTCTCGTGCAACGCCAGCTGGCGCACGATGTCGTCCGGAATGACCTCGCGCATCACGGGCAAATCAGCCCTGAGCCGGCTGGACCTGCAGGACCAGGTTGCGCCCGTCGACCTCGAGACAACGACCGTCCTGGTCATCGTCTGCCAGCAGCCGCCAACTGCTGGCAAGGGTCTCAGCGGCAATGTGTTGTGCAAACCGTTCCGCGGCCTTGACCAGGGCTGCATCCCCGCCAATTCCCAGTTGAATGCGCTGGGTGTAGCCCAGGTCCAGTTCCTTTCGGACGCCCTGGATCCGGTTGATCATCTCCCGGGCCATGCCCTCTTCTCGCAGGTCCTCGTTGAGCTCGGACTCCAGGGCCACCACCGCCGTGGCTGAACCGGCCGCCTGGAAGGTTCCCCGTGGGCTGACCCGGACCTCCACGTCCTCGGCCGTCAGGAGGATCGGGCCCGAAGGGAGTTCCAGGGTCAATCCCTCGGCGAGTACTGCCACCCGAACCTCACCGGCAGGCATCTGGTTCAGCATGGCCGCACAGGCCTTCATGTCCTTGCCCAGGCGTTTGCCCAGGGCCTTGTAGTTGGGCTTGACCTGGAACTGCACGAAGCGTTCGGCATCGGTGGAGAATCGGACCTCCCGCACATTGAGCTCCTCGGTCAGGAGATCCAACAGGGGCTCGAGGGAAGCGGCAAGATCCCCGTCAGCCAGCACGACCTCGGCCGCGGCGAGGGGCTGGCGTACCCGCACCCCCACCTGGGAGCGGGCGCTCAGGCCAAGGCTCGCGAGTTCCCGAACCACCGCCATCTCCCGGGACAGGCCTGGAGCAATGCGCTCTGAGCGGACCTCGGGCCAACGAGCGTGGTGCACCGATGACGGGGCGTCTTCCACTTGCCCGACGACCAGGGAGCCATACAGGCCCTCGGCCAGGAACGGGACAAATGGCGCCAGCACCAGGCTCAGCGTCGAGAGCACGTCGTAGAGCGTGGCCAGGGCATTCTCGGTGTCCGGCCCCTGTCCCCAGAAGCGGCGGCGTGACCGGCGCACGTACCAGTTGGAGAGCTGCTCCACAAAGGCCTGCAGTTCCCGGGCGGCCTCGTAGAGCCGATAGGCATCCATGCGCTCGGTGACCCGCTCCACCAGCGATTCGGTCTCCGAGAGGATCCAGCGATCCAGCAGACTGCGTTCCGCAATGGGGCTGGCCGCGCTCGTCTGTGGCTCGAATCCCTCGATGTTCGCGTAGATCGTGAAGAAGGCATGCACATTGCGCAGCCTCAACAGGAACTCCCGCTGGACCTCTCGCAGGGCCTTCAGGGAGAGCCGGGTGGAGGTCCAGGGCTGGTTCGCCGCGTAGAACAACCAGCGAAACGCATCGGCCCCGGGAGGCGCAAAGGGGGCCTTCATCGTGAACCGGCCGCTCAAGCCCAGCTCCTCGATGTCCTCGGGGTGCAGGTGCACCGTGTCCTTGGCGGTGACCTTGGCCGGAACCACCTTGAGTGCCATCTCCCCACCGGGCCCTGTGGCGATGAACCGTTGCTTGGGGCCCAGGTCCAGGGACCGGACCAGCTCCTTCCGAAAGCCCACCTCACCCCGGTTCAGGTCGGGGTCGGGCGCCCCATGGGCACTCATGGTTCCCCGCAGCACCAGGTCCGGCGGGGTGTAGTTGCCCCTGGACTTGGATTCCTTGCGGCCATCCATGTCACCCACATGACCCAGCACGATGCAGGTCTTGTACGGCCGCGGGAGTCCCACCGGGTCCAGGCCGTACCGGGCGCAGGTCTCATCATCGAAGAGCAGGGTGCTGATCATCAGCAGGCTGTAGAACCAGCCTCGAGTCTGGTCGACCGCCTCCGAGATGAAGTCTGCGGGGAACTGGGAGCGCAAGGCCTCCACCGAGCCCTCCGCATGGGGAAAACCCCACTGGGCAAAGGGCATCGCGCCGGAGTCAAACCAGCAATCGATCACCTCGGGCACCCGGTGCATGGTGCCGTCGCAGGCCTTGCAGGGCAGGGTCACCCGGTCGATCCAGGGACGATGGATCTGCAGGTTCTCGTCCACATCGGCCATGGCGGCAAAGGCCTCCGGATTGCGTGCCCGAAGCTCCGCAGTGGAGGACGGCGCCTCCTCGGCCTCACAGCCCTCGCACTGCCAGATATTCAGGGGCGTGCCCCAGAACCGCTCCCGGGACAGGGCCCAGTCCACGTTGTTTCGCAGGAAGTCCCCGAAGCGTCCGGTGCGGATATGGTCCGGCAGCCACAGCACGCTGTCGTTGTTTTCCAGGGCTGTCTGGACGGCGCTGGTGGTCCGGATGAACCAGGCCGGCCGGGCGTACTGGATGAGCGGGTCCGTGTCCTTGCGCCAGCAGAAGGGGTACTCGTGGCGGATGGTCTCCCGCTGGAAGAGGCGACCCCGCTCCCGGAGATCGCGGATGATCACCTTGTCGGCATCCTTGCAGAACAGACCCTCCAGCTCACCGGTTCCGGGAACGAAGGTCCCGTCCGGCGCCACCAACTGGAGCATTCCGACCCCGTGCTTCTGGGCCACGCGGTAGTCATCCTCGCCAAAGGCAGGAGCCGTGTGCACCAGCCCAGTGCCCGCATCCAGGGTGACGTGGTCCCCGGGGATGACGATCCAGTGCTTGTCGCCCTCCGGGACGGCGTGGTCGAAGAGCGGCGTGTAGGACCGGCCGACCAGTTCGGATCCGCGCACCACCTGTTGGACCTCGAAGTCCCCCAACCCGACCTTTTCCCTCAGGGCGTCCGCAATGACGACGACCTCGTCCCGGTCGGCGAGGAACAGCCCCTTGACCTCCGAACCACCAGGGATGGCCACAAAGGCGTAGTCGAGCTCCGGGTGAACAGCGATGGCCGTGTTGCTGGGCAGCGTCCAGGGCGTCGTGGTCCACGCCAGCATCGAAGTGGACGGGCTGCCGTCCAGCGGAAAACGCACGGTGACCGAGGGGTCATCCACGGTCTTGTAGCCCTGGCCCACCTCGCCAGCCGACAGGGCCGTGCCGCCCTGGGGCCACCACCAGAGAACCTTGTGACCCCGATAGAGCAGCCCCTTGTTGAAGAGCTCGGACAGCGCCCACCACACCGACTCCACGTAGGAACGATGGAAGGTGACGTAGGCGTCTTCCATGTCCACCCAGAATCCGATCCGGTCCGTCAGTTCTACCCACTCCCGGGTGTAGGTGAACACGGACTCGATGCACTTTCGGGCAAAGGGCTCCAGGCCGTATTCCTCGATTGCCGCCTTGCCATGCATGGCCAGGGATTTCTCGACCTCGACCTCGACGGGAAGTCCGTGGGTGTCCCAGCCCGCCTTTCGCCGCACGTCGTAGCCGCGCATGGTCTTGTAGCGAGGAAAGAGATCCTTGATCGCCCGGGTCAGAACATGGCCATTGTGGGGCGTGCCATTGGCGGTGGGGGGGCCCTCGTAGAACACGAAAGACGGACGGCCAGCGGACAGGCGCAGGCTCTCGCCAAAAACATCCTGCTCCTTCCAGGTAGCCAGGACCTCGGCCTCCAGCTCCAGGGTTCCCTTCAGCTCCTTGAACATGTCGTCCTCCGGGGCCCGAAAGCTAACTACTTCACAACCACCACGAGGCTGTTGTCCCCCTCTTGGAGGCTCTCCCAGAGGGTCAGGCTGAAGGCGGACCCGGTGACGTCGTCTTCCCGTCCCTGTACGCCCATCGTGATCTCGGTCTCGGCCACCACATCCAGCTGGGCCCCGATCAGGGGATCCAGGCCCCAGCGTACCCAGCGCTCGACCAGCCACTCCCCTTCAGCGGGGCTGAAACGTAGGAGCACATCGTCCAGGCTGTCGTCCTCGCCGTCCTCCCACAAGACCCAGGTGGCGTCGTCCCGCCAGGGCAACACGACCGCCCGCTCGCTGTCGCGAAAGTCGATGGGCTCCTCCACGTGGGGGCTGTCGAACAGCTGAGGACCGGCAAACCAGCCCTCGATGGTGAAGCGGTTTGCCCGGTATTCGTCCTGGGTGAAGGTCTCGCCACTCAGGCTGGCCGTCAGGGTGAAGAGACGATCCTCGTGGTTTGGGGAGCCCTCCTCGGTGGCAAGGTCCAGGCACTCCAGGTCCAGCTCCCAGGGGGAGTCTCCGACCAGGTCCGCGGTACAGGTCGCCCCGGCGTCCAGGAACACCTGGGTTCCCTTCTTGAGGAAGACCTTGAGAGGGGTCTGTTCTCCGGCCTCTCCTTCACCGTCCAGCACCACGACCAGGTCCCAGACTCCGGCGTCGTCACTGGCCGTGACGGTGAGCACGTCGTCCTCGAGGAAGCGGCTCCACCCCACCCAGTCCAGGCTGACTTCATCAGTGCCGGCATGGCTGCCCTCCAGGCTCAAGAGGGCGTTCCCCCGAAAGGGCTCCTCCGGCGGAGAGAGATCCTCGGACCCGGTACACGCCAGCAGCAGGAACCACACCTCAGTGCACCTGCTCGTTGCCAGTCCGCTGGACCCGAAGTTGCAGACGCTCGACCCGGGCACGGGTCCACCACCCCCCCAATCCCCCGGGTCGTGGCCAGCCGTCCACGGCCGCGCGCTCGATTGGCTCGGCCTGGGCGTGCTTCACCAGCTGGCCACCAGGCTGCTTCTGCAAGGGTTGCAGCACAGACCACCATCGGCCATCCGGCCATTCCAGAAAGACACAGGCTCCGGGAAAGGGGCGCCCTCCAGCCAGGCGTACGTTCAACACCCCCACCACCCCCACACAGCCGATGTCCTCCTGGCCGGCAATGGCGGCGACCAGCCGGTGGATGTCCGCCTTGAAACGAATCGCTGGCACCAGGTCGTACCACCACACCTGGTCCTGGGAGAGCGCCAGCACGGTAGGCCGCGGCGGGCCTTTTTCAAGCAGATCCTCGAGCCGCCCCAGCAAGGCCCTGCCCAACGCCTCGTCCTCCTGGGGGTAGCGCTCTTCGCTACGCGGAGTGCCCCCGATGCGCATCTTGATCGGAAAGGGCGTTGGACCACGGGATGTCATGCCCCCGATGCTAGCCTTCACGGTGCAAGCCCGCCAGGATCCGGGCCACATCCAGGTCCGCTGCCCCTGCCCGCAACAGTTCACCGGTCACCCCATCCACCACGCTAGATGGGGATCTTCCGCCCGGCTGGCCGGGTGCGACCCCATCGACAAGGGCCGCGAATTCGCTCGCCTCGCTCACCGGAGGCTGACCGTGCAGGTTGGCGGAGGTGGAGGTGATCGGACCCACAGCAGCCACCAGCGCCGAGGCCACTGGATGCGGGCTCTGACGTAGACCCACCGTGCCCTCCTTCCCGAGCACCTCGGGGGCCAACCCCGGCACCAGGTGCCCGGGGACAACCAGGGTGACCGGGCCAGGCCAGAGGGCCTCCGCCAGGGCGGCCGCACATGCCGGCAGGCCCTGGGGTGCCTGGTGCACCAGCACAATCAGGGGCAACCGAGGCCGTCCCTTGAGTGACGCGACTCGGATGGCGGCGGCCGAATCCCGGGCCCTGCCTCCGATGCCCCAGACTGTCTCGGTGGGGTACAGCACCACCCCTCCAGGACGCTGGAGAGCCTCGATGATCTCCCTCATGGCCAGCCTAGAGGCCGTCCTGGAGTGAGGCATCATCCGACAGGACCTTCTCTCGCATCGCGGTCTTGGCCAGGGCCAGCCGAGCCTTCAGTTCCGCGTCCCGCGGGGCCATGATCCGGGCTGCCAGCCAGGCGGCGTTCTTGGCCCCCGCCTTGCCGATGGCAACGGTGGCCACCGGAACGCCAGGGGGCATCTGCACGGTGGCAAAGAGCGCATCAAGACCGATCAGCGACCCACCCACGGGAACGCCGACCACTGGCAGATCGGACTCCGCAGCCATCACCCCGGCCAGGGCAGCCGCCATTCCCGCTCCACAGATGATCACCTCGACGCCTCGGGATTCAGCGGTTCGGGCGTACTCCGACGTCTGTTCCGGTGTGCGGTGGGCAGACAGCACGCGCACCTCGTACGCGATGCCCAGTTCCGTGAGGACCTCGACGGCCCCCTTCATCACCTGAAGGTCCGAAAGGGACCCCATGACGATGCCAACTCTTGCGCTGCTCATGACTCCCTCCCAAGGGCTCGATGGGCGATATCCTGGCGCCAACTGGCACCGTTCCAGTGAATGCTACGGACCCCTGCATAGGCCCGGTCACGGGCCTCGCGGACGTCGGCACCGATGGCGGTGATCCCAAGGACTCTCCCCCCATTGGTGACCAGCAGATCTCCTTCTCGCCGGGTTCCGGCATGGAACACCATCACGTCGTCCGGAGATTCGTCCAGCCCCGAGATGGGGTGGCCCTTGGCATAGGAGCCCGGGTAGCCATCGCTGACCATCACGACGCAGCAGCAGGCACCGTCCCGAATCACCAACTCCCTGGCATCCAGGGTGCCCGTGGCGCAATGCAGAAGGAGCGGGAGCAGGTCCTCGTCCAACATGGCCATCAAGGGCTGACACTCAGGATCGCCAAAGCGAACGTTGAACTCCAGGACCTTCGGGCCATCCTCGGTCAACATCAGGCCCACATAGAGCACGCCGGTGAAGGGTCTGTCCTCGGCCAGCATGCCTTCCAGGACCGGCCGAATGACTGTGGACTGGACCCTGGACATTGCCTGGGCATCCAGCACGGGCGCGGGAACATAGGCACCCATTCCACCGGTGTTCGGCCCCTTGTCCCCATCAAAGCGGCGCTTGTGGTCCTGGGCCGAGGGCAGAAGCACATGGTTCCAGCCATCGCACAGCGCGAAGACCGAGACCTCTTCCCCCACCAGGAGTTCCTCGATCAAGACCTCGGTGCCCGCGTCGCCGAATCGCCCCGCAAAGAGGGAATCCACCGCGTCATGGGCTTCCTGGGCGGTGGCGCAGACAAAGACCCCCTTGCCCGCCGCCAGGCCGTCGGCCTTGACCACACAGGCCCCGTGGATCTCGGCATGTGCGGTGTCCGCCTGGGTGTGACGACTGTAGGCACCGGTGGGCACCCCGTGCCGGGCCATGAAGTCCTTGGCGAACCCCTTGCTGGACTCCAGCATCGCAGCGGCGGCGGTGGGTCCAAAAGCCGGAATACCCAGCTCACGGCACCGGTCCACCAGGCCCTGGGCCAGGGGTCCCTCCGGGCCGACCACCACCAGGTCCAACCCCAGCGCAGCGGCCTGCTCGGCGACGTCCCCCTCGGGAAGACGACGGGTTCCCGCCGGGAAGCCGGGGTTGTCATGGGTCACGTAGAGCGTTCCCAGCTGCGAGCTCTGGGAGAGTTTCCAGGCCAGGGCCGCTTCTCGACCACCACCGCCCACCACCAGCACTTCCCGGGTCATGCCGTCTCCTGAAGGCGGCAGATATGGCCAGCCGCCAGGGCTGGCAATGCCCCGAAGCGCAATCGACACCAGGAATCCGAGCCCATGGCTCCGAAACCTGTGGCCTGATCAGGGCCCGTCGTTCTCCAGCAGCATTCTTCGTGGAATCCAGGAAGTGGGATCCAGCCTGGCCACATTGTCCAGGTGGACCCGCGCCTCCGCGTCCCGGTGATCGGCGTAGAGCATGACCGCATAGGCCTGGAGGACCCCCGGATCCTCCGAGTCCTGGTTCAGGGCCACCTTGAAGACCTCCTCGGCCGTCTCAAGCTGGCCCATTCCCACCAGGGTCTCGGCACGGAGTCGCTGGATGGTCGCCTTGTTGCCCAGCCGGCTCGCCGCCCGGTTCAAATGGTTCATCGCCTCGCTGTAGTTCTCCTCCTGGAGTGCGATGCGCCCCAACAGGCTCAGGGCCACGAGATCGCCCGCGTCCAGGACCAGGGCCTGCTCGAGGGCCGACCGGGCGTTCTTGCACTGGCCGGAGGCGACACATTCCACGGCGTAGAGCACGCCCATGATCCGGGGGAGCTGGACCTCCAGCCGCACGTCGCCGCCGAGAATCTCCTGGAGCAGGTGCTGCAGTGGCCCGACCTCGGGAGGCAGGTACCAGGACAGGGTCACCGGGTCGCGGCCCAGCTCCCTCTCCAGGTCCAGGGTGCTCAGGTTCGTGATTCGTCCCAATCCCTGGCGAAGGTTGTTGAGTCGCAGGTCGATGCCGGCGAGCGCCAGGCGAACCGGGACATAGGAGGGATCGGCATTGAGCGCCTGGTGAAGTTCATCCTGGGCACGCCCCTGGCGATCCTGGGCCACGAAATACATGGCGGTTCGGTAGTGGACTCGCGCAGCCTCACGGCCGGACATGGAGAAGGGGTCGATGTCCTTCAGCACCCCATCCGCCGCCTCGAGGTCCTCCAGGGACTCGTGGGCCAGCACCGCCGCCAGGTGGGCTGGCCCCCACCCGGGACGCATGGACACAGCACGCAAGCCAAGGGCCAGCGCATCTTCGAACTCGCCAAATGCCCGGGCAGCATTGCTGGCCTGGATCAACACGCGTACCCCGACCTCCGGCGGCATGTCCTCGGTCTCGGCCAACAGGGACAGCACCTGGAAGGCCTGGGCCGCCTCACCCTGGTGGTAGAGCAACAGTTCACCGTGTAGAAGCCGCGCCTCGATCGGCGCAGCGTCCTGGGCAACGGCACGGGTGGTCCAGGCCAGGGCTTCATCGAAGTCCCCGATCTCCCGAGACAGCCGGGCGCGCAGCCACAGCCCCTCGGACACGTCCCCCTTCGCCGTCAGTGCCTCGATCTTTTCCCGGGCAAGGGCGTATTGAAAGGTCGTCAGCAGGCCCTCGGAGAGTGCCACCAACACGGCAGGCGCATCGGGAAGGGCACGCTCGGCTTCGAGCAGGACAGTCACCGCGTCCGGGTACAACTCCAGGCCCAGCAGTGCCTCACCCAGAATCCAGGAACACAGCCCGTCGCCGCCAAGCTGCTTCAGACAGTTTCGAGCCCGGTCGTTTGCCTGGATGTAGGCCTTGTTCACAAGCGCAACGCCACTCTCCGCCCGAAGCACCCCCGGGTCGGATCCGTCCAGTTCCTGGGCCCGCTGAAGCAAGTCGACCGCACCGCTGGCGCGCGCTGGGTCGGCCCCTGGTCCCAGGACATAGGCCAGCGAAAGAGCGGCCAGGACCCCCGGGTGTTCCGGGTCCAGGGCCACGCCCTGCTCCAGCAATTCCCGCGCCCTCTGCTGCCCCTGGCTGGTGCCGAGCAACAGGGCATCCCAGGCCTGCCCAAGACGCTCTCCCGCAGTGCCTTCCTGGGGGTTTTCCATGAAGAGCCCCTGGATGCGAGCGATTTCCTGCGTCCCTGGGAGCACTCGCGCCTGCGGGTCGCCCTCCACGGCAACCTCCAGGTCAAAGGCCTTCCGCACCTTGGTGGAAGCGAAGTCCCAGGCCTCCTGGGAACCTTCAACCACGGCATTGACATGTTCCTCTGGCACCACGGTGATGCCGGTCTTCATGGCCAGGGGCACCAGGCCGATGAAGAGGGCGATGGCCAACCAGCACCACACCACCCGCATCACCTGGCGCTTGCGATAGCCGGACAGGCTCTTCCGCCGGGCGACCTTCTCGGCGTGAACCGCTTCGTGGTGGCTGTCTCCAGGGATGAAGTACGGCGCGAAATCCGGGTGGTGGTCCAGGCGAACAGGGATCCGTCCCTTCTCACTGACCTTGTCTTCCCCGTCGAAGAAGCCCTTCTCCAGTTGCTCGACGACCCGCTCGGCCGTCATCGGGCCCTGGGGCGATCCCTCTCTGACCAGGATCGTGAACTCGACCTCGAGACCAGGAACCACCCTGGCGCGACAACGGTGGCAGACCGGGAGTCCAGCGGCGGGCGGCAACTGGACCGACACACCGCAGGCAAAACAGAAGTCAGTCCCGGGTTGAGTCCTCATCACGGGTGTGATGATAGCCAACAGCCAGATGCTTCAGAAATTCAGCCAGGCGCTCGTCGCAACGTTCCACAGTCCATCCACGAGAGCCTACCGCTGGCTCCACGGAGCCGTGTGGACCCTCATTCTGCTCTCCATCCTCCTGGTCTTGCTGGAGTTCGGCGTCGAGCGTGGACTCCCCCCCTGGGTCCAGGTGGTGGACCGGATCATCCTGGTGCTCTTCGCGGTGGAGATCACGCTGCGGGTGCTCACCTTTCGGCCACCGCTGCTGGACTTCTACCGTTTCAGCGCTGCTGGCCGCCTTCGGGCCCACCTCACCGGGCGTTTGCGATACCTCGCCCAACCGCTCAACCTCATCGACCTGCTCACCGTGGTGGCGTTGGTGCCCGAGTTGCGGGGTCTGCGAGGCTTGCGACTGCTTCGGGCCGTCCGGTTGTTCAAGAACAGCAGTCCACTGGAAGGCCTCTTTCGGGCCTTTTCGGACAACGCCATGTTGTTCACCTTTGCCCTCTCCGTCCTCGGCGTGGCGGTCGGCCTCGGCGGCATCACCATGTACCTGGTGGAGTTCGAGGTCAACGAGGGGGTGAAGACACTCGGTGATGGCATCTGGTGGGCCCTGGTGACCGTCACGACGGTCGGCTTTGGGGACATCACCCCCGAAACCTTTCTGGGGCGCCTGACCGCTGGCTTCCTGATGGTCCTCGGGATGTTCATGCTGGCGCTCTTCGCCGGCATTGTAGGGACCACGCTTCTCAACACCGTGCTCAGCGTGCGCGAGGAAGGATTCCGAATGATGACAACCCTCGATCACATCGTGGTCTGCGGCTACGACGCAGGTGCCCGGGGCCTGCTCAGCGCCCTGCACCTGGAGCTTGGGGAAGACAAGCCCCGTGAGGTGGTGCTGTTTGGCCCCGGGGAACGCCCCTTCAACACGCCCCCACGGTTTCGGTGGGTGTCGGGCGACCCCACCAAGGAATCGGAGATGGCGAAGGTCCGTCTCACCCATGCCCACACCACCATCATCGTGGCTCCCCGTCGGGTCTCTCCCCAGGAGGCTGACGCGATCACAATCCTGACCGCGTTCACCATGCGCTCCTTCCTGGAAAAGCACCCGGAGAATGCCCTGCGACGGCGTCCACTGCATGTGGTCGCGGAGATCCTGGACGCGGAAAACGTGGAACACGCCAGGTCGGCCGGCGCGAACGAGGTCGTGGAGAGTGGGCGGCTGGGGTACTCGATGATGGCCCACGCTGCCACGATGCCCGGCACGGCAACCATCCTGAGCCGGGTGGCTGCTGCAGGCTCTCTGAATGTCTACCTGGGCCTCCTTCCCGCGGACATCCAGGCCCCCCTGTCCTTTGAACAGGCTTCTCTACAGGTCAAGAACCAGACCTCAGCCCTGTTGATCGGCTTTCGGGACACGAGCACCGGCGAGGAGTTCATGAATCCTCCGAACACGACTCCGGTCACGGCTGGCCACCAGATGATCTACCTGGCGGAGACCCAGGTGCTCTCCTCCCCCGGCGCCCAACGGGAACCCCTCCTCCGGACGGAGGACTCCTGAGTCGGGCCTGGCCGAAATAGGAACCACTGGACACCGTATCGGTCAGGTGTACTTCGGAGTTCCACCATGTCCCGACCCTTCGACACCCACTTCACGGTCCTCGGCATCCTGCACCTCGTCTTCGGGGTGCTCTCCCTGCTCGGCGGCCTGGCAGGCCTGGCGATGATCGGGCTGGGAGGGGCACTGGTCACCGGCCTGGCCGCGGCCGCCACAGAGGCCGCTGGATTCCTGGCGGGGGGAGCCATGGGTTTCATCTTCCTGGTGGCACTGGCTGTGGCCGCCCTGGTCTCGGTTCCCCAGATCGCTGCGGGCATAGGCCTGCTGAAGCGCAAGCCCTGGGCACCCGCAGTGGCCCTCTTCGTGAGTTTCTTCCACCTGTTCACGCCGCCCATCGGTACCGTCCTGGCCGTCTACACGGGCTGGGCAATGCTCAGCGAGCGGGGGCACCGCAGCTACAACCTGCTCACCGACTGACCCACCGAACCTGTACCCGTGACCGTTTCTCAGGCGCAGGTGCTCCGGACTCCCGGGGGGCAGAGGCTTTCGCCTTCAATGCACAATGTGGGACTGTGGTCGAAATGGAGGGTTCGTGAACTGCTTCGTCATCGCAGTCGGGCTGACCATTGCATGTGCACCCTCGACGGTCGAGGAACCAGCCCCCTCTCCCCCGGACACAGACGTCTCCGAGGACACGGCTTCGGGTTCGGGACTGGTCGTCACCGGCCAGGGGTGGGCGATCGGTACGACGCCGAGTGCGCTGGACCAGACCTGGTTCGGTCCGACGGTGGAGGGTTCGACCGAGGCGCACGAGTTCGTTCTCACCAACACCGGCGCATCGGAGATCGTCGAGATTGAAGGGGCGGTCTCCGGTTCTGGATTCAGTCTCGTGGAGCCACTGCCGCCCCGTCTGGAGGGCCACGAAACGGGTCTCTTCCAGCTCGTCTACGCCGCAGAGCCTGGAAGCCCCTCGGCAGAGGCTGAAGTGCAGATCACATGGGCGGGCGGAGAGCTGGTCTTTTCCGTCGCGGGTGTTGCGCGGTCTGCCTGGAACAAGGAGAGCGACCAGTCGGAGGGCTGGGGGCACGTGCAGTTCGCGCGTTCGGAGGTGCTCTCTGCCGGAGAACTCGTCGAGGCCGATCTTCGCGACCTGGCCGAGGTTCTCACCGCAACCTGGGTCGCCTACCTGGGCACCGACGCCGAAGGGTACGCCACCTACTCAGACGCGAACGTGGTGCGCTTCTCCGAGGTGCGCGGCCATGTGGGCATCGGAGACGAGCTGGCTGCACAGCTCGAGGCCGACTGGGTGAACTACGAGCGCCCGGTGACCCCGTGGCTGTCCAACCGGGTCGAGGTCCAGGAGTTTTCGGTCCGGTCCGATGGAGAAGGCGCCCTTGTCGACTACGTCATCCAGGAAGAATACGGCGCCCGGTGGCCCGGCTCGGGCTTGAGGCGGGCGTTCGAGGCGTACACCCGCCAGGACGGCCAGTGGCGCCTGGCGACCCACCACACCACCGGGGGCATCGTGCCCCTGCGGGAAGGGTGGATCCCGCTCAGCTTCGATTTTGTCTACCCGGTCACCGACATTGAACGGGCCCTGGCCTTCTACGAGCCGTTCCTGGGGACGCCTGAGACGTCCACGACACAGGGTTTGAGCTGGAACCTGGGCCGACCGAGGTTCCGATTGATCGACCACACCCTGGGCGGTCGCACGCCCACCGAAGGGGGCTTGCCCAGCGGCTACGTGATGTTCTACACCACCGAGGACATCCACTCAGAGCGTGAACGCCTGGTGGATCTGGGCGTGGACGTGGTGAGCGAGGTGCTCGATGACCTCGGCCCCGACCCGTACCTCATCGCACAGGACCCGGCCGGGTCACCGTTCTTGTGGGTCCAGCGGGTGGGGCAACACGACGCCACGGGCCAGGGTCCAGAGGTCACGTGGGAGGCCAGTTTGAGTGACGCTCCAGGCGGCCTGGCGGAGGCAGCCGAAGCGCTCCTCGAGGACTGGGCCTCGGCGGATGCAGAGGGCGTCACGGACGTCCTGCTCTCAGATGGCGTGTGGTGGGACGCCTGGGGATGGGCCCAGGGGGTGGGACCGGATGCGGTCCAGGAAGCGCTCCGAGGCATGGAGAGCGGCAGTGCGAACCGGGTGTTCGACACCACCGAGAACGGGTTGGCGATTCGCGTGACCATCCGCGAGGCGGTGACACAGGGCGTCGGCGCCTACGAACTCACGTCGCTCCTCCTGGACATCGAAGGGCTCGGGGCACATCTCTCCCGGGACGAGGTGTGGCTCACCCTTGCCTGGGTGGAAGAAGAGGCGCAGTGGCGCCTCGCCAACGCCATCGCCGGAATCGCGGATTTCGGGGCCGATGCCGTCTTGTCTCTCGACTACACCGGCTACCCCGAGAACAAACTGGAGGAGGCCGAGGAACTGTTCAGCGACCTGCTCGCGTTCGGGGAGCCCTACACAGACTGGGGCTACTACGGGTGGTGGGCAGAGGACACCGTGTTCGGGATCTACCAGGCCAAGAAGGCATTCAATGGCATCCCGCGCCCTGGTGTCACCAATGGGTATGCCAGCTTGTGGGTCGAGGATGCCGAGGAGACCTACGCCCAACTCGAAGCGGCCGGAGCCACCTTCCCCCAGATTCCAGCCATCAACGGCAACAGCGGCGTGGACGAGCAGCCCGGGTACATCCAGGTACTGGCGGTCGACTCGGAAGGGAACGGCGTGCTGTTCAGCGAGTACCCGGGAGACTGAGCCCTGGGACCTGTTGGCCGATGTGCCGGAATGGCGGCGGGCGATGGGAATCGAACCCACCAGGCAGTG
This sequence comes from uncultured Enterobacterales bacterium, assembly GCA_964567625.1. GTDB lineage: Bacteria > Myxococcota_A > UBA796 > UBA796 > CAJQPC01 > CAYFPX01. The sequence continues at coordinate 40,703 of CAZMNK010000006.1, read as the reverse complement.
CCTCTCGACACGCCTCGACCGGTTTTGAAGACCGGGGCCTCCACCAGGACAGCAACGCCCGCCAAGCCCAGCCTAACCTCCACCTCGCCCGCGCCAACCGTTCGCGAATTGTTGCTGGCCAGGGCTTGCCGACCTGCCCCTGGACTGCGTAAGTAGCGTGTTCTTCCTCGTCTCCTCTCCAACGGAGTCCCCGTGGCGCCCCGCATCAA